>CAYMJW010000151.1:0-5670 GCA_964390455.1 uncultured Methyloceanibacter sp. | reverse complement strand
TGCCCTTCCAGGCGGAGTACGCCGGCGTCGCGGGCCGTCTCGTCAAGCTCGGCCCGGTGGTCGACACGGTCCTGTCGCGCCACGACTATCCGGAGCCCGTGTCGCAGCTCTTGGGCGAGGCCGTAGCGCTGACGGCTCTGCTCGGCGCCGCGCTCAAATTCGACGGCAAGTTCATCCTCCAGGCCTCGACCGACGGACCGGTCGACCTCCTCGTTGCCGACTATCAGGTGCCGGGGGCTTTGCGCGGCTATGCGCGCTTCGCGTCCGAGCGTCTCGCCGCGATCCCTCCCGATGCGCCGCTCCTCGGCAGCGGCCATCTCGCCATGACCATCGATCGCGGCCCGGACACCGAGCGCTATCAGGGCGTGGTGCCGCTTGAAGGCGAAAGCTTGACCGACGCCGCCGACATCTATTTCCGGCAGTCCGAGCAGCTGCCGACCTTCATCAAGCTCGCTGTGGCGCGGCATTACCGTGCCGGACAGGGCGAGCGGCCGTGGAGTTGGCGCGCGGGCGGGCTTCTGGTGCAGAAGCTCACAGGCGAGGGCGGGCGCGCAGGCGCGCGCGAATCCGCCTTTGCCGCCGAGGATTGGACGCGGGCCAAGGCCCTCGCCGAGACGGTCGAGGATCACGAGCTGCTCGATCCCATGCTGCCGCCCGACCGGCTGCTCTACCGCCTGTTCCATGAGGAGAAGGTGCGCGCCTTTCGTGCCGTGCCGCTCAACAGCTATTGCAGCTGCTCGCAGGCGCGGGTCGAGGAGTTGCTCAGGCGCTTCTCGGCCGAGGATCTCGCCGAGATGGTGGTGGACGGCGAAGTCTCGGTCACCTGCGAGTTCTGCAACAGCCGCTATAACTTCGATCCTGCTTCCTTCGCCGACGCTTAAGCGTCATTTGCTGAGCCTGTCAGCGAGGCCATCGAGAAAGGCGAGGCAGGCTTCGAGCTGCGCGACCGAGACATATTCGTCGGCCGCGTGCGCTTGCGCGATATTGCCGGGGCCGCAGATCACCGCCGGCACGCCCGCCTCTTCGAACAGTCCGGCTTCCGTGGTGTAGGACACGGCCCCGGTGCGATCTCTGCCGGTGAGCGCGAGCGCGAGCGCGACAGCTTCCGATCCCGGCGCTGCCACGAAAGCAGGGACTGAGCCGTCGTTCGCGGTGTCGATCGCGGCTTCTTTCGTCACTTGCCGCATCTTCGGCAGGAGCGTGGTCTCGGCGAAGGCGGCGAGGTCGCGCGGCACTTCGCTTGGCTCGGCCGTGGGCAAGCCCCGCACCTGCCAATGAAATTCGCAATTCTTTGGCACGATATTGTGCGCCGTGCCGCCTTCGATGGTGCCGACGAACACGGTCGAGTAGGGTGGCGCGAAGCGTTCGTCGCGATCGCGCGTTGCGATTCGATCGCCGATTCGCCCCAATTCCCCGATCAGCGCCGCAGCCGCAGCGATCGCGTTGACGCCAAGCTCGGGCATGCTCGAATGCGCCTCGCGTCCGGTGACGCGCGTGCGGTAGGAATCGATGCGCTTATGCGCGTCGATCACCGCCATGCTGGTCGGCTCGCCGACGATGACGGCGCGCGGCCGAGGCAGGTCCTTGCCGAGACGGGCGATCAGCGGCCGGACGCCGGTACACCCGACCTCCTCGTCATAAGAGATGATGATGTGGATCGGCTCCTTGAGCGCCCGCGCCTTGAAGGATGGCGCAGCGGCAAGCGCGCAGGCGATGAAGCCCTTCATGTCGCAGCTGCCGCGGCCGTAGAGCTTGCCGTCGCGCTCGACGAGCGTGAAGGGGTCCGAGGTCCAGTTCTGGCCTTCCACGGGGACACAATCGCTGTGGCCCGAAAGCCCGATGCCGCCATCGCCCTTCGGCCCGATGGTCGCGAACAGGTCGGCCTTCCTGCCGTCGGGCGAGGGCACGCGCGTGGAAGCGATGCCGTGGCCCTTGAGGTAGTCCTCGACGAAGGCGATCAGCGCGAGATTGGACTTGGCGCTGGTCGTGTCGAAGGCCACGAGCGCCCGCAAGATCTCCTTTGCTGTCGAAAGGGCTTTGGTCAATTGCGGCGTCCTGTCAGTTGGGGAAGCGCTGGGCAGACCGGGCGCGCGCTTTCAGCGCTTCGATTTCGCGATCACGCGGCGGCGCTGACGTCACGAGCGAATCGATCAGCTCGCGCGCGGCGCGCGAGACCTTGTCCACCGCGCGATCGAAGGCGGCCTGATTGGCCATCGAGGGCTTGGTGAAGCCGCTCAGCTTCCGCACGAATTGCAGAGACGAGAGGTGGATTTCCTCGTCCGATGCGGGCGGGTCGAAATTGGAGAGCGTCTTGATGTTCCGGCACATGACGGACCTCACTCACGAGTTTCGCTTTGCCGCAAGCGTGGCATATGGGTCTGCGCCAGACAAGCCGAGCGCAACGCGAAGAACCGATGTGGGCCTCGCCGCTTCACGTCATTCCGGCGAAAGCCGGAATCCAGGGGCGGCATGCGCTAAGTCTCTATGCTGGATACCGGCTTTCGCCGGTATGACGAAGAGCTCAAGACAAAGCCTGGTCGAGATCGGCGATGAGATCGCGAAAATCCTCGAGCCCGATCGAGAGCCGCACGCTGTTGTCGAAAATGCCGAGCTCTGCCCGCTGCTCCGGCGTCAGCCGTTGGTGGGTCGTGGTCGAGGGATGCGTGACCAGGCTCTTGGCGTCGCCGAGATTGTTGCTGATCTTGAAGATCTGGAGCTTGTTCATAAAGCGGAACGCGTCCTTCTTGCCGCCCTCGATCTCGAAGGCGACCATCGGCCCGCCTCCCGCCATCTGCCGCCTGGCGAGCGCGGCCTGCGGATGATCGGCCCGGCCCGGATAGAACACGCGAACGACCTCTTTGCGTTCTGCAAGAAAATCCGCGATCGCCGCGGCCGAGGCGCCGTGGCGTTCGACCCGCAAGGGAAGCGTCTCGAGGCCCTTCAGCAGCACCCAGGCATTGAACGGGCTCAACGACGGTCCGGTGTGCTTGAGATAGTTGTGCAGCTTCTCCTCGATGTAATCCTTCGGTCCGAGCACGACGCCGCCCAAACAGCGACCTTGGCCATCGATATGCTTGGTCGCCGAATAAACGACAATGTCGGCGCCGAGCGGCATCGGCCGCTGCAACAGCGGCGTGGCAAAGACATTATCGACCACGACGAGCGCACCCGCCTTCTTCGCGATCTTCGCCACGCCTTCGATGTCCACAAGTTCGAGCACGGGATTGGTCGGCGTCTCGAAGAAGAAGGCGCGCGTGTTGGGCTTGACCGCCCTCTCCCACGCGGCGAGATCGCGCCCGTCGATTAGCGTGGTGGCAATGCCGAGCCGCGGCAGCAAATCCTCGACGATGTAGCGGCAGCTCCCGAACAGGGCCCGCGCCGAGACCACGTGATCGCCGGCTTTGAGATGACAGAGGAGCGACGCGGCGACCGCGGCCATGCCGCTCGCGGTGCCGCGCGCGGCGGGCGCGCCTTCGAGCGCGCACATGCGCGCCTCGAACATGGCGACGGTCGGGTTGGCGTAGCGGCTATAGACGAAGCCTTCCTCGTCGCCCTTGAAGCGGGCCTCGGCCTGCTCGGCGCTGTCATAGACGTAGCCGGAATTGAGGAAGATCGCCTCGGAGGTCTCGCCGAACTGGCTCCTGACCGTGCCGGCATGGATCAGCGCGGTCGCCTCGTACCAGGGAATGGTCTTGCCCTTGCGGTCCTTGCTCGCGCCCATGTCGAACTCCTTACAACGCGGCTCAAGCGACCGCCGCAATAAAAAACCCGGACTTCGGCTTTCGCCAAAAGACCGGGATCGGCTTTGAGTTCGCCGCGCGCGGCCTTTTAGCGATTTGTTTAACGTGGCTGCAAGCCGGCCGGCCAAATCACCACGATAGGCGGGGATTAATGTCCTTGTGCGGGCCCGCCGTCAAGCCCGGCCGATGCTCGTAGGCAGAAAGAGGCATCAGGCGCCGATGGCCTCCCGATACTTGCCGGCAGGACGGCCGAAACTTGCGGCGACGCAGTCGTGCGGCGTCTCGCCAGGCATGGCGCCCAGGTGAAATTTTCGGCGCGTACCGTCCGGCTCAACGGTGCCGTTGGTGAGTTCAAGGATGCGAACGGTTTCGCCGCCAACATTACAAGACAGCAAGCGCCGGCGCTGGCCGTGCCATTCATCTTCGGCGATGACGCTTGCATTGCGTTCAGCGAGATAACGGTCGAACCCGTAAATCTCCAAGGCGATGCGGCGAAGCTCGGCATTCCGCTCGGCATCAATTACCTCGGCCGTGAGCTTATGGCGTCCGGCGATCAGCCATTGATGCGAGGGGGGAAGCAAATGGCCATGCCAACAATAGAGCGACCAGCCATCGGGATATTGCAGCGCCGGGCCACTCTCGCTGTGGAGCCTGCCGCTCTGATCGCGCCGCAGCAGGCGCGGCCTATCGCTCATGGCAACGACATCGTGATGCCACCAAGTCCACCCGCAATTTAGGGCCAGCGCCTCTTCTTGGGCGAAGCGGGAAAGAGTCGGATTCTTCCAGCCGCACACATCGCGCAGGAAACTGATCCTGGCATGCCAGCCAACGTATGCCTGGCCACCGCGGTATTGATGCAATGCGCCCTCGGTCGCAAAGTGGTCCCCAACGTGATTCCAGAGCTGGCTCCCGACCTGATTCCCCACTTGGCTCCAGGTCCGGGTCGATACGTGGTCCCCAACGTGGCGCCAAAGCTGGTTCGAGACCTCTTTCGCGATCCAGATCTTGGCTTGGTTCGCGACCTGACCCTCGACCTCGCTCCAGATCTTACGCAAGACGTCACTCCGGACGTGGCTCAATACTTCTCTTCCGTCCGTGTTATCGACCGAGGCCTTGCTGCGGTTCGCGCCGAGCACACCACCAACAACTGCGGCAAGCGGCGATCCCATACGGAGGACAAGCCGGGGGCGACGCAGTCCCGCCGCGTCATAGCAAGCCAGAGCCGCGGCCGTTGCGCGGTCGAAATCCGCAGGTTCCGTCGAAAGACCGATGGCAACCCACTTTTCGACCCACTCAGGAATTCGGGCGGTCTGTTCCGGCGTGAGTGTTGTGATGCGCTTGGGCATAGCCTAGTCCCAAACGATGCGCTCCATGTGGCCGGCGCTTTCGACCTGCCTGCCGACATAGTAGCGCCCGACGGGGATGCAGATAGCATCATGCTCCTCATGCTTGAGGGCAACAGGGCCATGCTCGACGACGAGGAAGCCGATGCAGAGATCGGCGCGGGTGAGTTCGCCGACGGAAACGAGCGCCCGCGCGGCATCGGCGTCCCGGTAGAGCCTGGCTACGCCAAGCCCCGTATCGATCTGCGCCGGAGATGAGCGCGCGAAAGCGTCGTCCCGGAACATCGCGGGCTGCGGCGAATAGATCGCGTGGTGATGTCCAGTCATCTCGCCTTCGAGCAGCACCAATCGGTCTGTGCGCCGTTTGACTTCGGCCAAAGTCGAAATCTCCAGATCGTCGGGAACGCGAAACAGATACACGTCGCCCTGCCGCGCATCTCCAGCATCGGGGTTCCAGTCGCGAATTGTCATTGTTGCATCCTCCTGGCAACTGAGCCTGGGGCGCCGCAACAAAAAACCCGGACCCTGGCTCTCGCCAAAAGACCGGGATCGGCTTTGAGTTCGCCGCGCGCGGCCTTTTAGCGATT
>CAYMJW010000150.1:0-5681 GCA_964390455.1 uncultured Methyloceanibacter sp. | reverse complement strand
GATGCAGCTCGGCTGCCAGCCGCTGTGGGAGGTCCGCAACTGGATCTACAAGGAGAACGGCTATTGCTTCCGCACACCGAAGGCGATCGAAGCCTTCGGCAATGCCGGCTGTGTCTATGACGATGTCGCGCAGGTGCCACTCAATGAGATCGAGCGCTCCAACATGAAGGCGATCAAGAGCGTCGAGACCAAGAAGGGCTGCTAGGCCGTGGCCCAATAGGGTCTAGCGCGCGGGCCGCGCGCGACCCTCTCAAGCGGAATGTTGAGTTCGGCAGCAAGGAGCCGCACTTTCCACGCATGCTGGGAATCCGGCATGTCGCAAAGCGTGATGGCCATGACGCACCTTGCCGGATCGGGTCAGGGATTCGGGTGAGAGGCGGCGGAAATGCGACAAAAGCCCAAATTTGGCCTCGAATCCGCATCATACGCTTGCGGTCTGACGGTTGCGTCCTAAGCGGCTTGCAGACCGCGATAGCGCTGCCTACGTTTCGAACGCGCACCTGACTCGAGGGGCGCAATTTGGCCTTCGCCGGTGGCTAGGATAAGGCCATCGCCCTGGCACGAGGCCCTCAAAGCAATAGCACCATGATCAAGCGCTTTGTCATCGCCGCCATCATCGTCGGCCTGTTCCTTGCCGGAGTGGGCTACTTCAATCTCGTCTTCAAGCCGAAGATGATCGGCGAGTTCATGGCGAAGATGGTGCCGCCGCCGGCCACCGTTACCTCCGAGGTCGCCAAGACCGAAAGCTGGGTCGAGCGCACGCACGCCATCGGCACGCTTGTCGCCGTCGAGGGCGTGGATGTCGCGCCCGAGGTCGCCGGCATGGTGACCGACTATTTCTTCGACAGCGGCGAGGACGTCGAGAAGGGCGCAAAACTCGTGAAGCTCGACACCTCGGTCGAGGAAGCCGAACTCGCCGACAACAAGGCGACCCTTGTCCAAGCCAAACTCGATTACGACCGTCAAAAGAATCTGGTCGAAAAGGGCGCCGTGTCGCAAGCGACCCTCGATCAGACCATCGCCAAGCGCGACTCGGCGCTCGCTTCCGTGCAACGTGTCGAAGCCGTCATCGCGCAGAAGAACATCACGGCCCCCTTCGCCGGCCGGCTCGGCCTGCGCTATGTGGAGAAGGGGCAATATGTGGCCGCCGGCCAGCGTCTCGTCTGGCTACAGGCGCTCGATCCGATCTGGGTCGATTTTCCCGTGCCCGAGAAGACCGTCGGCACGTTCGCCATCGGCAGCGCCGTCGAACTCACGGCCGACGCTTTCCCGGATCGGACGTTCAAGGGCAAGGTGGACGCTCTTGACGCGCGTCTCAACCAGGACGCCCGGACCCTGATGGTGCGCGGGACCGTGCCCAATCCCGAGCGCACGCTGATGCCCGGCATGTTCGCCAATGTCGCCGTGCTCGCGGGCGGCGAGAAGGAATTCGTCACCGTGCCGCGCACGGCTGTGACCTACGGCCTCTATGGCGATAGCGTGTGGGTGGTGAAGCCGGGCGCACCGAAGCCTGCCGAAGCGCAAACGCCAACAGCCGCGACCGAGCCGGTCGGCTCAGCCGTGGCCGCCGATGCCGCCCCGGCCGGCGCGGCTCCGGCGGAGCCCAAGCTCACGGTCGAGCGCCGCTTCGTCCGCGTCGGACCGACGCAGGGCGACCGGGTCGCCATCCTCGAAGGCATCAAGGCGGGCGAAGAGGTGGTGACCAGCGGCCAGCTGAAACTCCAGCCGGATGCGGCCATCAGGGTCGACAATTCCGGCGCGCTGAAGCCGCCGGCGGAACTGCCCAAGCAGTAGATCCATGCGCTTCACCGACATCTTCATCAAGCGGCCCGTGCTGGCCACGGTCGTGAGCCTGCTGATCCTCCTGATCGGGGCGCAGGCCGGCTTCAAGCTGCCGATCCGGCAATATCCGGAGCTGTACAACACCACGATCACGGTCATCACGACCTATCCGGGCGCCAACGCCGACCTGATCCAAGGCTTCATCACCGTGCCGATCCAGCAGGCGGTGGCGAGCGCCGAGGGCATCGACACGCTGACGGCCTCATCGGCGCAGAACGTGAGCACGGTCACGCTCAACCTGAAGCTCGACGCCGATCCCGACAGGGCCATGACCGACGTCTTGTCGAAGATCGCCCAGGTGAAGAGCATTTTGCCGCGCGAGGCCAACGATTCCGTCGTCACCAAGCAGACCGGAGAGGGCTACGCGCTGATGTACCTCTCCTTCAACTCCAAGGTGATGACGGCCTCGCAGATCACCGACTATTTGACGCGCGTGGTACAGCCGCGGCTCCAGACCATCAACGGCGTGGCCAATGCGGAGATCCTCGGCGGCCAGACCTTCGCCATGCGCATCTGGCTCGATCCCGACCGCATGGCGGCGCTTGGGGTGACGCCGCTCGATGTGCGCGCGGCTCTTGCCAGCAACAACTTCACCTCCGCTCCGGGCCAGGTGAAGGGCGACTTTGTGCAAACCAACATCGACGCCAAGACGGCGCTCGAAACGCCGGAGGCCTTCGGCGAGCTTGTCGTGCTGGCACGCGGCGATTCTCTGGTGAAGCTCGGCGACATCGCCGAGATCAATCTCGGGCCGCAGAATGCCGATTCCTCGTCCGTGTTCGACGGTCTGAAGGCCGTGTTCATCGGCGTCTACGCCACGCCGACCGCCAATCCACTGACGGTCATCACCGACGTGCGCAAGGCCTTTCCGGCGATTCAAAAAGAGCTGCCGCCCGGGCTCGAGTCGGACATCGCCTATGACGCCACCAGCTTCATTCGCGCTTCGATCTGGGAGGTGGTGCAGACCTTGGGCGAGGCGGCGATCATCGTCATCGTCGTGATCTTCTTGTTTCTGGGCAATCTCAGATCGACCCTGATCCCGATCGTCACAATCCCGCTATCGCTGGTCGGCGTGCTCGCCATGCTCGCGGCGCTCGGCTACTCCATCAATTTGATGACGCTGCTCGCGCTCGTGCTCGCCATCGGGCTCGTGGTGGACGACGCCATCGTCGTGGTCGAGAACATCCACCGCCATATCGAGCAGGGGATGAAGCCGTTCGACGCGGCCATTCTCGGCGCGCGGGAGATTTTCTTCCCCATCATCGCCATGACCATCACGCTCGCGGCGGTCTTTGCGCCGATCGCCTTCGTGTCGGGGCTGACCGGCACGCTGTTCCGCGAGTTTGCGCTCACGCTTGCGGGCGCCGTGATCGTGTCGGGCGTCATCGCCGTCACGCTGTCGCCGATGATGTGCGCGAAGCTGCTCAAGGCCGAGAACGAGCACGAGAAAAAGGGCTGGCTCACGCGGTTTCTCGACCGGATGTTCGAAGGCCTGAAGCAGCGCTACCAGCGGCGGCTCAACCGCACGCTGAACTGGCGCCCGGTGACGCTGCTCGTGCTCGTCGGCGTGATCGCCGCGACCGGCCTCATGTACATGACCACGCAACGCGAGCTTGCGCCTGAGGAAGACCAGGGCATCCTCTTCACCATCGTCAAGACGCCGCAATATGCCAATCTCGACTATCTCGAAGCGGCGACCGACCAGCTCTACCACGTCTTCAACTCGGTGCCGGAGCAAGAGCACGTTTTCGCCATCAACGGCATGGGCGACGTGCATCAGGGCTTTGCCGGCGTCCTGCTCAAGCCGTGGGGCGAGAGGGAGCGCAATCACCAGGCCGTGCTTCAGGAGTTGCAGCCGAAGATCGCGGCCGTGGCGCCTGCGCTTGCGCTCACCTTCTCGCCGCCGCCGCTGCCCGGCTCGGTGGGCGGACCGCCGGTGCAATTCGTCATCACCACCACGCGCGACTTCCGCGAACTTGCCGATGTCTTGACCGCTGTCGAGACGGCCGCGCGCGAGAGCGGCATGTTCATCTTTTCCGATTCCGATCTCAGATTCGAAACGCCGCAGATCGATTTCAACATCGATCACGTCAAGGCGAACCGGGCCGGCATCACCATGGCCGATATCGGCAATTCGCTCGCGACGCTGCTTGGCGGCAACTATGTCAACCTGTTCGATCTCTACGGGCGGAGCTATCAGGTCATTCCGCAGGTGCCGCGCGAATTCAGGCTGAACGAGGATTGGCTGACCCGCTATCACGTCCGTACCAGCTCGGGCACGCTGGTGCCGCTGTCCAACGTGGCGACCGTCACCAAGGTGGTGCAGCCGAACGCGCTGACGAATTTCCAGCAGCTCAACTCGGCGACGCTCTCGGCGGTGCCGTTTCCGGGGCGGACGGTGGGCGAGGCGATCGACTTCCTCAAGAAGCAGGCCGAGAATTTCCCGGAAGGTTTCACCTACGACTTCCAGGGCGAGAGCCGGCAGTTCGTGCAGGAGGGGAGTTCGCTCGTCTATACCTTCGTGTTTGCCCTGATCGTGATTTTCCTGGTGCTCGCCGCGCAATATGAGAGCTTCCGCGACCCGATCATCATCCTGATCGCGCTGCCGACCTCGATCTTCGGCGCGCTGATCCCGCTCAATGCCGGGCTCGGGACCATCAACATCTACACGCAGATCGGGCTTGTGACGCTGATCGGGCTGATCTCGAAGCACGGCATCTTGATGGTCGACTTCGCCAATAAGCTGCAAGAAGAGAAGGGCTACGGCCGGCGCGAGGCGATCGAGGAAGCGGCCGCCTTGCGCTTGCGGCCGATCCTGATGACGACGGCGGCAACCGTCGTTGCCATGATCCCGCTCCTGATCGCGGGCGGGGCGGGGGCGGCCAGCCGCTTCGCCATCGGGGTGGTGATCGCCGCGGGCATGACGATCGGCACGATCTTTACCCTGTTCATCACGCCCGCGGTCTATACCTACCTTGCCAGAGACCACCACAAGGCCGGGGCATCGGTCCCCGAGGCCCTCGCGGGGGTCGCGGCGCCCGTTGCGCAGCCTTTTGGAGAGGCCATCCCCGCCGGCATGGCGGCGGCTTCCGCTCAGGGAGCCCCTCGTTCCCCCGAAGCCCACGCCTTCACCTCAGCGGCCGAAGCCGCATCGAGCGAAACCCGAGAGCGGCGGGCGGCGAAACGACCGGGACGGCGCAAGCGACTTCCTCAAGCCGCGGAATAGGCTTCCCCTCGGGGCCCGCCATCCGGTTTACTCAATCCCGGCGAACCTCTAGAACTCGCCCTAGTCGCAGGGGGCCCGGGACCGCATGTTTTCCAAGCTTCTGATCGCCAATCGGGGCGAAATCGCCTGCCGTATCATCAGGACCGCGCGCCGGCTCGGCATCAAGACGGTTGCCGTCTATTCCGAGGCGGACCGCGACGCGATCCACGTCGAGATGGCCGATGAGGCAGTCGCGATCGGCCCGGCGCAGGCGGCGCAGTCCTATCTTTCGATCGACAAGATCGTGGCCGCGGCCAAGGCCACGGGCGCCGACGCCATCCATCCGGGCTATGGATTCCTGTCAGAGAACCCGGCCTTCGCGCGTGCGCTCGAGAAGGCGGGCATCGCTTTCGTCGGGCCGAATGTGAAGGCCATCGAGGCGATGGGCGACAAGATCGAGTCGAAGAAACTCGCCGCCAAGGCCAAGGTCTCAACCGTCCCCGGCCATCTCGGCGTGATCGAGGACGCCAAGGAGGCGGTCAAGATCGCCGAGCAGATCGGCTATCCGGTCATGATTAAGGCCTCTGCCGGCGGCGGCGGCAAGGGCATGCGCATCGCTTACAACGCCTAGGAGGTG
>CAYMJW010000149.1:0-5727 GCA_964390455.1 uncultured Methyloceanibacter sp. | reverse complement strand
GACCAGCATCCTACGCGAGGACGCGGGCGAAACAGACATACAAGGGGTAAGCGGGTGTGAGCCCGCGTCGAAATGGATTCACCCCCTCACCCTTCCCGCCATGCGACTTGCGAGCTTCGCCGCAAGATCGCGGCGGGAAGCCCTCTCCCACAAGGGGCGAGGGAGCCCCACCCGGCCGGCAGCGAGCTGCCGGCCACCCTCCCCCGTGGGGAGGGAGGACGCGTTGCTAGGAGGCTGACGGAACCGTGCGGGGTCCTTGCAGAGCGGGCACGGGGCTTGCGCCCTTCACCTGCACCTCCAGCCCCTTCGGCGCTTGCGGCTGCGCGGGGGCTCGCGCGCGCTCGCGCTCGCGGCGCTTGCGATGGCTGGCGAGAGCCGCGAGCAGATCGGCGACATCTTTTGGCGGCATCGGCTCGCCGTAATAGAAGCCCTGACCGTATTCGCAGCCGATCGAGCGCAGATAGCTCGCATCGGCCTGCGTCTCGACGCCCTCCGCCACCACTTCTTTGCCGAGCTCGTGCGCGAGGGCCACGACCGAACGCAAGATGAGCGGGCTCGAGCCGTCGAGCCCGCTATTGCGGACGAGCGAGCGGTCGACCTTGATGGTGTCGCACGGGAAGCGGTGCAAGTAGCTCAGCGAGCTATAGCCAGTGCCGAAATCGTCGAGCGCGAGGCTCGCGCCGAAGGTCTTGAGCCAGGTGAGAATTTCGACGGCGCGTTCGGGATTTTCCATCACCAGCGACTCGGTGATTTCGAGCTTGAGCGTGCCCTTGGGCACAGTCTCGCGCGCCAGCATCAGCCTGATCTCCTGCACCATGTCCTGGCGGAACAGCTGGCGGCTCGACACATTGACGCTGACGAAGAGCGGGTCGCGGTCGCGCGGCAGCGCCTTGTGCCAGCCTCGCGCCTCTTCGAGCGCCTGGCCGAGCACGAAGCTGCCAAGCTCGACGATCAGTCCCGATTCTTCCGCAATCGGAATGAACTCCTCAGGGCCGAGCCGCCCCCGCGTCGGATGGTCCCAACGCATGAGCGCCTCGAACCCGGCCAGCTGGTTCGACGCGAGCCTGGTGATGGGCTGATAGAGGATGGTGATCTGCTGCCGCTCGAGCGCCTTGCGGAGATCGCTCTCGAGCGGAAGCTTGCTCTCCTCCTCGCCCCGCATCGCCGGATTGAAAATCTCGATCCGGTCGGCGCCGGCGCGCTTCGCCCTGAGCATGGCAAGCTCGCCCTCGCGCAGCATCTCTTGCGCCGTCTCCTGGCTGCCGTCATGCACGACGATGCCGATCGAGGCGGTGAGGATGATCTCCTTCGAGCTGATCTTCATCGGCGTGCGGAGCGCACGCCGTACCCGTTCGGCAAGAGTCGCCACGTTGCGGGGGTCGGGATCGGAGATGAGCAGAATGGCGAATTGATCGCCGCCGAGCCGCGCCAGCGTGTCCTGGGGATTGAGATGGCGGCTCAATCTGCGGCCAAGCGTGAGCAGCATGCTGTCGCCGATCACGAGGCCGAAGCTCTTGTTGACGTTCTTGAAGCGGTCGATGTCGATGACGAGCACGGTGGGGCGATTGGCCTGGCCCTCGCGCGCGCGGGTGATGGCGCCTTGCAAGCGATCCATGAACAGCTCGCGGTTGGGAAGGCCGGTCAGGCTGTCATGAACGGCGTCGTGGATCAGCCGCTCGTGCGAGCGCTTGAGGTTGGTCACGTCGCGCATCAGCCCGGTGCAGCGGAGCAGCCTTGCATTCTCGCTCGGCGCGGCGTTTGCGCGCAGCTCGTACCAAAGATAGGCGCCGTCATGCCGCCTCAGGCGAAACTCGAGCTGAAAATCGC
This sequence comes from uncultured Methyloceanibacter sp., assembly GCA_964390455.1. Lineage (GTDB taxonomy): Bacteria > Pseudomonadota > Alphaproteobacteria > Rhizobiales > Methyloligellaceae > Methyloceanibacter. Next base: position 3,900 of record CAYMJW010000149.1, on the reverse strand, counting down.
CGCCCTGCTTCTCCTGCAGCGACCACAGCATGAGGCGGAAACGCTCGCGATCGGCGTTGTGCACGTATTGCAGAAAGTCATCGACGGCGACGGACAGAGCGCCGGGCTCAAGCCCGAGCTCATGCTCCACCTCGTTCGCCACGGTGATCTCGTCCCGTCCGGCGTTCCATTGGAAGACGTAGGCGCCTGAGCCGTCGACGGCGAGCGACTTTAGCTGGACGAGGCTCGGCGGTCCAAGGCTCAAGGGACCCGCCCCCGAGCGAAAGGCGAATTGCGTCACGGTGAAGCCGAGCAGCACCAACAAGAGAACCAAGCCGGCGACGAGACCCGAGACGACAAGATCGCCCGACAGGTGGCCGAGCACGATCATGGCCGCGCCGAACAGCCAGACGATGAGAAGCATCCAGCTCGGAATGAGCGACAGCGCACGATCCTGACCGCGCAGCGCGAAATAGAGAATCAGCGCGGCGCCGACGCTAGCGATGGCGACGAGCGAGATACGCGCGACCCCCGACGCCGAAGGCGGATCGACGACCGCAAGGAAGATGAGCGAGAGCTGAAACGCGATCCAGCCCCAGAACAACGTCCTGATCCAACCATGCCAGAGTCCGATGCGGAGGAAGGTGTAGAGGAAGAGGACGAGGCTTGCGGCAAGTCCCGCTTCGGCGGCCGCGCGATAGAGCGCGGTGCGGTCGGGGCCGACGGGGAAGAGCTTGTTCCAAAAGCCGAAATCGACGCAGAAATAGGCGAGTGTGGCCCAGGCGATCAGCGCCGTTGCCGGGAAGATGGCGCGGTGATTGGCGGCGAAGATCGCGGTGAGGAAAATGGCGAGCAGTCCCGTGATGCCGAGCAGCACGCCGTTGAACAGCATGCGGTCCTGCTGCTTCGCCTGGTAGGCGTTCGGGTCCCACAGATTGAGCTGCGGCACTTGCTGCGAGCTGAGCTCGGCGGCGAAGGTGATGGTCTGCCCGGGCTCGAGGCTCAAGCGAAACATGTCGGCGCGATCGCTCTTGAGCGGCTCCGGGCGGAACCCGAGCGAGGGGGTGATGGCGGCGATGCGCGGGGCGTCGAGGGTCGGCCAGAACACGCGCGAATCGGCCAGCGTGTAGCGCGGCGCCACCAGCCAGCGCACGATCCGCTCAGAGGTCGGATTGGAAAGAGCGAAGACGAGCCAAGCGGGATTGGTGCCCGGCGTCGAGGCCGAGACCGCCATGCGGCCGATATAGCCGTCGGGGCCCGGCGCCGTCTCGATCTGGAGCTTGTCGCCGCGCCCCTCGTAGAGCTCGCCCTTGGCGGTGATGTCGATCTTGTCCTGATTGGCCTCGACGGGGATGGCTTCGATGGCGCGGGCAAGCGGCGCCGAAAAGAGAAAGGAAGCGGCGACGACGGCGCAAGCAATGGCGCCGATCGGGCCGACAAGGCGCCGCTTGGGCGCCGCCTTACCTCTTGTCGAGGCGCTCAACTCCACCTTTCCTCCCCCGATGCCGCCTGACACTCCGGCGCGCTAGCGGCACGCGTCCGTGTCGAGCAATGCGTAAAGCAGATGGTCCTGCCAAACGCCGTTAATCCGCAAATAGCGCCGCGCGAGCCCTTCGCGCTTGAAACCCGTCTTTTCGAGCAGCCTGATCGATGCCGTATTGCTCGGGATGCATGCGGCCTCGAGCCGGTGCAATTCGAGCGAATCGAACACGAACGGTACTACGGCACGGACGGCTGCGGTCATATGGCCCTGATTGGCGTATTTGGCTCCGATCCAGTAGCCGAGGGTGCAGGACTGGGTCACGCCGCGGCGCACGTTGCAGAGCGTGAGCCCGCCGACGAGCTTGTCTTGAGGTGCCGCGAAGATGAACAGCGCATAGCCCACATCCTCGCGAAGATCGCGCAAATAATGCCGGACGCGCCGGCGGAACGAGGCGCGGGAGAGTTCGTCGGACGCCCAGAGCGGCTCCCAAGGCGTCAAGAACTCCCGGCTCTGGGCCCTGAGCTCGGCCCATTCGGGATAGTCCGACATCTGCGGCGTCCGCAACGTGACCGTATCGGACTCGATGACCGGTCCGAAATCGCTGGTCGAGACGGCTCGCAGCAGTGCCATACGCTCTCCACCCCTCTCAAGCGGCCCTGGTCGCGGGAACGGCGAATTTTTCCGTCACCCGGTCGAATCTTGCAACATGAAGAATGGGCCCAACCGTGGCGAGGCTGACCGGAGAGGCCAGCATACGCTCAACCAAGGCTTGCAGGTCCTTGGCCTCCACCCTGTCCACCTTTTCGATCAGCTCCTCGGTTGAGAGCAGCCTGCCGTGGATGAGGATCTGGCGGGCGAGCTGCTCGGCGCGGGCGCTCGAGCTCTCGAGCCCCGTGAGCAGCCCCATCTTGAGCTGCGCCTTGACGCGAGCAAGCTCGTCGGCGCTGAAGCCTGCATCGGCCGCCTTGACCAGCTCGTCGCGGATCACGGCAAACAGGTCATGGGCCCGGTCGGCGGCGCAGGCCGCATGGATGGTGAAGATGCCGCTGTCGGTGAGACCGCTCGCGAAGGCATAGATGGCATAGCAGAGGCCGCGCCGCTCGCGCACTTCCTGGAAGAGCCGCGAGGACATGCCGCCGCCGAGCGCGCCCGCGCAAATCTGCGCGGCGAAATAGTCGGGGTGGCGGTAGTGCGGACTTTCGAAGGCGAGCACGAGGTGGGTCTGCTCGAAATTCTTGTCGGAGCGCCTGACGCCCCCTGCATAGAGCGCGTCTTCGGGAGGCGAAGCTGTCTCGGGAACAAAACTACCGAGCCTCTGCTCCGCCTCGGCAAGAAGCGCGCCGTGATCGACGGCGCCCGCCGCCGCGAGCACCATGTCGGGACCATGATAATGGGCGGACAAATAGGCGCCGAGATGGGCGGGCTTGAACCGGCGCACGCTCTCCGCCGTGCCGAGGATGGGTCTGCCAACCGGCTGCCCGGGAAACGCCGCTTCCTGGAGGAGGTCGAAGGCGATGTCCTCGGGTGAATCAAGGGCCGCCGCAATCTCTTGCAGGATCACGTCGCGCTCGCGGGCAAGCTCGGTTTCGTCGAATCGGGGCGCAACGACGATGTCACTCAGAATGTCGAGCGCGAGTGGCATGTCCTGGCGCATCACGCGCGCATAGTAGGCGGTCGAGTCGACGCCGGTCGCGGCATTGAGCTCGCCGCCCACCGCTTCGATCTCCTCGGCGATGTCTTGCGCGCTCCGGCGCGCCGTTCCCTTGAAGGCCATGTGCTCGAGGAAATGCGCGACGCCGTGCTCACCTTCGGCTTCGCTCCGGCTGCCTGCGCCGATCCAAAGCCCGAGCGACACGGTCTCGACTTCGGGCATGGCGTGGCTGACCACGGTCAGGCCATTGGCGAGTTTTGACTGTTCGAGGCTCACGCGCGCACTCCGGTCCGGCGCTTCCCTCGCGCGGCGCTCTTGCCGCCGGCGCGCGCGTTCGTTTCGATGAACGCAGCGACCGTGGCATAGTCGCTGGGGAGCACCGTACAGCGCTCGTGCTGACCGAGCCTCAATCTCAGGCGATCGGGCTCGTCGGGCACACGGCCGCAAGCGCGCTCGACAGCCTCGGGGAACTTAGCCGGATGCGCGGTCGAGAGAACGACCATGGGCGTCGAGCCGAGCCCGCTCTCGGCGCGCGCGGCCGCCACGGCAACCGCGGTGTGGGGATCGGCCAGAACGCCGGTCTCCTCGAGGAGACTGCGAATGGTCATGTCCGTCTCGGGCTCGCCGATGGCATGCGCGCTGAAGAGCGCCCGCAAGGCGGACAATTCGGCGTCGTTCAGGCGAAAGGCCCCGTCCTTGCGCAACGCCTCCATCAGCGATCTGACCCGCGCGGCGTCGCGGCCGGCAAGCTCGAACAGAAGGCGCTCGAAATTGCTCGCAAGCTGGA
>CAYMJW010000148.1:0-5731 GCA_964390455.1 uncultured Methyloceanibacter sp. | reverse complement strand
CCCCTCGTGGGGAGGTCCGACGACGCGCTTTTGGTCTTGCGCTGACGCGTTGCTGTTTGAGTCGCAAAGCGCGGCGTCGGGGTGGGGGGCGTTCCGCTCACGTGGCACAGTGGTCGCAAGTTGAAGCACCATCCCCCCACCCGGCGCGCTGCGCGCTCAAGCAGCGGACCTGCCTGCGCGAAGCCGAAGCGCCCACTGTACCGAAACTGCATCGAGGAACGGCTTCGCTTCGGCGAAGGCAGGGCGGTAACGCAAAGAGACAGCAGCGCGCCGACCTCCCCACGAGGGGGAGGTTAGGAAACAGTCCGCTCCTCACCCTGAGGAGGGCCGAAGGCCCGTCTCGAAGGGCGCACGTCTAAAGACATGCTTCGAGGCGCGCCCTCGCGGGCGCTCCTCGGCATGAGGCTGCTCTGAGCGCCTTTTGGTGGCCATCAAAAGCGCCTATGTTTGCAGCGAAGGAGTAACGGCCATGTTCGACGATTTTTCCAAACGATCCAAGGCGGTCAAGGCGGCGCTCGATCTCGCCAAAGAGCGAAGCTGGGGCGACGTCACGCTTATCGATATTGCTGGCGTCGCCGGCGTCAGCCTCGCCGATCTTAGGCGTGAGTTCGCTTGCAAGACGGATATCCTGCGCGCGTTCCAGGCCGAGCTCGATGCCGAGGTGCTTGCCAAGGCGCGCGCGGTCAGCGCGCCGTCAAATCCGCGCGACCGCGTGTTCGATATCGTGATGTCGCGGTTCGAGGCGATGCAGCCCTATAAGCCCGCGCTCAAGCGCATCGCCTCCTATCTCTGTTGCCGGCCAGGCGAAGCGGCGATGCTGTTCGGCTCCTCGCTTCAGTCGCAATATTGGATGCTCGAATCGGCCGGCGCCAAACTCGACGGGCCGGGCGGCGCGCTCCGCGTCGGCGGTCTCGCCGGCATCTACGGCAACGTGTTCCGCGTGTGGCTCAACGACGATACGCCGGCGCTCGACAAGACCATGGCCGCGCTCGACCGTAGGCTCAGCCGTGGCGAACGCATGCTGTCCGGCATGGAGCAGGCCTGCGCCGATCTCTGCCGCCTCGCCTGCGGGCTGATGCCGCGCGGCTCGAAGCGCAGCGAGGCGAAGCCGGGAACGCCGCCCAGCCCCGGCCCCGCGCCTGCCGCGAGCCCCTAGGCTGGCACCGGCACGTCTCTCTCTAACCTCCCCCTCGTGGGGAGGTTAAAAAAGGACGCGCCTTACTCCTTCCCCTCTCCCCTTGAGGGAGAGGGCTTCCCGCCCGGCGCGCGAAGCGCGACGAATGGCGGGAAGGGTGAGGGGTCTTTTTATTCGACGTTAGTGCCGCTTCGCGCGTCTCACCCCCCTCCGCGCACCAAGCGGTGCGCGTGCTCCCCCTCAAGGGGGGAGCGGAAAAGGCGATGCTGAGCGGAACTCTGCGTCGCTTACTCGGGCAGATCGTCGTCGTCGTCAGGGCCCGACAGGTCCTGCGGCCCTTCGCCCGGCAGCGCGTCGTCGATGGGATCGCCGGCCTCCGGCATGTCGGGGTCGTTCGGCGCGATCAGTCCCTCGCCGCCGGCGCCGCCGCCAATGTCCAGAAGCGGCTTGCCGCTCTTGCGTTCGATCTGCAAGCCGCCAGCGCCATCGCCCTCGATCTCGATCTCGGAACCGGGCTGCTCTTCCTCTTGGATTTCCTCCGTCATATCGACGGCAAGCACCGGTCCGGCAGCGGCAACCGTCAGGATCGCGGCGAGTCCAATCAGCATACGTCGCATCGAAACGCTCCTTTCACAGGGCCAAATTCACACGGGGACTTTTAGCACGGCTTTCAATCCGCCGAGCGGGGACCGGCTGAGAGCGATGTCGCCCCCGTGAATGCGGGCGATGTCGCGGGCGATGGCGAGCCCAAGCCCGGTCGAGCCGGAATCCTGGTTGCGGGCGTGGTCGAGCCGGTAGAAGGGCCGGAACACCTCCTCGCGCTCGGTCTCGGGAATGCCGGGGCCGTCATCCTCGACCGACACGGTAAGCGCCCCGTTCGTCTTGGCGGCGCTGACATTGACATGCTCGGCGAAGCGCGCGGCATTGTTGACGAGGTTCGCGACCGCGCGCTTGAACGCATGCCGGCGCACGGGGACGACGAGCGGCGCGTCCTTGACGTCCAAGGCGATCGGTTTGGTGGTGTGCGCCTGGCTCTTCACCTCGCTTAAGATCTCGCCGATATCGGCGCGCACGATCTCCTCGCCGGAATCGCCCTTGGCGAACGCCATGTAGTCCTCGAGCATGGCCTGCATCTCGTCCACGTCGGCGCGCATGGCTTCGAGCTCGGGCGTGTCCTCGAACAGAGCGAGTTGCAGCTTGAAGCGGGTCAACACCGTGCGCAGATCGTGGCTCACGCCCGCCAGCATGACGGTGCGCTGCTCGACATAGCGCTCGATGCGGTCGCGCATCTCGATGAAGGCATGGGCCGCCTGGCGCACCTCGCGCGCGCCGCGCGGGCGGAAGTCCTCCGGCGGCGGCCGCCCCTTGCCGAAGCTCTCGGCCGCCTCCGACAGACGCAGGATCGGCTTGATCTGGTTGCGCAGGAACAGGATCGCGACGGTGAGCAAGACCAGCGAGGTGCCGACCATCCACAACAGGAAGATCTGCGAGTTGGAGGCATAGGTCTGGCTGCGGCGGGCAATGGCATGCATCACCGCGTTGTCGAGCTTGATGCGGATATCGACGAAGTTCGAGCGGCCGACCGTATCGATCCAGAACGGCCGCCCGATCTGGCGGGTCAACTCGTCGGACAGCGTGGAGTCGAGAAGATCGAAGAACGGCTTCGAGCGCACCTGCGGCAATTCCTCGCCGGGGACGAAGCGCACCCGCAAGCCGAGATTTTGCTCGGCCAGCCGCGACAGTGTTTCGGCCTCTTGCGGGTTGGTCTGGTAGAGGTCGATGAGCAGCCCGATATTCTGCACCGTGACGGTGGACAGCCGGTGCGTCACCGTTTGCCAATGACGCTCGAGGAACACGAACGTGAGCACCGATTGCAACAGCACCATCGGCGCGATGATGATGATGAGCGCCCGGGCATAGAGGCCCTTCGGCATGCGGTCGCCGAAAGCGGCGAGGAGGCGCTGGATCGGGCCGCCGCGGTGCTCGCGCAGAAAGGCGAGGGGTTTCGAGAACGCGTCCATCATTCGGGATAAAGAATGTAGCCCTTGCCGCGCACGGTCTGGAGATAGACCGGGTTGGCGGGGTCATGCTCGATCTTGCGCCGCAACCGGTTGATTTGCACATCGACCGCGCGCTCGCCGCCGCTGTCCGCATCCTTGGCGAGCTCGTGACGGGAGACGGGCATGCCCGGCCTCTGGGCGAAATAGCGCAACAGTTCGCGCTCGCGCTCGGTCAGGCGGATGGTCTCGTCGTTGCGCCGGAGTTCGCCGCGCGCGATGTGAAAGACGAAATCGCCCATGCGGACCTCGCCGCTTGAGGGCGCGCCGCCGCCGCGGCGGAGCACGTTGCTTACCCGGAGGAGGAGCTCGCGCGGATCGAACGGCTTGGCGAGATAGTCGTCGACCCCGGTCTCGAGCCCCTCGATACGCTGCTCGGGCTCGGCACGCGCGGTCAGCATCAGAATCGGCACGCGCGACTCGTTTCGGAGCGAGCGGGCAAAATCGATGCCGGATTCGTGCGGCATCATCACGTCGAGAATGAGCAGGTCGAAGGCGAGGCTGCGCATGGTGGCGCGCGCGCTCGCCGCGTCGATCGCCGTTGTGACGCGGAAGCCGTGGTCCTGGAGGTAGCGGGCGAGCAGGTCGCGGATACGGCTGTCGTCGTCGACCACGAGAATATGCGGCGCGTTGTCGTCCGGGCTGCCGCTCTTCGCCTTGATCGGTGCAGGCTGGGTCATGGGCCTCCCCCCTTGCCGCCCTCCTTGAGCGGAACCGGAGACGCGGCCATGATGGAGGAGACTTTGGGCCGTTCTTCGGCATTGACCATGGCTTCGAGAAAACGGCGCAACAGCGCCTCGGCCCCGGGCCCCGCCGCCTTCAACGCCTCGGCGAGCCGCACCGATTGCGGCGCCGCCAGCCGTTCGGCCAGAACGCGGCCCTTGTCGGTGGGGAACAAGAGGCGCTCGCGGCGATCGGAGCGCCCCGCCTGCTGCACGATATAGCCCTTGTCGATCAGCTGCTTGAGCACGCGGGAGAGGCTCTGCTTGGTGATGGTGAGGATGTCGAGCAGGTCGGCCACCCGCAAGCCCGAGTGGCGATTGACGAAATGGAGCACCCGGTGATGCGCCCGGCCGAAACCGAAATCCTTGAGGATGGCGTCGGGGTCGCGGGTGAAATCGCGATAGGCGAAGAACAGGAGCTCGGCGAATTCGAGCAGCTTGGCTTCGGGCAGGCTGGAGCGCTTGCGCGCGCCGCCATTGCCCCGCGGCTTGGAGCGAACGGCCTTCGCCCGCGGGGCCTTGTCGAGGGTCTCGGTTAGGTCAGTCATGTTGACTTAGATTCCGCCCTCGGTTATGTCAGCCATGTTGACTTATTCCGGCATTGATACGCCTCGGCGCTTGCGCGCGCAATTGCCCATAAAGGTGCTATGAGAGGCTCCTCGCTGGGCATCGAGTTCCGGGTCTCGCCGCCTCAAGACGGCGGACCTTCGTTCGCGGAGGAAGGCTCATCATGACTGCCCCTTACGATCAACGCGAGGGCTTCATCTGGCTGAACGGCAAGCTCGTCCCGTGGAACGACGCGCGGCTCCATGTGCTGACCCACGCGCTGCACTATGCCAGCGCCGTGTTCGAGGGGATGCGCGCCTATGACGGCGAGATCTTCAAGCTGACCGAGCACAATCAGCGCCTGCACGACTCGGCCAAGATTCTCGATTTCGAAATTCCCTACACGATCGCCGAGCTCGACAGGGCGGCGCGCGACGTCGTGCGCGCCAACAAGCTTTCCGACGCTTACGTTCGCCCCATCGCCTGGCGCGGGCCCGAGCAGATGGGCGTCGCCGCGCAACAGACCAAGACCAATGTTGCCATCGCCGCGTGGGACTGGGGCTCCTATTTCGATCCGGCCGCGCGCGCCAAGGGTTTGCGCCTGACCTTCGCCGAGTTCCGCCGTCCCGATCCGCGCACCGCGCCGGTCAAGAGCAAGGCGGCCGGCCTCTATATGATCTGCACCATCGAGAAGCACCGGGCCGAGCGCCTGGGCTATAACGACGCTCTGATGCTCGACTGGCGCGGCCAGGTCGCCGAGGCGACCGGCGCCAATATCTTCTTCGTGCAAAACGGCGTGCTGCACACGCCGCTTCCCGATTGCTTCCTCAACGGCATCACGCGGCAGACCGTGATCGGGCTCGCCAAGCAGCGCGGATTGAAAGTGATCGAGCGGGCGATCATGCCGGAGGAGCTCAGCGGATTCTCCGAGTGCTTCATCACCGGCACCGCCGCCGAGGTGACGCCGGTTGCGGAGATCGGCCAATATCGTTTCGCCATCGGCGACATCACGCGCACGCTGATGGCAGATTTCACTGCGATGGTGCACCCCGCCAAGGCCGTTGCCGCCGCGGGGTGAGGGGGCTCATCCGATAGTCTCGACGCAAGGAGAAGACGCCATGGGACGCCCACCGCTGAAACAAGCTTATACCGTCTCCTACGCGAAGGCCGGGATCGAGCTGAAGCGCTACACCATCACCGCGCTGACGCAACTCGCCGCCGAGACCGAGGCCGACGATCGCTTCAAGCGCGCGCATCCGGAGCTCAAGGTC
>CAYMJW010000147.1:1833-5772 GCA_964390455.1 uncultured Methyloceanibacter sp. | reverse complement strand
CCGCCGGCGACGGCGGAGACAATCTCCACTCTGGAATAGCCCCTTTTAGGGGAGAGCAGAAAACTCTTCTAACCTCCCCCTCGTGGGAAGGTCCGGTGTCGCGCTTGCGACGCCGGGGTGGGGGGTGATGCGCTCAGATGCAGCGCGGTCGCGCATCAATCAAGTGCGGCGAGGCGGGTGAGGGTTTTTCTGTCGACGCCGCTTCGCGGCTTACCCCTCACCACGAGCGCGAAAACGCGCTCGTGTGCTCTCCCCCAAGGGGAGAGCGTTCTCAGCGGGTCGCGCTGCGATCCAGGCGATACGACGTCAGAGTGAGCGCGAAGCCCAATCCGACGATAGCGAGTAGCACCAGGAATAGGGGGTCCCCTGTGAGCCAATAGAAGACCGCGAACCCCGCAAGAAAGAACGCGCGAACGATCAGCGTGACAGGGTACATCGCCTCGGAGCGCGTGAGGATAATCCCAAGCACCGTCATGCCAAGTCCTGCAAGCAGCATGCCCGCCACGCGCGAAAAGATATCGTCATAGGATCCGTTCGACATCAGCAGCTTCAGGCCTTCGGCCGGAAAGAACAGGAGAACGAACCCCCCGATCAGGAGGTAGCTGCACAAGTAATAGAGGCTCAGTCGCGTGCGGTTCATGGCCTTCTCCTGACGTGCCCTTCGATCCTTACGTGCCGGCGAAACGGACAATCAGCTCGGTCAATTCCTTCGGGCGGTCGAGCGGCAGGAAATGTCCGCCGCGTTCGAGCGTTGTCATTTCCACGCCCGGTATCAGCTTTCGGTCGTGCTCGCGCTCTTCCTGGGTTGCCCAATCCTGGTCGCCCCAAACGAGCAGGACCGGAACCGCGATGCGGCCGTAATCCTTGGTTGCCGTCTCCCAACTTGCCGCATTTCGCAACAGGGCGATGAAAGCCCGGTAATGCCCCGGGCGATTCCCCACCGCGTTCAGCTCTTTCATGAGCGCAGGCGACACGCTGTTTGCATCGGCCACGCCGCCGCGGAACACCGCGTTCACGACAATGGGATTTCGCAGGCGCATGAAGGTCTCGCCGACGACCGGAACGAGCGATGCGTAAGTCGCGAGCCAGCCCGCCAATGAGCCGCGCGCCATGCCGCGACCCTTGGCGTAGTCGTAGGGGTTGATGGCGATGACGCGGGCAACGCGAGGGTTACGCCGGGCGGCCAAGATCAGCGCGAGCGAACCGCCGATCGACACGCCCGCGAGCGTCACGTCGCGGAGGTCGAGCCTGTCGAGAAAACCTTCGACCGTCTCGGTGAAGAAGGCGGCGTCATAGCGGGCTTGCGGAATGTCCGAATAGCCGTGGCCGGGATAATCGAAGGCATAAACAGTAAAGTGCTTGGAAAGCTCCGGCACGACCTTCTCGAACAGGTCGAGCTGCGTTCGCAGCGTGTGAAGAAGAACGAGGGCCGGACCCTTGCCCGACTTGATGTAGCGGAGCTTATTGCCACCGACCTCCACCGTCTCGATCGGGATCGTCGGGGCCCAGGAGAGCTTCGCCGGCGCTTTCGGCTTGGGCCGGAGCGCCTCGATGACGAAGGAGACGAGCCACACGCCAACGCCGATCGCCGCGAAGACGAGCAAAGCCCACAGAAATGAGTTCATGGGAGCATCCTCCTAGGCATCGACGATGACATCGCCGCTGATCTCAACTATTATATCGGAAGTGACTTTACAATAGATAGTCACTTGATCCCATCAAAGGGGGTGGCTATCTAGCCGCGATGGCAGGCGGATACGGCCAGGAAGATTGCCCGGTGGCGAGGGCGCTCGACGCGATCGGCGAGAGATGGTCGCTGCTCGTCTTGCGCGACCTGTTCCGCAAAGGTCCCTTGCGCTTTCAGGAACTGGAGAAGGGGCTCGGCGGGGTCGCGCCGAACACGCTGTCGGCGCGCCTCAAACGCCTGGAGAAGTCCGGCGTGATCGGGACCCGGCTTTATCAAAACCATCCGCCGCGCTACGAGTATTTCCTGACCGACAAGGGCAAGGCGCTTGGACCGGTGCTGAAGGCGCTCTACGCTTGGGGCGAGCGCTATAAGTGATTGCCAGCCTTCAGCTTCGCAAATTGATTCACGTCGAGGGCGCAAGTCCTTGAAATCTGACTCTCATCGCCTCTCGTTCAAGGAGCCTGACCATGACCATCATTGGAGGCTGTCATTGCGGCGCAATCCGCTATCAGGCCGTGGGTGAGCCGCTCACCCACGCGCTCTGCCATTGCATGGATTGCCGGCGGCACGCGGGGGCGCCGATGGTCGGCTGGACCATGTTCCCGACTGACGCGGTCAAGGTGACGAAGGGCGAGCCGAAGGTTTACGCCTCCTCGGAGAACGGGCGCCGGCATTTCTGCGGTGCTTGCGGCACGGGCCTGTTCTACACCAACGCCGTTCTCTTGCCGGGCATCATCGACATCCAGAGCGCGACCTACGACGACCCGAACGCCGTGCCCGCGCGCGCGCATATCCAGGTCGCCGAGCGCATCCCCTGGATGGAGCATGCACACGAGTTGCCGGCCTTCGAACGCTATCCACCGCCGAACAAGTAGCCGGCTGGTCCCGTGCCAACGTAGGTCAGAAGCCAGACTCCCACGCATGCGGTTCCAGTCACATCGAGTCTACCTCCCGGAAGGGTGAAGCGTGATGTCAGTGTCCTTCGATCGCCATGCGCGCATCGTCATCATCGGCGGAGGCGCCATCGGCTGCGCGGTCGCCTATGCGCTGACAAGGCGGGGTGAACGCGATGTCCTCCTGCTCGAAAAATCGCAACTCACCAACGGCTGCACCTGGCATGCGGCGGGCCTCGTCGGGCAGCTGCGCGGCCGCAAGAACCTCACGCGGCTGATGCAGAACTCGGTCGCCGTGTTCGACCGGCTCGAAGCGGAGGCGGGGCAGGCGATCGACTGGAAGAAAGTCGGATCGCTGCGGCTCGCGTCCTCGCCCGAGCGGTGGAGCGAAATTCGCCGGTCGATGACATTGGCGAAGAGCTTTGGTTTCGAGTGCCATTCGCTCTCGGCGCAAGAGGCGGTCGATCTCTTCCCTTATATCGATCCGGACGGCGTCGTCGGCGCTGCGTTCATTCCCTCGGACGGTTACATCGACCCCTATGGGCTCACGCAGGCCTTCGCGTCCGCCGCGCGCAAGAACGGCGCAACGCTGCAAGAAGGCACGACCGTCACCGGCATCATTAAAGAAGGCCGCCGGGTCGAGGGCGTCACCACCGACCACGGCACTGTCGGTTGCGACATTCTCGTCAACTGCGCCGGACTGTGGGCGAAACGGATCGGCGACATGGCCGGCGCAGCGCTCGCCGCCGGCGTTGTCGAGCACCAATATTTTCTCACCGAGAAGAAGCTCGATTTGCCCAAGACGCTGCCGACGCTGCGCGATCCCGACAAGAATTTCTATCTCAAGCCCGATGTCGGTGCTTTCGCGATCGGGGGATGGGAGAAGGGGACGAAGGGCTGCTGGCGCTCGCGTCCCCCCTTCGAGTTCGGGCGGCAATTGTTCCCCGAGAATATGGAGCGCCTCGAGTTGTTCGCGCTGCCTTGCGCGGAGAGATTGCCTGTCCTCAACGAAATTGGCATCCAGACCGTCATCAACGGACCTATACCGGTCTCGGCCGACGGCGAACCGATCCTGGGGCTCGCGCCAGAGCTCGACAATTTCTTCGTGGCCTGCGGCTTCACCGCCGGCATTGCCGCCTCGGGCGGCGCGGGCGAGGCGATGGCGAATTGGATCCTCGACGGCGATCCCGGCATGGACCTGTGGGCCTTCGACGTGCGCCGGTTCGGTCGCCCGCATAGCTCAGGCCAATACCTCGAAGCACGCGCGATCGAGGCCTATGGCGACTACTACAGCATTCATTGGCCGGGCGCCGAGAACGAAGCGGGCCGCGGCTTGCGGCGCTCGCCCGTGCACGAGCA
>CAYMJW010000147.1:0-1733 GCA_964390455.1 uncultured Methyloceanibacter sp. | reverse complement strand
GGCGTCGAGGCCGAGGTGACGCTGCTCCATCTCGCGCCCGACACATTCGTCATGATTAGCGGATCGGCGTTCGGCGTGCGCGATTCGAACTGGGTCCGCCGGCATCTGCCGAAGGACAGCCGGATCGCTCTGACGGAGGTGACCTCCGGCTGGGCGGTCCTCAACATCTGCGGCCCGAGCTCGCGCGAGGTTCTGCAAGCCGTTTCGGACGACGATCTCTCGAATGCGGCCTTTCCCTATACGGCCGTGCGCGACATCGAGATGGGACCCGTGCCCGTGCGCGCCGTCCGTATCGGCTATGTAGGTGAGCTCGGCTACGAGCTTCACGTGCCAACCGAGTACGCCGCCATGCTCTACGAGACGCTGAAGCGGGCAGGGGAGCCCTACGGATTGCGCGACGTCGGATACCGGGCGATCGAAACCTGCCGCCTCGAGAAGGGATACGTCTATTGGTCGGCCGAGATCGGCCCCGATTACGACCCGCTCTCGGCCGGATTGGCGTGGGCTGTCGATCTCGACAAGGACTTCATCGGCAAGAACGCGCTCCTCGAGGTGCAGAAGAGCGGTCCGAGCAGGCGACTCTGCCTCTTCACCATCGAGGAGTTTGCGCCCTTGCTTGGCGGCGAAACGATCCTGAAAGACGGCAAGGTCGTCGGCCAGACGGCAAGCTGCGGCTTCGGCCACACCATAGGCCAGACGATCGCTTTCGGGTGGCTCCCCTCCGACATTGCAAATGAGAAGGTGTTCGAGATCGAAGCCTATGGGAAAAGCTACAAGGCCACGCAAACGGCCCGGACCCTTTACGACCCAGAGAACGTTCGTCTGTTTTCCTGAGCGGAGATCGTGAGAATGAATGCGGATTTCGATGACGCAAGGCGCGCCCTGGAACGTCTAGGCTTCTACACCGCGGAACAATTGGGTGGCGTCGAGATCGAGCGCCTCGGCGGGCTCACGAACCGCGTCTTTATGGTCAGCGGCCCGCGCGGCCGGCATGTGCTGCGCATTCCAGGCAAGGGGACGGAGACCTATATCAACCGGCGCGTCGAGGCGGTCGCGGCGCGCGCCGCCGCAAGGGCCGGCGTCAGCCCGGAAGTGATTGCCTTCAGCGATGACGGCTTGATGCTGACGGTTGCGATCGAGAACGTCGTCACCATGACGTCAGAGAAACTCAATGCGAATCCCGCTTCCGTGGCGCGCGCCGGTGCCGCGCTCCGCAAGCTTCATGAGAGCGGCGAAACCTTCGATTTCCGCTTCGAGCTTTTCGCGATGATCGACGACTACCTCAAGATCCTGAAGGCCAAGAATGCTTCTGTGCCGGACGGGTATCCGCAAGCGCTCGCGGCCGCAGAAAGCGTGAGGCAGGCGCTGAACGCGCATCCGCTGCCGCTCGTGCCCTGTCACTGCGATCCGCTTTCGGAAAATTTCTTGGATACCGGCGAGAGAATGTGGATCGTCGATTGGGAATATTCCGGCATGAACGATCCGGTCTGGGATGTTGCCGATTTCGCCGTCGAATCCCAGCTCACGCCTGCGAACGAGAAAGTTCTGCAAGACTCCTATTTCGGTGGCGCGCCGACGCCGGCCGAGCTTGGCCGCTACGTCATCTACAAGGCGATGTGCGACCTGCTCTGGACCCTTTGGGGGCTGATCCAGCACGCCGACCAAAATCCGGCGGACGATTTTTGGGCCTATTCCAACCGCCGTTTCGCGCGTTGCAAGGCGCTGATGGATTC
>CAYMJW010000146.1:0-5868 GCA_964390455.1 uncultured Methyloceanibacter sp. | reverse complement strand
GGCCCGAGCCGTCATCGGTGTCGCCGATATACATGCCCGGCCGCTTGCGCACGGCGTCGAGGCCTTTCAGCACTTTGATCGATTCCGCGCCGTAATCGGAGGAGGCGGCTTCCTTGCGTTTTGAGGCTGGTGTCATGGTTCCTTGAAGCGGTTTTGGGCGCCTTTGGCGGGGGGTCGCAGGCGCCCGTGAATCAGGCTCCGATCATACCCCGATTCACGCCGAATATCTGTGCGTCTTCGGCGAGGGGCGCGAACAAGTCGCGGTCGGTGCCGGTCATCCAGGCCTGGCATTTGAGGGCCAGAATCTGGCTAAAAAGGGCCTGCCGGCGGGCCTCGTCGAGATGGGCCGCCACCTCGTCCAAGAGGATGAGCGGCGGGATGCCCTCGATCTCCTTGATGAGCTCGGCCTTGGCGAGGATGAGGCCGATCAGAAGCGCCTTCTGCTCGCCCGAGGAACACTCAGCGGCGGGCGCCTCTTTGGGGCCATGAGCCACAATAAGGTCGCTCAGATGCGGTCCTTCAAGAGCCCGCGAAGCTGCCCGGTCGCGCTCACGGCCCTCCGCGAGAAGGCTGCGATACGCGTCCTCGACTTCGGTCGCCGAGCGTGTGGCAAGGGCTGCCTCGAGCCGCCCTTCGAGCGCGACCGAAGCCCACGGGAAGGGGCCTTCGCCGCGCTCCGCGCGCATGCGTTCGATCAGCCCGGCGAGCCGCGCGCAAGCATCGAGCCGCGCCGCCGCGATCGCCACGCCCGCTTCCGCCATCTGCTCCTCGAGCCCCTCGAACAGGGCGCGCGACCCCTCCCGCATCTGGAACAGCCGGTTCCTTTGCCGCATCGCCCGGTCGTAGCGGCCAAGCGGGCTCCGCATCTTGGGATCGACCGCAAGCACGAGCCGGTCGAGAAAGCGCCGCCGTTCTGAAGCCGACCCCGTGAACAAGCCGTCCATGGCGGGGATCAGCCAAACGAGGTTCACATATTCGGCCAAAGCGCCGGCACTTCTCTCTTTGCCCGCGATGCGCACGGTCCGCCCAGCGCCCGCCTCGTGCTCGGCCGCCGCAAGGCCAGTGCCGATCTCGACCTCGTCCCCGCGCGACACGACCCTTGCCGCAACGGCGAAGCCGCCGGCGCCGTCTTTGCGGCAAAGCTCGTCATAAGGGCGCCCGCGAAGCCCGTGACCAGGACCGAGCAGCGACACGGCCTCGAGCAGATTGGTCTTGCCCGCGCCATTGTCGCCCGCGAGGACGACGGGCCGCGCATCGAGCTCGAGCTCGGCCCGCGCATAGTTGCGGAAATCGGCGAGCTTGAGCGAGCGAACGAACAGAAGAGCCTTGGCAGGGTCGCCCGCGATCGCCTCAACCTCGCCCTGTCCCTTGCGGTGAGCCTTCATACCCGCATTGGCATGAGCACGTAGAGCGCGGAGGCATCCTTGCCGTCGCGCACCGTGGTGGGGGAACCGGGATCGGCCAAGCGAAATTCGGCCGTGCCGCTTTCGAGCTGTCCGGAAATGTCGAGGAGATAGCGGGCGTTGAAGCCGATCTCCAGCGGATCGAAGCCATATTCGACCGGCAGTTCCTCGCTGGCGCTGCCGCTGTCGGGATTGTTGACCGATAATGTGAGCTTGCCGTCGGTGATGGTGAGCTTGACCGCGCGGCCCTTGTCGCTCGAAAGCGTCGAGACGCGATCGACGGCTTGCGCGAAGGCCGCGTTGTCAACCTCCATCGTCTTGTCGTTCGATTGCGGGATGACCCGCTCGTAATCGGGGAAGGTGCCGTCGATCAGCTTCGAGGTCAGGATCACGCGGGCGGTGGAGACCCGGATCTTCGAAGCCGAGAGCTCGACGCGAACCTCGCCTTCGCCATCCTCGACGAGCTTTGCCAGTTCGAGCACGGTCTTGCGCGGCACGATCACGCCCGGCATGTCCTTGGCGCCCGGCGGCAGCGGCAGCTCGATCTGGGCGAGCCTGTGCCCGTCGGTGGCGACGGCGCGCAGCACGGCCTTGCCGCCGCTCTGTGCGGCGTGGAGATAGATGCCGTTCAGATAGTAGCGGGTCTCCTCGGTGGAGATGGCGAAGCGCGTCTTGTCGATCAGGCGCTTCAACTCGGCGGCGGGCAGGCTGAAGCTGTGGCCGAGATCATCGACACTGAGCGCGGGAAAATCGTCGGCCGGCAGCGTTTGCAGCGAAAACTGCGCGTGGCCGCTGGTGATTGCGAGGCGTCCCTGCTCGCCGTCCTTTGCCAGCTCGATATCGGCGCCCTCGGGAAGCTTGCGCACGATGTCATAGAACATATGCGCCGGCACGGTGGTTGCGCCTTCGCCTTTGGCGCGCACCGGCACGGTCTCGACCAGCTCCATGTCGAGATCGGTGGCGGTCAGCTTCAATTCGTTCCTGGCGGCCGAGACGAGCACGTTGGACAGGATGGGAATGGTGTTGCGGCGCTCGACAACGCTCGCCACATGGGCCAGCGCCTTGGCAAGTCCGGGTTTGTCGATGGTGAGCCGCATGGTGCCCGATTCCCAAAAAGTGACGATTTTCCGCCGGTAGGCTCAGCCCTGGCCGAAGCGCTTCTGCTCCAGTCCAACCCCTGACGACGGCGTGGTTGAGGTCCCCTAGGGGCTCAAACTTGACGAAAGAGCAGGCAATTTGCAAGAGCGGTGGGGGGACGCCTTGGCTTGGGATCCAAGCCCCCCGCCCGCCTTCCCCCTATTCGCGTAACAGTCGCTTCAAGAGCTCGATCTCCTCACGCAGTTGGGTGTCATCGTTCATCAACTGCTCGATCTTGCGGATCGCGTGCAGCACGGTGGTGTGGTCGCGGTTGCCGAAGCGGCGGCCGATCTCGGGCAGCGAGCGCGAGGTGAGCAGCTTCGCCAGATACATGCCGATCTGGCGCGGCCGCACGATCGAGCGGTTGCGACGTCCCGACAGAAGATCGCCCCGGTTGACGCCGTAATGCTTCGACACGGTGCGTAAGATGTCGTCGATGCGAACGCGCCTGGGCTCAGCCCCGCGCATCAGGTCGCGCACGATCTGCTCGGCGGTCTCGAGCGTCACCGGCTGGTCCGTAAGCTGGAAGCTGGCGCGCAAGCGGTGAACGGCGCCCTCGAGTTCGCGGCCGCTCTCGGTTAAGCGCTCGGAGAGAAAAGCAAGCACGATCTCGGAGATGGAAAGGCCCCTGGTTTCGGCGCAAGCCTCGGCCGCGCGCTTCTCCAGAATCTTGTGCCGCAGATCGTAGTCCATGGAGCCGATCTCGGCGACGAGGCCTCCGCCCAGCCGCGAGCGCATGCGCATGTCGAGCTTGTCGAGCTGGGTCGGCGCGCGGTCGGCGGCGACCACGACCTGGCGTCCGCCGTCGATCAGCGAGTTCAAGGTGTGACAGAATTCCTGCTGGATGGTCGGGCCTTGCAGGAACTCCATGTCGTCGATGAGGAGAATGTCGATCTTGCGCAGCTTCTCTTTGAAGGCGAGCGCGTCGCGCGCGCGCAAAGCCTGCACGAAGCCCGACATGAAGCGCTCGGCGGTGAGGTAGAGGACCTGGGACTCGGGCTTGCGCTTCTTCACGTCCCAGGCGATGGCGTGCAGCAGGTGGGTTTTGCCCAAGCCCACATTGCCGTGCACGAACAGCGGGTTGAACAGAGGCTGCGGCGCCGAGAATGCGCCCGCCACCTCTTGCGCCGCGGCGTAAGCGAGGCGGTTCGAGATTCCGACCATGAAGCTCGCGAAACTGAGCCGGGGGTCGAGCGGCGAGCCCTCGAAGCCGCCATAGCCGGTCCGCAACGGCAGCGGCAGCGGCACCGACACGGCCTCGGGCGCCGACGGCTCGGGGCTGCGTCTAACGCGCGGCTGTTCCTTCTGGGTCTCGACGCCGAAATGCGGCTGCCTCACCCTGAATTCGACGCGTTCGATATCCGGCCACTCGGCGCGCGAGAGCCTCAAGACGAAGTCGTAATAATGCGAACGGAGCCAGTTGCGCAGGAAGCGAGTGGCGACGGTAAGATGGACGACCTCGCCGTCCACCTGCTCGACCTCGACCCCCCTGAACCAACTGGCGAATACGTCTTCTCCAAGCTCAGCGCGTAACCGGCTCTTGACCCTCGCCCAAGCATCGCTTGGGGCGCCCTGCTCCTGCTGTGCCACGGTTCTTGCTCTTTCCCATTCTTTTGGTTCGCGCCGTTACGCACCGCACGCCTCATACATGAGCAGTCAACAAGATCGACGCGGACAGTCATGACCGTCCCTATGACTTAACCCTAACCCTAGCCCTGCTGCCAGGGTAGGCCAGCCGCTTTCCACCCCGCAAGTGCGCCGCGATGCCTGCCGTCGTCCAGCGGTCCTTCGAAACCGCAAGCGACGTTGTGGCACGCGCCGTATCCTATTGCCTCCATCGCCTTGGCTGCGGCAAGGCTCCGGCTCCCCGAACGGCAAATGAAGAAGAGATCGTCATTGAAACCGACGCCGAGCGCCTTGAGTTCGCCTGCCAGACGCTCCGCGAAGCGCGGATCGATCGCCTGGTCGGGAAACGTCTGCCACTCAACGAGCAGAGGCCGCTTGCCGACAGGCCCGAGGTCTGGAATTCCCACATAGGTCCACTCTGCGCGCGTCCGCACATCGACGAGTTGGGACCGAGGATCGGATTGGAGGATCCTCCAGACCGTCTCCACATCGACATCGTCGACCCCCCTCTCGTCATTCTGCGTGCTCAAGGAAATGCCCTCTCCCGAAAATCAAGAGTACGACGTAAGTACAAAGTGGGTGGCAGCTACAATAGGTAGTGGCTACTCGGGAAACACGGCCACGACCACCCACAGATTACGCTTTAATGTTCCACAAGATTTCCACTCTCCTTGCAACGAAGACAATAAAAACCTCTCCCGGCAACCACCAGGTGAAGGGTACTCGATTGTGAAGGAGGGGAACGCCCCGTTTGGATGATTGAACTATACACATGCCCCATCCGCCGATCAAGCGAGCGGCCCCAATGAACGCGCGCGATGCGCCGCTGCAACGGCGTTTCAACCCCGATCGCACAAGTCTCTGTCTGGCAAGCGTGATTCATCGAAGCAATTGCGTGGCCGATCGGCGCAGACGATCTCACTTGAGCGCAGCGTTGCACGAATTTTTTTTGCAGGCGAGTCATGAGACTTCGCACGCCGTTCTGCGTCCGCTTGGCGTTCATGACCAAGCAGTTGAAATCGTCATTGAATCGACAAGAGGGAAGAGCGGGAAGACACACCGTCTGTGGCCACGAAGCAACAGACGCGGTTTTTTTGAGTTAATGCGCTCCCATCGCGCCAATGCGCTTCGAAAGTCGCGACACTTTGCGTGACGCGGTCTTGCGGTGAGCGACACCCTTCTGTGCCGCGCGGACGATGATCGGCTCTGCGTCCTTCAGGGCTTGGGCGGCAGCGTCCTTGTTGCCGGAAGCGATCGCCTCTTCCACCTTGCGCACCGAGCTTTTGAGCCGGGTCCGCCGCGCCTTGTTGACCGCGGTCCTGCGGGTCGCCTGGCGAGCGGCTTTCTTCGCCGATTTCGTATTGGCCATGAGATTTTGTCCTCGAAGCGCGCGACCTGCGAAGCGCGGCTACCGGTTTGGGCTGATTGGGTGCTCTATAACGAGCGCCTCGGTAAGCGTCAACCGCGCCGCGAAGGGGCTTTTCGCTGCGGCCCTGAAGCGATTGACAGCGGGGGGCTCCCGGTGGCTTTTGCTGTCGCGGCTCTCGGGAGAGGGGTTTCCCGGCTTAAGAAAGCGTGCAAATGCGAGTTTTGGTCACCGGCGCCGCCGGTTTCATCGGCTACCACACGGCGGTGCGGCTGCTTGAGCGCGGGCACGAGGTCATCGGCTTCGACAATCTCAGCCCCTATTACGACGTGTCGT
>CAYMJW010000145.1:0-5869 GCA_964390455.1 uncultured Methyloceanibacter sp. | reverse complement strand
AAGATGGCGGCGCAGCCCTCTTGCGCGATCTCGACCCGGGCGAAGCGTCGCCGCAATCCGTCCGACAGGGCGGCAATGTCGTCGTCGCGATTGTTGAAGACGCCCTGCGCGTTGTAGAGCTCGAGCAGCGTGGATGCCGCCGCGTTTGGCGTGACGCCGCGTCCGAGAATCGTGGCGCCGAACAATGTGGCGCGATCGCGCATCAGCGGCCGCAGATGATCGATCGCCTTCAGCTTCTCGTCCATGCGCCCGGGCAGGCAATGCAGCACATAGGTGAGCCCGACCGAGGCGACGGGCGCGATGGGAAGCGCAATCGGCGCAAGCAGGTTGACCTGACGCAGCGTGGGCTTGAAGCGGGCGAGCCTCTGCCCCGAGCGGTCGAGACACTCCCGGTTCGCGTCGAGGAGCACCAGGCGCTCGAGCTTTGCCGTCGCGGAGCGGTCGAGCAAGAGCCCGGTGCCGACGCCCGCCTCCAAATGCTCCGACGCGAGATTGTCGCGATAGAGGGCGACGAGCCGCTCTGTCGGGCAGCGCCAGGCGAAGCGATTGGAAAGACCATGAACGAGCACATCGTAGATCGCGAGCGTAAAGGGCGTGTAGACCGCGTGCGCCTTCGCGATCGCCTTCTCGTCAGGCACGACGTCTCCTTTTCCCGCCATTGGTTCGGTTCCCATAGGCTACCAAAGCGGTAGAAGAAAGGACCGCGCCTTGTTCACATCGAGGCCGTCACCTAGAGTAGCCCGAGCTCTCCCGTAACCACCAATCTCTAACGTAACCGCATGGCGAAAGACACAGACCGGACCGTGCTCGTGACAGGCGCGGCGCGCAGGCTCGGGCGGATCATCGCGCTCGATCTCGGTGCGAGCGGCTGGCGCGTCGGCGTTCACTATCGCACGTCAGCGGCGGACGCCGCCGGCCTCGTGGCGGAGATCGAGCGCAACGGCGGGGCGGCAGCCGCCTTCGCCGCCGATCTCGACCACCTCGACGCGCTTCCCAAGTTGATCGCGGCCTGCGCCGCCTCGCTCGGCCCTCCCTCCTGCCTCATCAACAATGCCGCACGCTTCGAGCACGACACGCTTGCCACGCTCGAGGGTGAGAGGTGGCAGGCGCATCTCGACACCAATCTCAGGGCTCCAGTCTTTCTGACCAAGGCGTTCGCCGAGGCGCTCCCTGACGGCGTCGAGGGCAGCGTCATCAACGTGATCGACCAGAAAATCCTGCGCCCGAACCCCGGCTATTTCTCCTACACAATCGCCAAGGCGGCGCTCTGGTCCGCGACGCAAACCATGGCGCAAGCGCTCGCGCCGCGGATCCGAGTGAACGCAATTGCGCCCGGTCCCGTGCTCCAGAACCAGGGGCAAAGCCAAAGCGCCTTCGAGCGGGAGTGCCAAGCGACCTTGCTGCAAAAGCCCGTCAGCGCCGGGGATGTCGCTCGCGCGGTCCGCTTTCTCCTCGAAACGCCCTCAATTACGGGGCAGATGATCGCGCTCGACAGTGGCCAGCATCTCGCCTGGGGGGTCGAGCGCGGCGGCGATTGAGAGGTGCCTGCGGGCTCTTGAAGGAGGTCACGCCAAGACCCTACCTTCGCTTTGGATCGCAGGCCGCAAGCCTGTGCGAAAAACAGTGATTTCATGCCGCTAGAGAACCCAGACGCCACCGGAGCCAAAGGCCTTTCGCGCTTGCGGGACGCCTTGCGCGGCGCCGAGACCGGCGCGCCGGTGATCGGCCGCCATGCCAAGACGGCGCCGGCCGGGCCCGGCGTCTACCGCATGATCGATGAAGCGGGCGAGGTGCTTTATGTCGGCAAGGCGCGGCATCTGAAGAAGCGCGTGCAGAGCTACGCGCGCGGCGCCGGTCACAACAACCGCATCGCCCGCATGATCGCCGATACGGCGAGCATGGAATTCGTCACCACCGCGACCGAGATCGAGGCGCTTCTGCTCGAGGCCAATCTCATCAAGCGGCTGAAGCCCCGCTACAACGTGGTGCTGCGCGACGACAAGTCGTTCCCGTTCATTCTCATCGCCCGCGACCATCTCGTGCCGCAGATCCTCAAGCATCGCGGCGCGCGCAATCGAAAGGGCGAGTATTTCGGGCCCTTCGCTTCGGCCGGCGCCGTGGGCCGCACCATCAACACGCTGCAGCGCGCCTTTCTTCTGCGCTCCTGCTCCGACGCTTATTACGAGAGCCGGACGCGGCCGTGCCTGCTCTTTCAAATCAAGCGTTGTAGCGCGCCGTGCACGGGAGAGATTTCCATCGACGACTACGGCTTGCTCGTCAACGAAGCACTCGGCTTTCTCACCGGCGAGAGCGACGAGGTGAAGTTCCGCTTGCGCGCGCTGATGGACGAGGCGAGCCTGCGCCAAGACTATGAGCGCGCGGCGAGCTTCCGCGACCGGCTCACGGCCCTCAGCCATATTCAGTCCCGCCAGGGCATCAACCCGAAGAGCGTCAAGGAGGCCGACGTGTTCGCCGCCCATCAGGACGCCGGCCAAACCTGCGTCCAGGTGTTCTTCTTCCGCAGCGGCAACAATTGGGGCAACCGCGCCTATTTCCCGCGCGCCGACAAAAGCGTTCCGGTCGAAGAGGTGTTGGAATCCTTCGTCGCCCAGTTCTACGACGACAAGCTGCCGCCGAAACAGGTATTGCTGTCGCATGACATTCCCGGGCGGCGGCTGCTCGGCGAAGCCCTGTCGTTGCGCTCGGGGCGCAAGATCGATGTCAGTGCGCCGCAGCGTGGCGAGAAGCGCGAGCTGGTGGAGCATGCGCTCGTCAATGCCCGCGAGGCGCTGGCGCGGCGCCTTGCCGAATCCTCGTCGCAGGCGGCAATACTTGCGCGGCTTGCCGAGCTGTTCGATCTCGACGAGGTGCCTGAGCGTATCGAGGTCTTCGACAACAGCCACATTTCCGGCACGAACCCTGTCGGCGCCATGATCGTCGCCGGGCCCGAAGGTTTCATCAAAGGGCAATACCGCAAGTTCAACATGAAGAGCGAAGACCTGGCGCCGGGCGACGACTATGCGATGATGCGCGAGATGCTGAACCGCCGCTTTAGCAAGCTTGCCAAGGAGCGGGCGGAGGTGAGCGGCTGGGCCGCGCCCGATCTCGTGCTGATCGACGGAGGCCCCGGGCAGCTCGGCGCCGCTTACGCCGTGCTCGACGAGCTTGGCCTTTCCGACATCAAAGTGGCGGCGGTGGCCAAAGGACCCGACCGCAATGCCGGGCGGGAACGCATTTACCTGAGGGGAAAGGAGCCGCTTTTGTTGGAGCCGCGCGACCCCGTGCTCTATTGTATCCAGACGCTCAGGGACGAAGCCCATCGCTTCGCCATCGGCGCCCATCGCGCCAAGCGCAAGAAGGCGATCACCGCGTCGCCGCTCGACGAGGTGCCCGGGATCGGGCCCCGGCGTAAGCGGGCGCTGTTGCAGCATTTCGGTTCGGCCAAGGCGGTGAGCCGCGCCGGCATTGCCGATCTCGAAGCCGTTGACGGCATCAGCGCGCAGATGGCGCGGACGATCCATGACCATTTTCACGAACGCGGGTAGGTCGAAGTGAGCCAGCAGCCGGACATGACGCAGCGAGGCCTGGCGGGACCGGCGCGCGCGGGCGCCCCTCCCCGCTTCGCCAGCCTGCCGAATATCCTCACCTATGGCCGCATCCTCGCCATCCCGGCGCTGGTCGCCTGCTTCTTCGTCACCGGGGATTGGGGGCGCTGGGTCGCCATGTGGATTTTCATCGCTGCCGGCGTCAGCGATTTCCTCGATGGCTATTTCGCGCGCGCCTGGCAGCAGCAGAGCACGTTGGGCCGCATGCTCGACCCCATCGCCGACAAGCTGATCGTGGCGGCGGCGCTGCTCATGCTCGCCGCCGATCAGACCATCGCCGGGTGGTCGCTATGGGCCGGCGTCATCATCCTCTGCCGCGAGATCCTGGTCTCGGGCCTGCGCGAGTTCCTCGGCACGCTCGCCGTCGGCGTGCCGGTGACGCGCCTCGCCAAGTGGAAGACCTTGGTGCAGATGGTGGCGATCGGCTTTCTTCTGGCCGGGAGCGCCGGCGACAAGATCTGGCCTTACACGACGCTGTTCGGGCTCTCGCTGCTCTGGATCGCGGCCATCTTCACGCTCTATACCGGCTACGACTATCTCATGGCCGCCTTCCGCCATGCGCTGAAGGATGAATAGCGCGATGCGCCTCCTCTATTTCGCATGGGTCAAGGAGAAGGCCGGCGTTGCCGTCGAGGACATCGACCCGCCCGCGGGCGTCGCCACGATCGCCGAGCTGATCGATTGGCTGAAGGGGCGCGGGCCTGAATTCGAGGATGCCTTCGCCCGCGCCGAGGTGATCCGCGCCGCGATCGACCACACCCATGTGCGCCACGACGCGCGGATTGCCGGCGCGCGCGAGATCGCGTTCTTCCCGCCGGTCACCGGAGGCTGATCGATGATCCGGGTGCAGCAGGAGGATTTCGACATCGGCGCCGAGATCGCGCGGGTGAAGGCGGGCCGCAGCGACATCGGCGCCATCGTCACCTTCTTGGGCACGGTGCGCGATCAAGAGGGTACTGTGGCGGCGATGACGCTCGAACATTATCCCGGCATGACCGAGGCGGAGATTGCCCGCGTCGAGGCTGAGGCCTGCGCGCGCTGGCCACTCCTTGAGTGTCTCGTCGTGCATCGTTATGG
Organism: uncultured Methyloceanibacter sp.; assembly: GCA_964390455.1. GTDB lineage: Bacteria > Pseudomonadota > Alphaproteobacteria > Rhizobiales > Methyloligellaceae > Methyloceanibacter. The sequence goes on along the minus strand of CAYMJW010000145.1, from coordinate 1,187 downwards.
GTCGCTTCAGCCCGGCGACAATATCGTTCTCGTGGTGACGGCGTCGGAGCATCGCGACGCCGCCTTCGACGCCGCGCGCTTTCTCATGGATTATCTCAAGACAAGCGCGCCGTTCTGGAAGCGCGAGGACGGCCCTTCCGGCGCGCGCTGGGTCGAGGCCGAGGGGCGCGACGAAGCCGCGACGGCGCGTTGGAACAAGACGCCCGCCGCCGAGTAACCCGCGCGCGCCACTCGCTCTGCCCCAAACCTCCCCCTCGTGGGGAGGTCGGCGCGCTTTGGCGCGCCGGGTGGGGGGCTGACGTTCCCATCGCGGCGTCCCGCCTCATGCTTTGAAGCGCCGCCCCCCACCCCGGCGTCGCGCACATGCGCTCAAGCAGCAGAGCGGTAGCGCAAAGTAAGGCGCGACGCCGGACCTCCCCACGAGGGGGAGGTTCAAAAAAGGCGCGGCGTCATACCGGCGAAAGCCGGTATCCAGAGTCACAAACGCCGTGCATGCCGCTCCTGGATTCCGGCTTGCGCCGGAATGACGGACTAACGTGCGGCGGGGCCCGGACCTCCCCCACGAGGGGGAGGTTGAAAAGAGGCGGCGTCACAGGGGGCGAGGCGGGTTGTTTGTGGCGCGCGCCGCGTTTAGGGTCGCCCTCAACACAAAACAGTCAGGAGGCGGACAATGTCATACCCGGGTCTGAGGCGGATCGCTTGGCGCGGAGCGGCCGCGGTTGCCGCACTCGCTTTCGGCACGATCCAGGTCGCTGAGGCCTGCACGCGGGCGGTCTATATCGGCAGCGAGGGGCTCGTCATCACCGGCCGCTCGATGGACTGGCTCGAGGACATGCACTCCGATCTTTGGGCCTTTCCGGCCGGCATCAAGCGCAACGGCGCGGGCGGCGCCGGCACGCCGGAGTGGGTCTCCAAGTATGGCAGCGTGATCGTGTCCGGCTACAACATCGGCTCTGCCGACGGCATGAACGAGAAGGGCCTCGTTGCCAACCTGCTCTATCTCGCCGAGTCCGATTACGGCACGACCGAAGGCAAGCCCATTCTGTCGATCTCGCTCTGGGCGCAGTACGTGCTCGACAATTTCGCCACCGTTGCCGAGGCGGTCGAAGCGCTCGAGCCGGAGCCGTTTCGAATCGTCGCGCCGATGCTGCCGAACGGCAAAGGCGCGCAGCTCCATCTTTCCATCT
>CAYMJW010000144.1:0-5957 GCA_964390455.1 uncultured Methyloceanibacter sp. | reverse complement strand
TGCGGAATCACCTCCGTAAGGGAATCACAGCCACCGAATTACGCAACAGTTCCCACAAGGGGGGAGGTTAGAAGCGGCCGAGCATTGAAACATTTTTCAGACCCTTGGCCGCATGGTGGGGGCCATGGGGGCAGGGATTAAGTATCTCGTAACCGGCCTGATGGTCGCTGCGTGCGTGGGCCTCATTGCCGGCTGCGGCGGGGGCGGGAGCTTCAATTCCGGCCAGAGGGCGCCCTGGCGCGGCCAGACCGAGCGCGCCTGCCTTGCCAGCGGCGCGGTGCAAGCCTCGGCCTATATCCAACCGATGACCGAGATCGACGGGCCGGGCGTCTGCGGGCTCGAACGGCCCTTGCGCGTTTCGGGGCTATCTGGGGGCAGGGTCTTTGTGACGCCCGCGGCAACGATGGGCTGCCCTGTCACGGCGGGGCTCGAGCGCTGGGTCAGGAACACCGTGCAGCCGGCGGCCTATCGCTATTACGGCCGCCCGGTGGTCGAGATCAGGCAGATGGCGTCTTATGGCTGCCGCGGCCGGAACGGCAACTCCTATGGCGCGCCGTCAGAGCACGCTTTCGGCAATGCCCTGGATATCGCGGGCTTCCGTCTCGCCGGGGGCGATGAGATCAGCGTCGTCCGCCACTGGTGGAAGGGCGGCCGCCGCGAGCGCGCTTTTCTCGGCGCGGTCATGGCCGGCGCTTGCGCCGAGTTCTACACCATGCTCGGACCGGGCAGCGACCGCCACCACTACAACCACATCCACGTCGATCTCCTGCGCACCAACGCCAAGAACGGGCGCCACTATTGCAACCCTGCGCCGGGCGTGCCGGTCGCGGACGCAGGCGGCGAACCTGGCAGCACCGCTTCGGTCGGGCCGATATCCTTCATGGGCCCCACGGCCGACTGACTGAAATAGAAGCCGACTGTGGCGGAAGCGCCACGTCCGGGCGCGCGCAAACGGCGTATGATGCGAATCAGGGGGAGGATCGCACCAGGAGCGCGAAACAAGCGGCCGCAGCCACAGGCCATTTGGCTCGTGGGAGGGAGGGGCACGATGGCAGCAGAATCGTTGGTGCAGATGCTGGAAGAGATCGCCGTCGGCCTCAAGTCGGGCGACGAGGAGATCTACGGCTGGCTGCGCGAGCAGCTCAAGGAATGCGGCGGCAGCGAGATCTCCGTCGAGCTCGCCATGGGCGTGATCGCGAAACTTCTGCCGGAAGAGGCGCAAGGCAATCTCGAAGCGGCAAGGCAACACGCCCGCCGCTGGGCCCACTGATCTCCGAGCGCCTCTGAGCGCAGCAGGGTCCTATGGCCGCGCCGCTGACGCTCCTCGCCTTGTTGATCGAGATCACTTTCGGCTATCCCGAAAAGCTCTCGCGCGCGATCGGCCATCCCGTCACCTGGATGGGCCGGCTGATTACCATGTTGGAAAATCGTCTGAACCACGGCACCGACGCCGAAGCGCGCCGCAGATGGGGCGCCGTCGCGATGCTGGCGCTTCTCGTCGTCGTCGCCGTTGTCGCCTTCGTCATCGAGGGGCTCCTGCTTCTCCTTCCTTTCGGGTTGATCGCGCTAGCGCTCGTCGCGAGCACGCTGCTGGCCCAGCGCAGTCTTTTCGTTCACGTCGCTCGCGTGGCCGATGCGCTCGACGAGGGGGGCGTGACCGCGGGACGCGAAGCCGTCGCGCATATCGTCGGGCGCGACACGGCCGAGCTCGACGCGGCGGGCGTGGCGCGAGCGGCAATCGAAAGCCTGGCCGAGAATTTTTCCGACGGCGTCGTGGCGCCAACGTTCTGGATGGTGCTCGCAGGCCTTCCGGGTGCCGCGCTGTACAAGGCGATCAACACCGCCGACAGCATGATCGGCCACAGAAGCGAGCGTTACCGCGATTTCGGCCGCACCGCGGCGCAACTCGACGATCTGGTCAATCTTCCCGCCTCGCGGCTCTCCGCGCTTCTCATCACTGCCGCCGCCTATTTCGGCAAAGGCACCTCGGCCTCTGCCGCATGGACCGCGACGCGGCGCGACGCCAAGCACCACGCCTCGCCGAACGCCGGTTATCCCGAAGCCGCGCTCGCCGGTGCTCTCGGACTTTCGCTTGGCGGCCCCCGTTCGTATGAGGGCGCTCCGACCGAAGGCGCGCTCATGGGCGATGGACGGCGCGAGGCTACGGCCGCCGATATCCGCGCCGCGCTCGAACTCTACGCCCGCGCCGACGGTCTTCTCATCGCCATCGTGTTCGCGCTCGCGGCGCTCACCGCGCTAGTGTGAGCAGCCGGTCGAGCGCGACATGGGCGGCAAGATGGGCGGCGAGCTTGTCGAGCGTCGCCTCGATGAGTCCGTCGTAAGCGATCGATGCGCCACCCGCCGCGAAGCGCTCGAGCCAAGCGCAGCGCTGGCGGTCGTCGGCGAACAGTCCGTGGATATAGGTTCCCATTACGCGGCCATCGGCCGAGACCGCCCCTTCGGGCGTGGCATCGGCGAGTCGCGCGAATGGCCGCTTGCAATCGGGGCCTTGGGTCACGCCCATATGCATCTCGTAGCCGCTGAAGGAGATGCCGTCTTTCGTCGTGCCGGTCGCAGGTTCGAGCCGCTTCTCGCCCGATAGCGTGGTCTCGACATCGAGCAGGCCGAGACCGGGAGCGGTTCCGCGCGGTCCCTCGATGCCGTCTGGATCGTGGAGCGCGCGGCCCAGCATCTGATAGCCGCCGCAGAGCCCGAGCACCGTGCCGCCGCGGCGAAGATGCGCGGCAATGTCGATGTCGAAGCCTGCGGCGCGGAGCGCGGCAAGGTCGGCGATGGTCGCCTTGGAGCCCGGCAGAATGACGAGGGCGGCGTCGCCGGGAAGCGCCTGGTCCGGGCGCACACGAACCAGATCGACAGCGGGCTCGGCGTCGAGAGGGTCGAGATCGTCGAAATTGGCGATATGCGGCAGGATGGGAACAGCAATCTTGATGCGCGCCTCGGGCTTTGGGGGCCGGGCGACGTCGAGCGCGAGCGCATCTTCTGCCGGAAGGAGCCGCGCCTCGGGGAAGAACGGGATGAGCCCCAGAGCCTCCCAGCCGGTCGCCGCTTCTATGCGCGCCATGCCGTCGGCGAAGAGCGCAGGGTCGCCGCGGAACTTGTTGACGAGAAAGCCGCGAATGAGCCTTGCGTCGTCGGCGTCGATCACCGCTCTGGTGCCGGCGAGGCTCGCGATCACCCCGCCCCTGTCGATGTCGCCGATGAGAACGACAGGCGCGTCCACGGCGCGGGCGAAGCCCATATTGGCGATGTCGTTGGCGCGGAGGTTCACCTCCGAGGCGCTGCCCGCGCCCTCGACGAGAACGATGTCGGCGGAGCTCTTCACCCGATCGAAGCTGTCCATCACGAACGGCATCAGCTCAGGTTTGATCCGCTGATACTCGGCGGCGGTGGCGCGGCCGCGCCGCCGTCCCAGCACCACGATCTGCGCGCCCACCTCGCTCTGCGGCTTGAGCAGGACCGGGTTCATGTGCACGCTCGGCGGGACGCGTGCAGCCCGCGCCTGAAGCGCCTGCGCCCGGCCGATTTCGCCGCCGTCAACCGTGACCGCGGCATTGTTCGACATGTTCTGCGGCTTGAACGGCAGCACTCTGAGCCCGCGCGCAACAAGCGCTCGCGCAAGCCCGGCGACGATCAGCGACTTGCCGACATCCGAGCCGGTGCCCTGGAACATGAGCACGCGCGCGGTCACGGGCTCAGAACTCGATGCCTTCTTGCGCCTTCACGCCGGCAGCGAAGTGATGCTTCACCAATGTCATCTCGGTGACGAGGTCGGCGGCTTCGATCAACTCGGGCTTGGCGTTCCGGCCGGTGACAATGACGTGAAGACCGGGGCGGCGCGCGGCGAGCGTTTCCAGCACTTGCGCGAGGTCGAGATAGTCGTAGCGGAGCGCGATGTTGAGCTCATCGAGAATGATGAGGCCGAAGCTCGGATCGGCCATCAGCTCTTGCGCCTTCGCCCAGGCGCGCTCGGCGGCGGCGATGTCGCGGGCGCGATCCTGCGTCTCCCAGGTGAAGCCCTCGCCCATCGCGTTCCAGGAGACGAGGTCGCCGAATTTGGCAAGTGCGTCGCGCTCGGCCGTATGCCAGGCACCTTTGACGAACTGCACGATGCCGACGCGGCGGCCACGGCCGAGCATGCGGAGCGCGAGCCCGAACGCCGCCGTCGATTTGCCTTTGCCCGTGCCGGTGTGAACGATGAGAAGGCCTTTCTCGACCGTCTTGCCGGCGACCTCCTTGTCTTGCACTTCCTTGCGCTTCGCCATCTTGGCGCGATGGCGCTCGGCGTCCTTGTCGTCGGTCACTTTTTTGCTCATGGACTTTTCACCGGAACGGCCACGCCGGCCACCATCATCACCACACGCGCCGCCTGCGCCGCCAAGTCCTGATTGAGTCTTCCCTGGAGGTCACGAAACCGGCGCGCCACAGCGTTATCAGGCACGATGCCCATCCCGACTTCGTTCGACACGAGAACCGTGGGGCCGGCTCTTTCGGCTAGGGTTGCCTTCAGTGCGTCGGTTTGGGCGTCGATGTCGGACCCAGACTCCATCAGATTGGAAAGCCAAAGCGTCAAGCAATCGACCAGCACGGCCGATTTCGCCGGCACGTCCCTCAGGGCCTCGACCAGCGCGAACGGCGCCTCGACGGTCTGCCATTCGGAATCGCGCCTCGCCCTGTGGGCCGCAATTCGCTCGGCCATCTCCTCGTCCCTTGCTTCCGCCGTCGCGACATAGATCCAAGGTGGCGGATAGGTTCGGGTCAGCCACTCGGCATAGCGGCTCTTGCCGGAACGGGCGCCGCCGAGGACGAGGGTTGTGAGCCCGGGCCCGGCCGCCGCGTGAGCTGCCATCGCTCAACTTGCCTGGACGAAGCGTCCCCGGAACAGCCCGGCCAAGCCGCCCAGCAGCACCCAGAACAGAAGCGTGGTCAGCACCACGGCGACGACGAAACTGTGATGCAAGCCTTCCGGGACCTGAGTCTCGTAGCTGGCCGGCTGCGGCGCACCGATGAGATGCGGGGCAACGAGCAGAGCGACCGCAGCAATGGTCGCCAACAGAGACCGCCGATAGAGCAAGAGTGCGAGCGCGATGGCCGTGCAAAGGACCGTCGCGATCCACCACAACTGGCGCGCGCCAAGCTCCGCCGCCGGCATCCCCGGAAGTTCGGGCGAAAGCCCGAGACCAGGCGCAAGCGTGAAGACGGCGAACCCCGCCAGGCCCCAGAATACGCCTTGGCGCCAGTCCTTGATGCCGCCGAAGAGTTCGCTTGCGGCGACGAGAAGAAGCGCGAAGCCGATGCCGGTGACGATATTGGCGAGGAACGAGAAGAATGCGCGCTCGAACCCGTCGGATGGCTGCCAGCCCCCATCGTCATGCTTGTGCGCGGGGGCTTGCGCGGCGGCGGTGCCGCCATGGTCGTGCGCGGGCTCGCTTGCGCTCTCACCCTCATAGACTTCGGCCTTGAGGATGAGCGGGACGGTGGCGAAGTGCTGGGCGATTGTCATGCCGAGGCCGGCAATGGCGCCGGCGAGGACGGCAACGACAACGATGTTGCGGAAATAGTCCATGGTTCGCCCTCCCTAGTGGCAGGGAAAGCCCATGGAATGGCGATAATCGTGTGCCGCGTTATGCACGGCCGCGAGGTGGGAGAAGCCGACGCCCCCGACGACAAAGGCGCCGAGGAGGAGGGCTGTGAAAATCGGGACGACGCGCGCCAAGGTCAGTGTGGCCGCATCGGTGGCAAGGTTCGCAGGCTTGGCCGGTGAACTGTTCATATGGTCCCTCTTCTCGCCCTCCACCCGAGGGCGCGGGCTAGAGTTGATGCCGCCGGCAGGTCTCCTGGCTTACGGGTCATAGCCTGCCCTCGGCCTTCCCGGAGCGCCTGCTCCAGTGGCTGACTGAGGGCTGCTCGCCGCTTACAGTTGCGGGGGCAGCCGCGGC
>CAYMJW010000143.1:0-5972 GCA_964390455.1 uncultured Methyloceanibacter sp. | reverse complement strand
GTGTAGGCGATCGTGCCCACCCCGCTGATGAGCTGGAACACGATCCACAGCCCGAGCACGATGAAGGCCGGCATCTCGACCATCCGAGGGCCGATCAACACGTTCACCCGCGCTTGCGGAAACATGAGGAGATAGGCCCCGAGCACGCCGGCGATGGCGCCGGAGGCCCCGACATTGGGAATGGCTGAGCCGGAGTTGAAGGCGTACTGCGCGAAGGTCGCGGCCAGGCCTGCGAGCAAGTAGAAGGCCAAGAACTTGCCGTGGCCGATCCGGTCTTCGACATTGTCGCCGAAGACCCACAGGAACAGCATGTTGCCGATCAGGTGCATCCAACCGCCATGCATGAACATGGCGGAGAACAGGGTCACCGCGTCGGCGCCGGGCTCTTGGGAAAATCGGGCCGGGATGAAGGCCCAGTCGACGATGAATTGTTCGCCTTGAGACAGTTCGAGCAGGAACACCAGCACGTTGATGGCAATGAGCGTCGTGGTGACGTAGGGAAACGAACGCCGCTGCGAATTGTCATCGCCGACCGGAAACATGCAAGGCCCCGCGCAAGACCGAAGACGCGGCGATCATAGCCAAGGACGGCGCGAAGTCTATTGGCCCCACGATTTGCGCCAAAGAGCGGGCGAGGATTCGCGGCAACGGTCGGCAAGAGAATGGTGCCGCGGCGGCTTGTGGGGGTGGCCGAAGCCATCCTCCCGCACTACCTTCAAGGCTGCGAGGGGACCTTTTTCGCGATGGATGGACGCGCTTTAGCGGCGGGTGTCGCCGCTGCTTTTCGGGCCTGTTTGCTGGGCGCCCTGCTTGCGGGTGGGGCATGCGCCGTCGCGCCCGCTGCCGCGGAAGAAACCCCGCATGCGCTCCCGTTCCCGACGCCTGCCGACACCGGTCAGGACGCGCCAAGCCCGGCCCCGGCGCCTTCGGATGAGGTTCCGGCCGCCGCTCCCGCGGGCGAGGATGCGCCGCTCGTCGAGCCCGCAGCGGCGCCCGCGGGCGAGGAGGCCCGCGATCCCGCGGACGTCACGGCGACCACCGCGGCGCCCGAGGTTCCGGCTCATCCCATCGTCGCCGGCATCAGATTGAAGCTTCAAGACCCCGCGTTGCGCCAGAGGGCGCATGCCGGCGACCTTGCGGCGCTTGAGGCCTACTACGGCGCGCTTGCCGGTCCGCCGGCGTGGATCACCGGCATGGGCTTTTCGGCCAAAGCGCAGGCGCTGATTGGCGAGATCGAGAAGGCTGGCAACTGGGGCCTCGATCCGAGCGCCTTCGATCTTCCGGCCGCTTCCGATCTGCCCGCCACCGTGGAAGCGCAGGCAATAGCCGAGATCGAGCTCGCGCTTGCCGCCCTCAAATATGCCCGCTTCGCCCGCGGCGGCCGTCTTGCGCCCTCGCGCATCAGCGGCCTCTTCGACCAAAAGCCGAATGCGCGCGATCCGAACAAGGTGCTGACGGACCTCGCCGCAGCGTCAGACGCCGGCGCCTATCTGCGCGGCCTTCATCCGAAGCACCAGCAATTCGAGGGCCTGCGCCAAGCGCTCGCGAAGGCCGTCGCCAAAGCCAAGGCGCGCGGGATCAAGCCCGAAAGAGACGCCGCCGTGCAGCGCCTCATCGTCAACATGGAACGCTGGCGCTGGATGCCGCCCGAGCTCGGCGCCTACTATGTCTGGAACAACGTGCCGTCCTTCACCACGCGGGTCGTCAAAGGCGGCAAGTCGATCTACGTGGAGAAGACGATCGTCGGGCAGGTCAAATACGCAACGCCGATCTTTTCCGCGGACATGAATTCGATCGTGTTCAACCCGGAATGGACCGTGCCCGAGACGATCAAGATTGAGGACATTGGGCCCCGCCTGCGCCAAAGGGCACCTAACGGGGGCCCGGACCTCTCGGTCCTGCGCAACAACGAACTTTCCGTGAGCTATCGGGGACGCGACATCGATGCTGCGACTGTCGATTGGGGGCGCGTGAATATTCTGAGCTACACGTTCACACAACCGCCGGGACCCACAAATGTGTTGGGCGTGCTAAAATTCAATTTCCCCAACCGCCACGCGATTTACATGCACGACACGCTACAGCCGGAGTTGTTCGGCCAGAGCGTTCGCACGCTCAGCCATGGCTGCATCCGCGTGAGTCAGCCGGCGCGGCTGGCCGCGCTCTTGCTGAAAGAGGACAAAGGCTGGCCCGCGCAACGCGTCAAGGATCTCATCGCCAAAGGCAAGAACAGCGCCGTCGCGCTCAGCCGGCCTGTGCCGGTGCACCTCACCTATTTCACCATTGCCTTCGACGGCGCGGGCGAGATGCGAAGCTATGCCGACGTCTATGGAATCGACAAGAAGATGGCGGCCTCGTTGTTCGGCAAATCGGAGCTTATCGCGGTCGAGGCCGCGCCCGCTGCAAGCAGGCCTCCCGCTGTAAGCAGACAGCAGAGGCGCAGCGCCGCTAATATCGGCGCGGGCCGCTCGACCGGGATTCCGGGCCTGTTCGGGAACTAGAGGCGCAACCGCTATTTCGCCGGTGCGCGGTTCACGGCGGTTTCGACACCTGAAAGGATCGAGCGCGCGAGCGTGGTCAGCGACGGATCGCGCGCCCCCATCACCAGGACGAGATCGCCGGGCCTCGCTTCTTGCGCGATGCGCGCAGCGAGCCACTCCCGCGACGGCGCGAATTCGGCCGCGACGCCGCGTGCGCCGATCTCGGCCACGATGTCGGCCGCCGAGAAATCGCGCGTCGCGGTGCCGCCCGCGTAGAACACTTCGAGCATCCACAAGCGGTCTTCCGGAGCGAGCTCGCGCGCGAAGGTCGTGACGAAGTCGCGCCGCAGGAATCGCGTGGGTCCGTAGCCGTGCGGCTGGTAGATGGCGAGCACGCGTTTTGAGCGAAGTTTTGCCGTTCGGATCGCGGCTGCGATCTTCTCGGCATTGTGGGCGAAGTCGTCGATGATTTCGACGCCATGCGCGTTGCCCACGGTCTGAAACCGCCGCCCGATGCCGCGGAACGAGGCGAGCGGCGCCACCATCTCCTCGAGCTTCACGCCAAGCACGCGGGCCGTCGCGATCGCCGCCAGCGCATTGGCGACGTTGTGCGCCCCCGGCACCGGAAGTTCGAACGCGACATCGCCGACGCGAAACCGGCTTGCATTCGGCCCGAGCGCGACATCTTCGCCGCGAATATCGGCGCGCGGGGTGAGACCGAAGCGGAGCGCGCCGCCGGCGAAGGAGTCGAGGTTCTCGGCATCGCCGACGATCAGCGCCTCGCGGGTTCTCGCCCTGAGCGTGGCGAACATCGCGGCGACGGCTTCGACTTCCTTGTGGTCGCGTTGCAGATTGAGGATCACACCGATCGCGGGTTCATAGCGGATGAGCGTGCCGTCGCTCTCATCGGCCTCGACGACGAGGAGGTCCGATCGCCCGGCGAAGGCATTGCCGGGCAGGCCTTGCGCCTGAAGCTCGGGCAGATCGCCGCCAGTGATGACGGAGGGGTCGCGGTGCGCGCCTTTAAGGATCGCGAAGATCATCGCCGTGACGGTGGACTTGCCGCTTGTGCCTGTGACCGCGACGGAGCGTTGCCGCGCCACGAAATGCGCGAGCAGCTCGGAGCGGTGAACGATGGGAATGGAATTCGCTTTCGCCATGGCAAAGTCGGGCACGGTCTCCTCGACCGCCGTCGAAACGACGAGGGCCGCGCAGTCGGGGCCGACGCCGCTTCCGTCTTGCGGCATCACCGCAATGCCGAGACCTTCGAGCTGGGCGCGCAACTCCTGGCGCTCGCCGCGGTCGAAAGCGCGATCGCTTCCGCTCGCGACGCCGCCGGTCATGACCTGGTACTGGGCGAGCGCGCTCATCCCAGAGCCGGCGAGCCCCGCGTAATGAAAGCGGCCGGCGCCGAGCGGATCGGGGAAGGCGCGGGGCTCGGGTGCAGCGACGTAAACGAAATCGCCCTCGCGGACGCTGTCGAACAACGCAGCGATGTCGCTATTGGAGAGGCGCACGCAGCCATGCGAGGTGGGGCGCCCGAGCAACGCTTCTTGGTTGGTGCCGTGGAGATAGATGTAGCGCGCGAGCGAGTCGCATCCCTCGCCACGGTTCACGCCGTCCTCGACACCCTCGAGCGTGAGGATGCGCGTCAGGATCAGATCGTCGTCGCCCGTATCTCCGCACCAGGTCTCGCCGGTCGGCTCGCGCGACACGAACACCGTGCCGGGAGCCGCAGCCTCGCCGATCCGCTCGCGAATCTGATGCCAGCCGGGCGGGGTGCGGAACGAGCCCGCTTCGCCGCCGATCCCCGCCCGCGCGGTCGAGACCGGCCATGACGCGGCTGCCGATCCCGCTTCGATCAGGGTCGCGACTTGACGCTCGACATCGACCACGACGAGCCGGCCGGGCAGCACCAAGGGCGCGCCAGGACGGGTGAGGCCGGCCAGTGCGAGATCGAGAGCGCGGGCCGCATTTTGGTCTGTGGGAGGCGTCACGGCGCGCACTCTGCCATAAGCCGAGCGGGCGCCGTTACCTCATTTCGAGCGCAAACGAGAAGGGGTCAGGACCGCGAGTAGGCTCCCCGGCCCTGACGCGTCGCTGCTACCACCAGTGCCGGTAATACGGGCGGTTCCAATAGCCGTAGCGCCAAGAATACGGCCTGTAGCCGTAGCCGTAATAACGCGGCCGGTAGTACCAATACGGGTACGGCCGGTAAGGCCGGTAGTAGGGATAGCCGCCGTAACGATAGCGATAGCGGTAGTTGCCGGCCTTCTCGACCGGCGTGGCCTGGCTCGTCTGAGTGGCAAGATCGTTCAGAGCGGGAAGCGGCCCGGCTTGAGCCTGACCCGATCCGATCGCGGCGCCAACAACGAATGCCGCCGCGGCAAGCTTGATGAGGAGGTGCTGCATCTTTTTTTGCTCCATGTCAGCCTCCCCCGGCTTCAGAAGCGTAGCGACGGGCGGCGTGCGCCGCAACGCGCGCGGCCGTCATGTGCATCACAAGAGGGTGATCGCCGCGCGGCGGGGAATTCGACAGCCAAACAGCAGGCGAGCCGGTTAGAACAGCGGTCCGCCGTAGGGGTAGTAGAATTTCCAGTAGCGATACTGGTATGGCCGCCAATAGGGATAGTAACTCCAATCGTAGCGGCGCGGGTATTTCTTGGCGTATCGCTTGTTCTTCGCCTTGCCCCGGTTGGCGACCGGCTCCGCGGCGGCGCCGAGATCGCGGCTGATGGCGGCCTGATCGCCGAGCGCGCTCGGGAGCGCCGAAGCTGACGCCGGGACGAGAAACGTTGCTGCGGCGGCGAAAAATGTCAGGAGAATCGTTCTGCGCATGGTCCGGCTCCTCGCCTTCTCCGACCTTTCTACCCCCTTTGGCCGCCGGCGCAACGCCATAAGCGCGGCCTCCTTTCCGTCCGGTTAGCGGGCCTGACCCCGGACCATAGCCGCGCGGCATCGAATTGGAAGCGAAGCGGCATTTCAGCTCGGGCGCCGATTTCTCCATGCTTTGGCCCATGAGGTTTCAGTCCGGCCCAAAGAAGGAGAAGACTCCATGTTCAAACGTCTGATTTGCTCTCTCGTGCTCGTGATCGGCGCCGCCGCCTTTTCCCTTGGAACGGCCCAAGCCGCCAATGACGGGGTCGTCAAGCTCAGAAGCGCCTATTCCATGCCCGAGACCATCGAACGCATGAAGAAGGATATTGCCGACAAAGGCATCCAATTCTTTGCCGAGATCGATCAGGCGAAGCTCGCCGCCGATGCCGGCATCACGCTCCTGCCCTCCACCCTTCTCATCTTCGGCAACCCGCCGCTCGGCACGCTCTTCATCACCGCCGATCCCGATGCCGGTCTCGACTGGCCGGTGCGGGTGCTCGTGTACCAGGACGCCAAGGGCGACGTGTGGGTCGCCTACACCGACTTCGCCTGGATCAAGAAGCGCCACGGCATCGGCAGCCGCGACAAGGAATTCAAGATGGCGTCGGAGGTCAT
>CAYMJW010000142.1:1703-5998 GCA_964390455.1 uncultured Methyloceanibacter sp. | reverse complement strand
GGTTAACCCCCCAAGATGCGGGGGGTGCCTCCTGGACAGCCAGACTTGAACAGGTCGCGCGATTCGGGTTTCCGGCGTCTTAACCGCGGTCGAGCGGCATGATCCTGACGCGCGCCCCCGCAGGCAGCGCGGGCGCATCAACAGCGCGCACGATCAGGCAGTCGGCCTGGGCCAGCGCCGCCACCAGGGATGAATCCTGCGAGCGCAGGGGTGTCACGACCCGCACACCATCCTCGCGCCATTCGGAGGACGCCCGCATGTAATGCTCGCGTGGGCCATTGGCGGGAAGCGCCACGCCGAGAACCGCCTCCGGCGAGGCATGCGCCTCTTCGGCAAGCCCGAGCAGCGCATCGAGCATGGGCACCAAGAACACATGCGCGCAGACGAGCGCCGAGACCGGGTTTCCCGGCAGGCCAAGCAGCCTCTGGTTTCCCATCCGGCCAAAGATCAGGGGCTTGCCGGGCCGCATGGCGATCTTCCAGAAATCGAGCTCGAGTCCCTCCGATTTGAGCGCGGACGCCACCAGGTCGTATTCGCCGACAGAGGCCCCGCCGATGGTGACGAGAATGTCGGCGGCGCTGCCGGTCCGAGCGAGGGTGACGATGCTGTCAGGATCGTCGCTGGCAATGCCGAGCGGCATCGCCTCCCCACCGCGACGCGCGATCAAGGCCGCCAGCCCGTAAGGCACGGAGGACACGATCTGGTCGGCAGCGAGCTGCGAGCCCGGCGGCACGACCTCATTGCCCGTGGCGAGAAGCGCCACTCTCGGCTTGCGGCGAACGGGCAGTTCGGCATGGTTCATGGCCGCGGCAAGCATGAGCGCGCGCGGACCAAGCCGCGTGCCGGCCGTCAACAGCACCTCACCTTCGGCGAAATCCTGCCCGCGCGGGCGGATATGCGGGCCGCCCGAAGCGTCCTTGACGGTGACGGACCCCGGCCGCGCCTCGGTGTTCTCCTGGATGACGATCAGATCGGCGCCGAGAGGCACCGGCGCGCCGGTAAAGATGCGGACAGCCTCGCGAGGTCCGAGCCGCCCGCGGTAGCCCGCGCCGGCAAGAGACTGTCCGGCGACCCGCAGCGTAACGGGGAGGGCGGCCACATCGGCGGCGCGCACCGCATAGCCATCCATCGCCGAGGCATCGAAAGGCGGCTGCGTCAGCCGCGCCGCCAAGTTCTCAGCAAGAATGCGTCCGTCCGCCGCCGCGAGCGCCACGCGCTCGGCTTCGAGCGGCGCAAGGTCCCGCGTCACGCGGGCGAGAGCTTCGGCGACGGAGAGAAGCGCCATCGGCTTCAGCGGCGGAACGTGCCCGAGCGCCCGCCGGACTTTTCCGTGAGGCGGATGCCGGTGAAGGACATCGCCCGGTCGGCCGCCTTGCACATGTCGTAGATGGTGAGACAGGCGATCGACACGGCGACCAACGCCTCCATCTCGACCCCGGTCTTGGCGTCCACCTTGGCGGACGACGTGACAACGAGGCCGGGCGGATCGCGCGACGGCTCGAACTCGACCGTCACTTCGGTCAAGGGCAGGGCATGGCAGAGCGGGACCAGATCATGCGTCCGCTTGGCGGCCATGATCCCGGCGATGCGGGCGGTCGCAAGCACGTCGCCCTTGGGCACGCGCCCCGAAAGGATGAGGTCGAGCGTCTCCGGCGCCATGGCGACGAAGCCCTCGGCGCGGGCGGTACGGGAGGTGACTTCCTTGCCCGAGACATCGACCATGCGGGCCTCGCCCTTGTCGTTGAGGTGGCTGAGGCGCGCCGTCATTGGGCCGCCTCCGCTCGCGTCAAGGACCCGGTCAAAAGCGCGCGCGTCGCGGCCGCCACGTCCTCCTGCCGCATCAGGCTCTCGCCGACGAGGAAGGCGCGCACGCCCGAGCGCGCAAGCCGCGCAAGATCGGCGTGGGTGAAGATGCCGCTCTCGGCGATGACGATGCGATCTGTGGGCACGCGCGGCGCGAGCCGCTCGGTGGTCTCGAGCGTCGTGGCGAAGGTCTTGAGGTCGCGGTTGTTGATGCCGATGAGCGGCGTGTCGAGACGGAGCGCGCGGTCGAGCTCGGCCTCGTCATGCACCTCGGCAAGCACGTCCATGCCGAGATCGCGGGCGCAGGCCGTCAGGCTCCGTGCGGTCGCATCGTCAACGGCCGCGAGAATAACAAGGATGCAATCGGCGCCAAGCGCGCGGGCCTCGACCACCTGGTAGGGATCGATCATAAAGTCTTTGCGGAGGACGGGCAGCTTCGTCGCGTCGCGGGCGGCGGCGAGATAGACGGGGAGCCCCTGGAAAGAGGGCGTATCGGTCAGGACCGAAAGGCAGGCAGCGCCGCCTTCCTCATAGGCTCTTGCGAGCGCCGGCGGATCGAACTCGGCGCGGATCAGCCCCTTAGACGGGCTCGCCTTCTTGATCTCGGCGATCAGCGCATATTCGCCTTGGGCGAGGCGCGAGCGCAAGCTGCCCGCGAAGGGCCTGACCGGACCTTGCGCCTTGGCCTTGGCGCGCAAGGCGGCTTCGTTCACCGCGCTCTTGGCGGCGTCCACCTCTTTGCGCTTATAGGCGAGGATGTTGTCGAGCACCTGGGACATTGCTCACATCTTATCATGGCTGAGCTTAACGAGCGCTTCGAGCACGGCCTGCGCTTTGCCGCTATCGATCGACTGGGCGGCGAGCGCCACGCCCTCGCGCAAGCTCTGGGCCTTGCCTGCGACCAGTAGCGCCGCCGCGGCGTTGAAAAGAACAACGTCCCGCAACGGGCCGGATTTCCCCTCGAGCACCGCCCGTAGGGCCGCCGCGTTCTCGGCCGCATCGCCACCGACCAGGTCGTCGGGCTTGGCCTCTGGCAACCCCGCATTCTTCGGCGAGACCTTGAAGGTCGAGACCTTGCCGCCATCAAGCGCCGCCACATGGCTGATGCCGGTCGTCGTGAGCTCGTCGAGGCCGTCTTCGCCGTGCACCACCCAGGCCCTCTCGGTCCCGAGTAGCGCGAGAACCCGCGCGATCGGTTCGACCCAGGCTTCGCTGAACACGCCCACGACCTGGTATTTCACCCCGGCCGGGTTGGCGAGCGGGCCGAGCAGATTGAAGATCGTGCGCGTGCCGAGCTCGGTCCGGACCTTGCCGACATGACGCATGGCGGCGTGATGGGCCGGCGCGAACATGAAGCCGAGCCCGCATTGCTCGATCGAGCGCGCAATCGCGTCAGGGCCGCATTCGATATTGACGCCAAGCGCCGTGAGCACATCGGCCGAGCCCGAGCGCGAGGAGATCGAGCGGTTGCCGTGCTTGGCGACGGGGACGCCCGCGCCGGCAACGACGAAGGCGGCGCAGGTCGAGATGTTGTGCGTGCCCTTGGCGTCGCCGCCCGTGCCGCAGGTGTCGATGGCACCTTCAGGCGCGCTGACCTTCACGGCACGCGCTCGGAGCGCGCGCGCGGCGCCTGCGATTTCTTCCACCGTCTCGCCGCGCACGCGAAGCCCCATCAGCAGAGCGCCGATTTGCGCCTCGGTCGCGGCGCCCGACATGATGAGCGAAAAGGCTTCAGCCGCTTCGTTCTCGGTCAGAGTTTCGCCGTCAGCCACGCGGCGGAGGAGGGGGCGGAGATCCGCAAGCTCTGCCATGCTCGCGGTCGAGCGGTTAGAGGGCACCGGCGGCGGCTCGTGGCGCTTTGCCGCGCGCGCGCCGCTCGACGCGGGCGAGGTCGAGAAAATTGGCAAGAAGCTGGTGGCCGTGCTCCGAGGCGATGCTCTCGGGGTGGAACTGCACGCCATGCACGGGATAGCGCTTGTGCTGAAGCCCCATGATGACGCCGTCGCCGGTCTCGGCGGTAATCTCGAGAGCGTCGGGAAGGCTCTCGCGCTCGACCACCAGCGAATGATAGCGCGTGGCCGAGAAGTCTTGCGGGATGCCGGCAAACACGCCTTTGCCGGTGTGATGCACCTTCGACAATTTGCCGTGCATCAGGGTGGGCGCACGCACGACCTGGCCGCCATAGACCTGGCCGATCGCCTGATGGCCGAGGCAGACGCCGAGGATCGGCACGACGGGCCCCGCGCGCGCGATCAGCTCGAGGCAGATACCCGCGCGATCGGGATCGCACGGTCCGGGTGACAGCACGATCGCCTCGGGCGCTTCCGCCAAGACCTCGTCCACTGTGATCTTGTCGTTGCGATAGACGCGGGTCGAGGCGCCCAATTCGCCGAGAAAATGGACGAGGTTGTAGGTGAAGCTGTCGTAGTTATCGATCAGTGTCAGCATGTTGTGGTGTTACGCTTCCGGCCTGCGTCCCGTCAAGGCGCGCC
>CAYMJW010000142.1:0-1603 GCA_964390455.1 uncultured Methyloceanibacter sp. | reverse complement strand
CCTCAGCCGTGCAGGTCCTTCGGCGTCAGGAACAGGCTCAAGGTCCCGCTATTGACGGTGACGTTCTCCCAGAGGCCGGTTTCGAAATTGATGACGGCGAGGCCGGCGGTCGGATATTTCACTCTCAGGCGATCCCGGTACTGTTTCGCGCCGGAGCCGACGAGATCGAGCGCAAGGGACTGAATCTCGGGATTGTGCCCCACCAGCATGACGCGGTTCGCACCCGGCTGGAGATCACGCAGCATGTCGAGCATTTGCTCGGCGCTCGCGTGATAGAGCGCGTCTTCATAGACGACCTTGGGTTCGACGCGGAGCTCGGGCAGGACGAGGTTGAGCGTGTCGCGGGTGCGCCGCGCCGAGGAGCACAGAACAAGCTCGGGATCGATGCCGCGCTCCGCCATAGCCTTGCCCATGAGCGGCGCGTCGGCGAGCCCGCGCGCGGCGAGCGGCCGGTCGCGATCATGCTCTGTAACGTCGCTCCAGCTCGATTTCGCGTGGCGGAGAAGCGCGAGCGTGAGCATGCAGCGGGCGCTTACTGGCCGCGCCTGGCGCGCGCGGCGAAACGCACGGCTTCGTCGGCGGCCTTGAACAGCGCGCGCGCCTTGCTCACGCACTCGGCCTGCTCGCGCTCCGGCACCGAGTCGGCAACGATACCGGCGCCGGCCCTGACATACATCGTCCCGTCCTTGACCACCGACGTTCGCAGCACGATGCAGCTATCCATCTCGCCGCCGGCGGAGAAATACCCGACGCAGCCCGCATAAGGACCGCGCGCCTCGTCTTCCAGCTCGTCGATGATCTCCATGGCGCGCACTTTCGGCGCGCCCGAGACCGTGCCGGCGGGAAAGCCCGCCATCAGCGCATCGACGGCATCGAAGCCGGAAGCAAGCCGTCCCTCGACATTCGACACGATGTGCATCACCTGGCTGTAATATTCGAGAAAGAACGAGTCGGTGACATGCACGCTGCCGATCTCCGCCACGCGCCCGACATCGTTGCGGCCGAGGTCGAGCAGCATCAGATGCTCGGCGCGCTCCTTGGCGTCGGCGAGCAGCTCTTGCGCGAGTGCCGCATCCTCCTCTGGAGTCGCCCCTCTTGGCCTTGTCCCGGCGATCGGCCTGATGGTGACAGTGCCGTCGCGGACCCTGACGAGAATCTCCGGGCTCGACCCCACGACGGCGAAGCCGCCGAAATTGAGGTAGTAGAGGAAGGGCGATGGGTTGACGCGCCGGAGTGCGCGGTAGAGCGCGAAGGAGGGGAGGGTGAACGGCGCCTCGAAGCGCTGGCTCAACACCACCTGAAAGATGTCGCCAGCGGCAATGTAGTCCTTGGCGCGCGCCACCTTCGCCATATAGGCCTCGGGCGCGGTTAGGGCCGTTGTTTCCGGATGCGCCGCGCTCGCGTCGATTTCGCTCGTATGCGGCAAAGGCTGTTCGAGCCGCTCAAGTACGAGGTTCAGCCGCTCCGCCGCCCGCGCGTAGGCCGCCTTGGCGCCGACCCCGGGCGCGGGCCGCACCGGCGTCACGACCGTCATCTCGTCCTTCACGCTGTCGAAGATCACGATCAGGGTCGGCCGCACCAAAATGCTGTCGGGGAGGCCGAG
>CAYMJW010000141.1:0-6101 GCA_964390455.1 uncultured Methyloceanibacter sp. | reverse complement strand
GCTCGACCAGGCGCTTGGCCTTCTCGATGACCATCTCGGCGACCTGCACGTGGCGGGAGGCCGGTTCGTCGAAGGTTGACGAGATCACCTCGCCCTTCACCGAGCGCTGCATGTCGGTCACCTCCTCGGGCCGCTCGTCGATGAGAAGCACGATGAGGTAGCACTCGGGGTGATTGGCGGTGACGGAGTGGGCGATGTTCTGGAGGATCATGGTCTTGCCAGTGCGGGGCTGCGCCACGATCAAACCGCGCTGGCCCTTGCCGAGCGGCGCCACGATGTCGATGACGCGCCCGGTGAGGTCTTTCGTTGTCGGCTTCTCGATCTCCATCTGCAGCCACTCGTCGGGATAGAGCGGCGTCAGATTGTCGAAATGGATCTTGTGGCGCTGCTTCTCCGGGTCTTCGAAATTGATGGTGTTGACCTTGAGCAGGGCGAAATAGCGCTCGCCGTCCTTCGGGCTCCTGATCTGGCCTTCGACGGTATCGCCGGTGCGAAGACCGAAGCGCCTGATCTGCGACGGCGAGACGTAGATGTCGTCGGGACCGGCGAGATAGTTCGAGTCGGGCGAGCGCAGGAAGCCGAAGCCGTCCTGCAGCACTTCGACGACGCCGGTGCCGGTGATCTCGACGTCGCGGGCCGCGAGCTGCTTCAAAATTGCGAACATGAGCTCCTGCTTGCGCATGGCGCTCGCGTTCTCGACCGCGACCTCCTCGGCGAAGCTCAACAGCTCCGTCGGCGATTTGGTCT
The DNA here is from genome assembly GCA_964390455.1 of uncultured Methyloceanibacter sp. Classification (GTDB taxonomy): domain Bacteria; phylum Pseudomonadota; class Alphaproteobacteria; order Rhizobiales; family Methyloligellaceae; genus Methyloceanibacter. Next base: position 5,354 of record CAYMJW010000141.1, on the reverse strand, counting down.
TCAAATCTTGCAGCTTCATTTCTTGCATGCGCTGCTACTCCAAGGGGGAAAGTGTTTCGGACTTCCGCGCTGGGGGGCGCGCGGCATTACGGGAAGGGGGTCGGAAAATGCCTCGGGGGGAAGGCGGAGTGCGCGCCTGCTCCAGTCCGGGTGACCCGATTCTTTTGGGGAGAAGCGGGCCGCGAACAGCGTCCCGAATTGGATGCGACTCGTCTTATAGCAGACCGCGACAGCGTGCGGAATAGTTTTGCGCGAGCCCTCAGAAGGGGCGGACGACGACGAGAATCACGATGAAAATCATGAGGATGGTCGGAATCTCGTTGGCGATGCGGAAGAACCGCGCCGATCGCGTGTTGCGGTCGAGGGTAAAATCCTTGGTCCAGACCGCAAGCAGGCCGTGAAAGGCGGATAGCGCCAAAACGAGGATCAGCTTGGCGAGAAACCAGCCACCCCGAGACCAGTCGATCACCCCGGAAAAGGCGAGCCACAGCCCGAGCACCCAGCTCGCGATCATGGCGGGCGTCGCGATGTAGCGTAACAGGCGCCGCTCCATCACCTTGAAGGTTTCGGATTGCTCCGAACCCGGTCTGCTCGCGGCGTGATAGACGAAGAGCCTTGGCAGATAGAGCAACCCCGCCATCCAGGCGATGATCGCAATGACGTGGAAGGCCTTGATGTAGGCAAGAAGCATCGACAATGCCGGGGGACGATCAGGCGGACCTGGACTTCACCAGAGAAACGAGCCGGGCGACGTGGTCGATCGGCGTCTCGGGGAGAATGCCATGGCCGAGATTGAAGATGAAGGGGCCTGAGCCGAGAGATGAGAGGATCGCCTCCACGCGCCGGTCGAGCGCGGCCCCTCCGGCAACGAGAAGGACGGGATCGAGATTGCCCTGCACCGGAACGAGCCTCTGCAGATTGTCTCTGATCCAGGCGAGCGGCTGGCTCGTGTCGCAACCGACGGCATCGACGCCGGTTTCTCTGACGTAACGTTCGGCAAGCACGCCGGCGCCGCGCGGGAAACCGATTACCGGCGTTCCCGGAACTTCGGCCTTGACCCGCTCAACGAGACGCCTAGTCGGGGCGATGCACCAGCAATCGAAGGCGTCTTCGGGAAGACTTCCCGCCCAGCTGTCGAAAATCTGCAAGGCGCGCGCGCCTGCTCTCACTTGGTTGACGAGATAGTCCGCGGAGCTGTCGACGAGGAGATCGATCAAGCGCTCGAAAGTTTCCGGATCGCGATAGGAGAGGAGCCGCGCCCCGGCCTGGTCCTTGCTGCCGGCACCCTCGACCATGTAGGTCGCAACCGTCCACGGCGCGCCGCAGAAGCCGATCAACGGTACGCCTGCCGGTAATCCCGCAACCACACGTTCGACGGTCTCATAGACCGGCGCCAGCGCCGTTGCCGCACGCCCACCGTCGAGCCTCGCAATGGCCTCGGCATCTCGAACCGGCTCGAGCTTCGGCCCCTCGCCCTCGACGAAGGCGACTTTCTGGCCCAAGGCATAGGGAACGATGAGGATGTCGGAGAAGACGATCGCCGCGTCAAAGGCAAAGCGCCGCAACGGCTGCAAGGTCACTTCGGCGGCAAGCTTGGGGTCGAGGCAAAGATCGAGGAACGAGGCAACCTTGCCTCTCACCTCACGGTACTCCGGGAGATAGCGACCCGCCTGGCGCATCAGCCACATGGGCGGGGGTGAGGTGGCTTCGCCCGCAAGGGCTGAGAGAAACGGGTTTTCCGCTGGCCGTACGCGCAATAGGAGATGTCCTAAATCTAAAAGAGAGTCTCTAACTAGGTTTCTATAGTTTCAGTTATGGCGTGAATAGCGGACATTCCTTTCTGTCACCAAGCTCTCTACAGAACTTTAGGCGATCGTCAGAGCCTGCGTGGGGGTCATGACTAACGGCTGTGGCTATGTCTTAAAACGAGGGTCACTTCGGCTGAAATTGCCCGAGATTTGTCGCGGACCTCTCCCTTTGCAAATGCCTGGATAGGCTGTGGGAAGAAGCTTAACGGAACTGGGGACGCTTGAGGGTATTGCCGGCCGGTCTAAAACGAGCGTCATTTTTTCGACATCAGCGAATCTGTGAAGAACTTGCCCCCAGTTTCGGGGAGGGAAGGGAGAGCGCGGGATGTTCGCCGGAGTTGCTCCCTTAACCCATGACGGTTATCCAAAGGATTGCCATGGATATCCTACGGACTTTCCACCTCCATATGATCTCAGACTCGACCGGCGAGACGCTCATCACCATCGCCAAGGCGGTCAGGGTCCAATATGCACAGGTGCGGGCGATCGAGCATCTGCACGCCTTGGTGCGCAGCCATCGCGAGCTTGAGCGGGCGGTGAGGGATGTCGAGGCCGCGCCCGGGATCGTGCTCTACACCTTGTTCAACCGCGATCTCGCCGAGGAGCTCGAACGCGCCTGCAAGAGACTGAACGTGCCTTGCGTGCCCGCGCTGAAACCCATCCTGCAAGTGTTCGAATCCTATCTCGGCACGCCCGCCACGCCGACGGTCGGGGGCCAGCATGTGCTCGACGCCGACTATTTCCGGCGGATCGATGCGCTCAACTTCACCATGCTGCATGACGACGGCCATCTGCCGCCGAGCCTCAACGACGCCGACATCGTGCTGGTCGGCATCAGCCGCACGTCGAAGACGCCGACCTCGATCTATCTCGCCAATCGCGGCTTCAAGACCGCGAACGTGCCGCTCGTTCCGGGCATGACGTTGCCGCCGCAGCTCGAGCTTCCGACCAGCGCCTTTGTCGTGGGTCTGGTCGCGAGCACCGAGCGGATCGCGCAAGTCCGGCAAAACCGCGTGATCGAGCACGCCCATAATCATCTCGAAGACTATGTGGATCGCGAGGCCATCACCGCCGAGATCGCGCAGACGCGGGCGCTGTGCGCCCGCCACGGCTGGCCGATCATCGACGTCACCCGCCGCTCGATCGAGGAGACCGCGGCCGCCATCCTCCGCCTCTATCATGACCGTGACGCGCCGGCGATCGAGGCATGAGCAGCTTTCTCCAGGCCGGGCGCCCGCCTTTGATCCTCGCCTCGGCGAGCAAGTCGCGGGCGCGCATGCTCGAAGCGGCGGGGCTCGCGTTCGCCGTCCAGCCGCCGGGCCTCGATGAGGTTGCCATGCGCCAGGCCATCAGCGGCGAGGGATCGCTCACGCCGCACGATGTCGCCGAGGTTTTGGCGCGGGCCAAGGCCGAGGCGGTGAGCAGTCTTGCGCCACAGACCTACGTGATCGGCGGCGATCAGGTGCTCGCGCAGGGCGACACCATCTACGCGAAGCCCGACAGCATGGAGGCGGCGCGGCGCCAACTCCTCGCGCTCAGTGGCAAGACGCACACACTTCACACCGCGGTCGCGGTCGCGACCAATGGCGAAACCATCTGGGCCGAGACGAGCGTTGCGACGCTGACCATGCGGAAGCTCACGCCGGAGTTCATCGGCCGTTATCTCGCCGCAGCCGGCCAAGACGTCCTCGGCTCCGTCGGCGCCTATCAAATCGAGTCTCTCGGCGTGCAGCTGTTCGAGTCGATCGACGGTGACTATTTCTCGATCCTCGGCCTGCCCCTCATCCCGCTCCTCGACACGCTTCGGCGCGAGCGCGCCATCGAAGGCTGACGACAATGCGACGCGCCTGTGTCATCGGCTGGCCGGTCGAGCATTCCCGCTCACCCCTAATCCATCGTTACTGGCTCGAGCAGTACGGCATTGACGGCGCCTACGAGAAGGAAGCGGTGGAACCGAAGGACCTGCCCGGGTTTCTCGGCTCGCTCGCGGCGCGCGGCTATGTCGGCGCCAATGTCACCCTGCCGCACAAGGAGCACGCGCTCAGGCTTGCGGCGGTCGCCGACGAGGCGGCGCGGACGATCGGCGCCGCCAACACGCTGTGGCTCGACGCGGGGGGGCGGCTGATCGCAGGCAACACGGATGCCTATGGTTTCATCACCAACCTCGACGCCGAGGCGCCCGGATGGAACGATGCGCGCCTGCCGGTGATGGTGCTCGGCGCGGGCGGCGCATCGCGGGCGATTCTGCATGGCCTTCTCGCGGAGGGGGCAGGCCGCGTTTTGCTCGCCAACCGGACACGCGGCCGCGCCGAAGAGCTGGTCCGCGCCTTTGGCCCGGCTGTGACCGTGGTCGATTGGCGCGAGCGGGCAGCTGCGCTTTCGGGTTGCGGCCTTCTCGTCAATGCGACCAGTCTCGGCATGACCGGCAAGGACCCTCTCGACCTCGACCTCGCGTCGTTGCCGGCGCAAGCGGTGGTCGCCGATCTCGTCTATAGCCCGCTCGAAACCGGACTTCTCGCCGCGGCGCGTGCCAGAGGCAATCGCACCGTCGATGGGCTCGGCATGCTGCTGCATCAGGCCGTGCCCGGCTTCGCGCGCTGGTTCGGGGTCCGCCCGGAGGTGACTCCCGAATTGTGGGCCCATGTCGCTTCCTCTCTCGGGGTGCGATGATGCTGGTCATCGGGCTGACGGGCGGCATCGGCATGGGGAAATCGGCCGCGGCCGAGCGCTTCGCCGAGCACGGTATCCCCGTGTTCAACGCCGATCTTTGCGTGCATCAGCTCTATGACGGCGAAGCGGTCGGCCCGATCGAGGCCGCGTTTCCCGGCGTTGCGCGCGAGGGACGCGTCGACCGCATGCTGCTGTCACAGCGTATCGCCGGATCGCCAGAGCGGCTCCTTCAACTCGAAAAGATCGTGCATCCTTTGGTCGTCGAGGCTGAGATCGATTTCTTACGCGCGCAGGAAAAGGCCGGCGCGAAACTCGCGGTGCTGGAGATCCCGCTCCTGTTCGAGACCGGCGCGGACGCCCGCGTCGATGTGACCCTCGTGGTGAGCGCGCCGCACGACGTGCAACGGGCCCGCGTGCTCGCCCGCCCCGGCATGACCGTCGACAAGCTCGAGCATCTGCTCGCGCGGCAGCTTTCGGACGCAGAGAGGCGGGCGCGGGCCGACTTCGTTGTGGACAGCGGGACGAGCCTCAACGACATGCGAATCGCGATCGATAGACTGATCGAATCGCTTAAGAACAGGGACGGGCGCGTCATGGACCGGCTGCGCCGCAAAAACTAGCGAGACGGGCTTTGCGCGAAATCATCCTCGACACCGAGACCACGGGGCTCGACCCGTTCGACGGCCACAGGATCGTCGAGATCGGCTGCGTCGAGCTCATCAACTGCATTCCGACGGGGCGGGTGTGGCACTGCCACCTGAACCCCGAGCGCGACGTGCCCTATCAGGCGTTCGAAGTGCATGGCCTCTCCACAGAGTTCCTGAGCGACAAGCCGCGCTTTGCCGAGCTTGCCGACGACATGCTCGCCTTCCTCGA
>CAYMJW010000140.1:0-6109 GCA_964390455.1 uncultured Methyloceanibacter sp. | reverse complement strand
AGAATGTCGACGGCGTGCTCTCGCCCGAGCAGGTCGCCGCGACCGTGATCGAGGGCCTCGCCGAGGAACGCTTCCTCATCCTGCCGCATCCGCAGGTCGTCACCTACATGCAGCGCAAGACCGGCGACTATGACCGCTGGATCCGCGGCATGGTCCGCCTGCGCCGCTCCGTCATCGAAGGCTCGCGCGGCGGCCGCTGAAAGGTTTGGAGCGCCCCTTCCCCGGGGAGGAGAGGAGGGAGGCGCTCCACAGCCGGCCGGAACGTGGGGCGTCCTGGCGCGCCGGCTTCGCCCTGCCTTGCTGGGGCAGGGCTTCAACTCGTCATCGTGCGTCCTCGAGCCTCCACTCGTAGACGACCGTGTGCCCGCAAACCGCCTGGGGAGCGCCGTCCACCGTGCCCGGCGAGAAGCGTGCGCCCGTCACCCATTTGAGCGCGGCCTCGTCGAGCTTCGCATGACCGCTCGACTTCACGAGATTTGCAGACGTGACGCGCCCGCGTGCATCGATGCAGAGCCCGAGGCTGGTGTCGCCCTGGTTGTGTGCACGCCACTCGGTCCCCGGGTAAGGCGGTTTTTCCTGTGACCGCATCTTCGGCGCGACGCGCACCGATTTTGCCGGTGCGATGGCGGCGCCCGCTTCGCCGGTCCTGGTGACGTTGCCTGCCGTGCCGGTGATCGCGGTCTTCTCCTTCTTCTCCTCGTAGACGAAGGTCTGGTCGGGGGGTGTGAACACCGGTGTCGCGGAAAGCTTCACTTCGTCATCAGGTCTGATGAAATCCGGAGGCGGTGGTGTTTCCTTGTCCGGCGTGATCGTCGTCAGCGTCGTGGGCTCCGGCGGCGCAAAGGCGTCAACAAAGTTTCCAAAACCGCTCATCAGCAGGTTGGCCGCGGCCACTGTCGCCAGCGCCGATACGGCGAGGCCAGCGATCTGCATCGGCCGATTACGCGCGCGTTCTCTCATTACCCCGTACATCGAGGTCTCCATTGCTTGGGTTCTGACAATAGTCCGGCGGAGCTAGGGTGCTGGTTTGGCGCTGGGCGGCCGCACCTCGATCACATCATCCGGCTCCAGGATCACGAAGATCTCCGTCCTGCCCGCGCGGGCGACGAAGAGCTGCGTTGCGTCGTTCAGGGCCTCGTCTTCGGCAGGCGCCGCAACCACCTCGCGGGGAGGCTGCGCGGCCCAGGCCGCAAACCCTCCGCCGCTCACCAGGGTGAGCACGGCCGCCGCCGCGGCTATGCGCCGGCGTCCGGAGAAGGGCGTTCTGGTCAACATGGCAATGCGTTCCATCAGCGGATGTGAGGTCCCTGAGGGCCAGTAGCATCCAACCGGCAAGGACCGATCCGCCAGCTGGGTCTTGAGAAGGGTCTCCGCATAGGCGCGTCGAGCCTTCGGTCGCCGTTCGATGACTGCCGCATCGCACGACAATTCCTGGTCGGCGCGGAGGTAATGCGCGCCGATATGAATGAGAGGGTTGAACCAGCACAGGCACCGCACGACCGCGACCACCGCGTTGATCCGGATGTCCTGGCGTTCGAGGTGAACCTGTTCGTGAGCAAGGATCAGCGCGCGCTCTTCGTCGCTGAAGCGGCTCGAGAAGTCCGCCGGCGTCACGACATAGGGATAGAAGAAACCCACCACGGCGGGTCCCGCCTTGCGGAAGCCGACATCCTCCATGAACAGCTGCTGGCGCTTCAGCAGCTCGCCCGCCATCAGGATCACGCCGGTCATCCAGGCGAGCACCAGCACGGCCGCGAACGGCCAGAGCGCCTCTCCCCAGAAACGGCTGACCGGACCCGTCCCCCCTTGTGCTTCCACCAACACGATCCGCGAGGGGATCAGCACCGCCAGCATCGCCACCGGCACGATCGCCCACATCAGGTAGGCCGCGTCCGCCCCCATCGTCTCACGCACCTTCTTGCGTGCTGTCATCACGATCGCCACGGCCACGGCGGCGGCGAAATTGACCTTCAGCAGCACAAGAAGGATGTCGGTCACTTCTCGTCCTCTTCTATCCTGGCGATCAGCGCCTTGAGCTGGCGGATGTCCTTGGCCGAAAGTTTCTCGTTTTCGGCAAAGTGGGCGACGAGAGGGGCGACTTCACCTTTGAACAGGCGGTCCAGCAGGCCCTGGCTTTCCGCCTGCACCCAGTCCGACCGGGCGATCAGCGGCCGGTAGCAGTAGGCATCCCCCTCTCGCGCGCCCGCGATCGCCTTTTTCCTGAGGAGCCGGGTCACTAGCGTCTTCACCGTGCCCGGCGCCCACTCGTTGGCCTTGCCAACGGCGGCAAAGATCTGTTCGGCGGTCAGCGGCGACTTGCGCCACAGCGCCTCCATGATTTTCGACTCTGCCTCGGAAATCTGCGTCATGGATTACACCCGTATTCTTGAGAGTACGCCTGTACTCCCTGCTGTCAACAGAGGGGACAAGATTTTTTGGCCGTGGCGTTGACGGCAGCGGCAAGCGCCTTGCGGGGCGGGGCAGTCGGCAATGGGCAGTCGGCAGTGAACCCCGCGCCGAACGATTGCCGACTGCCTACTGCCGACTGCCGACTGCCGTTGGTCATCCCGTCTTGAACTCTCCCCCGACCCCCGCCATATCCCGCGCCTTCTCCCCTCCAGGGAGCCGATGGATGCCATTCGAGATTGCCTGAGCCCGTGAGCCGCGTCGCCTGACCCTACCGGGTCGCCAGGGCCGGCGCCTGCTCACGCTGAACGACCGCCGCGGTTCTTCCGCGGCGCGCCTCCTCACGTTCAGACCAGGCTTTTCCAAAGTGAACATCTCGAAGCACGAGCAGCGAACGCTGCACGCGCTCGCTCAGGGCGGGCGCATAAACCATCACAAGGACGACCGCGGCGACATCATCGTCGTGGACTGCATCACACGCGACGGCTGGAAGCTGGCGGACTGCACGCTCGGCGTCTTCAGGCGACTGAAGCGCCGCCGCCTGATCCGCAGCGAATCGGGGGCGCCCTATCGCATCACCCGCGAAGGGCTCGCCGCGGTGCGCTCGCAGCTGGACAACCGTTGAGCGGGAGAGGGCGGCGAAGAGGCGCGGGAACAAATCCTGCAAACTTTTCGTTGCTCTCTTCAACTATGAGCTTGCCATCACGATGTGGTTTGCGTTGTAACGCGCGCTTCATCACCAGCCGCTACAGGAAGCCGATGCCGAGAAAGAGCTACCAGCCGGGCGATTTCGATCTGGCCGTGCGCCGCGCACGGGCAGGGCTCGGGCTCTTCGCGAAGACGCCGATACCGAAAGGCGCCTGCATCATCGAATACACCGGCAAGCTCCTCAGCAGGGAAGAATACCTCGTCAGCAATTCGCGCTATCTGTGGGATATCGGGCCGGGCAAGACCCTCGATGGCTCGCCGCGGTCGAACCGGGCCCGCTACATCAACCATTCCTGCGAGCCCAATTGCGATCCTGAGGTCCACAAACGCCGCGTCTACATATACGCCCTGCGCGATATCGAGGCGGGCGAGGAACTCTCCTACGACTATGGCAAGGACTATTTCGACGAGTACATCGGCAAGAACTGCCGCTGCCTGAAATGCATGCCGGAAACGCCAGCAGAGCCGGCGAAGGCTGTCGCCAAGGCCAGGCCCGTAAAGGTGAAGACGCCGAAGCCCAAGGCTGAACCAAAGTCTGCGCCGAAACCCGCGCCCGCTCCGCGCCCCGCACCGAGACCGGAACCTGTGGTCGCAACGCCGGTTCAGGAACAGCGCCGCAAGGCTGCGTAGGGTGGATTGAGTGTGTGGACTTCGGGGTCCGCCCTCAATGCGCCCCTACAGCCCGCCGCCGGTAATCGAGAACTTGCGCCGCGTGCCAAGAAGCTTCTGCGCCTCGCCGATGGCGTGTGCCGCCGACTCGGCGAGTTTGAACCGCGGTTCCGAGCGCAGCGCCTCAAGCGCTTCAGTGAGATAGGTGATGCCTTCCCGCAGCATCACCGGGTCGAACTTCTTCTCCGCCTTGAGGCGAAGCGCGCGGCCCAGCGTGATGTTGGCCGCGATCCAGCGGTCAGGCGAGGCGGAGCGATTGATCTCCGCCAGCGTCGCGCGCGCGATGTCGACCGACCGGTCGACCCAGGCGTCGTCTCCCGCCAGTGCAAGCTGAAGCGCGCCTGCCGACGCGTCGTCCACCAGTTCGGCCACCAGCTTCGGATCCGCCTTCGGCCTCTGGCCGAGGATGGAGAGCAGGGACTCCACCACCGGCTGCAGGCGCTCCGGCCGGAAGTCCTGCGGCCGGCCCAGTGCAGGGCGGAACTGCTTGGCTGCGCCATAGGCCATCGCGCGCGCGAGCGCGTCGGTCCACGCCGTGTTTTCCTTCGGCATGGCCAGCGTCATCGCCGGCCGTTGCTGTTCGAACGTGTTGCTGGGACGGCTGAGGATGCGCGCAACGCCCTTCGTCCCGCGCGGACTTTCCGCCCAGACGAGAAGGTCAGCATCGGTGCGCGCCAGGAGCTTGGCCGCCTGGTCTTCATTGTCGATGCCGCCCGGATAGCGCGTGATGCGGAACGGGCCGCCGAACATGTAGTCCTTGAGATAGGCCTCGATCGCCTTGTGCATGAAAGCCGAGACAGGCTTTTGCCGGCCGATGCCGCCGCGCGCCACGATGATGCGTGCGCCCACATCGCTGTCGCGCTTTACCGCCGCGGCCAGCATCATCCGCCGGCCCGCCATCGCATAGTGGGCGACAGCCGCGAGCGCGAGCACGGCAAGCGCCACGCCGACGCCCAGCGCGAACACGAGCCCGATGCCCGAAAGCCACGGCATGCCTGCCAGCGCAGCTTCGGCTTGGCCCCACAGGGCGCCGGCTTGTTCGGGGAAATTAGTCAAATCCATTACTGGTCCTGCCGCCCCACATATCCGCGGCTTAGCGAGGATTTGTTCTACGGGATTGCAAGTTCCGCGCAACGGGCTGAGGCGCCGCGTTGCGTCGCGAGCATGACAGACTGTTCAGTATGCGGAAAACCGGAAAACCCGGCCAGAAATCCCAAGTCTGGCGACCCCGGCAGGATTCGAACCTGCGACCTACGGTTTAGGAAACCGTTGCTCTATCCTGCTGAGCTACGGGGTCGGCGGGCGTCTTATGCCTGCTAAACCCCGGCTTCGCCAGCATGGCGGGCAAGGTTGGGGCAGCAGGGAAAAATGTCCGGAGAATCGGGCGCGTCTTGGGGGATTGCGACACGGCGCCGCTTCGGGCTCGGTCTTGCCCTGTTCGCCATGGGTTGTGGCGCTCAGGCCGACCTTGTCGGCGGAGAGCAGGGGCGGATCGCGAGAATCACCGACGGCGACCTGCTCGGTCTCGACACCGGCCTGCGCGTGCGGCTGGTGGAAATCGAAGCGCCGGCGCCCGGCTATGACGGCCGCGAGGGCGAACCCTTTGCCCGCGAGGCGCGAGCCGTGCTCGAGGCCGCCGCCGTAGGGCGGGAGGCGCGCCTCTGGTATGGCGGTCTCACGCGCGATGACTATGGCCGCGCACTCGCCCACGTCATCGCCCGCGACGAAACCGGCGCCGAGCTCTGGCTCAACGGCCTGATGATCCGCCAGGGCGCCGCCCGCGTCCGCACCTGGCCCGACAATGCCCGCCGCGCCGCGCGCCTGCTGAGGTTCGAGGAAGAGGCGCGAGCAGCCCGCCGGGGCCTCTGGTCGCTAGACCACTGGCGCGTCCGCGAACTCGACGATCTTTCCGGCGCGCCATCTTACGCCATCGTCGAAGGTCCGCTGGCGCAAATCGCCCATATTCCCGGCGATGCCGTCGCCCATCTCGGGCCAACAGGCATCAAACTCGAAATCGGCGAACGCCTGCGGGAGACCGCGCCGGGTCTTACGCCCGGCGTCCGACTGCGCATCCGCGGCCGCTTCGACACGCGAACCGACCCGCCTACGGTTCGTCTCACCCACTGGCCTCAGGTCGAAGTGCTGGTCTGAAGCAGCAGTCGGCAGGGGCTGGTTGGTCCTGCGCGCACCAGACCTCTCACTCTCCCCCGCCTCCCTCCACCGCATCCCCCGCCTGCGCGGGGAACGCGGACCTGCGTCCGCTTCCAGCCCTGCAGAAAAACCGCTCGAAATCCGCCGGTTTCAAACCACGTCCGCGAAAAACTTC
>CAYMJW010000139.1:3526-6147 GCA_964390455.1 uncultured Methyloceanibacter sp. | reverse complement strand
GGGAGGCCTTGCCATGCTCGACGTGATCGTGCTCATCGCCATGGCCGTCACGGCCGCCGCGTTCGCCGTCGGCATCATCGTCCATTCCGGCATTGCCCAGATCCCGGCGCTGATCGCCGCCGCCGCGCTCTATATGGTGATGGCCGCGTCCTATCTGATGGTCGCGCGCGCCCCGAAAGCGGCGGGCGGTTCCGACCGCATGGAGGAGCTCGAAGCGGCGCTCGAAATCATCGACAAGGACCTGCAACGCATCGACAAGGTCGAGGACGACGTGTCCCGCCTCGATCTCATTGCCGACCGCGTCGAGCGGCTCGACCGAGCCATGAGCGATTACGGGGCCGGCGACCGCAGCGGGGGAACGAGCCGTTTCGCCGAGGTCACGCAAGAGATCGAGGGGGTGCATGCCAAGATCGAGAGCCTGCGCTCCGATCTCGAAGGCGAGGCGAGAACCCAGCGCGACAAGATCGCGGGCGAACTCAAGGGTCTCGAAGCCCTCATCAAGCAATTGTCGGAGGATTTGGTCGCACACTTCCCCGAGGTGCCGACCGTGGCGCGGCAAGAACCCGCCGTTGTCGCCGCGCCGGCGCCGCTCGCCGACATCAAGAAGATCGAGCCCGAGCCTCACGACGACGAGGATGCGGAAGACTTGGTCGTCGAGGCCGCGACCTTGACCGTCGTCGCGGTCGAGGAGAAAGAGGAACTGGCCCTGGGCGGCGAGGACGATGCCCCGGTCGGGTTCCTCGCCGAGACGGCGCGCAAGGAGGAGATGCCCGCCACGCGCGGTCCCGAGCCGGAGCCGGCGGAAGCCGCCGATATCGCCGCGATCGGTGACAGCGAAATGCTCGAGATCGTGAGCCAGGCGATCGAGGCCGGCCGCGTCGACCTCTATCTCCAGCCGACCGTGATACTGCCCGAGCGGAAACCCCGTTATCTCGAGGCCTTCACCCGCATCAGGACCAAGACCGACAGCATCATCCGTCCGCGCGCCTATCTGCCGGCGGCCGAGAGCTCGGGCATGATGCCTCTCATCGACAATGTGCTTCTGGTCAAGAGCGTGCAGACGCTGAAGCGGCTCGGCCCCTCGTCACGCATCAAAGGCGTCTTCTGCAACGTCTCGACCAGCACCCTGCTCGATCCCGAGTTCTTCCCGGAGTTGGTCGAGTTCATGGAGGAGAATAGTGGGCTCAGCGAAAGCCTGATCTTCGAGGTCAGCCAGCCGGCGATCGCGGGGTTCGGGACAACCGAGTTCGGCGCGTTCGATACGCTGGCCGCGCTCGGTTACGGCTTTTCGCTCGACCACGTCGCCGATTTCGATCTCGATTTCGTCGGCCTGCGCGACCGTTCCTTCCGCTTCGTCAAGGTCGATGCGCCGGACTTTCTGCGCGACCACGAGGGCGGACGCTTCTCCGCCGCCGACATGAAGCGCGCGCTTGACGATTTCGACATGAAGTTGATCGTGGACAAGGTCGAGAACGAAGACACGGTGGCGAAGCTGCTCGACCGCGGCATCGAGCTTGCCCAAGGACAGCTGTTCGGCAAGGCGAAGCCGATGAGCCCGGCCCTCTTTCGCGAGATTGAAGCCGCGTCCTAGCACCCAATGCTGGGAAGCCCCGAGGCATCCCTCGGGGCTCCAAAACGTGCGGCGGCTGGCCTATTCGGGGATCAGGCCATCCTCTTTCAGCTCTTTCTCCTCGATCTCGCCTTTGCCCTCTTCTTTGGGCTTCTCGGCCGGAGCGGCCTGCGGGGCCTCGCCTTCCTTGCCGACGGCGGCCTCGGGCGGGGTGATGTCGGGCCGCAGATCGTGCCACACCTCTTCATTCTCGATGTCCCCGGCTCCGGCCGGCACGAGCAGAGAGTGGGCGCTGTCGAGAGAGAGCGGAGAGGCGGCATAGGCAGGGCAGGCGAGAAGGACGCCGCCGAGCACAAAAGCGGCGCCGATCTTGGTCAAAGCGTGGTCCATTGTCGTGAAATCTCCTTGAGCGAGGAATGCCGCCCAAATTTCATGGCTTAATCGACTCGGGGCGGTTCGCCGCCACTCTATAGCAAAGCCCTAAGGAATCGTCACAACGGGTGGCGAAAAACGTCGTTAAACTGGCGTTTCCGGACGAATGAGCAGAGACCCGAGCATTGCCTTTCGAATCCGCGAGGCGGCGCCAAATGACGGAGCTGCGCTCGCCGCGCTCGTGCGCGCGCTCAATCGGCACCAGGGCGACCCGTCCGATCATTTCGATGCAGCCGCACTCGAACGCGATGTGTTCGGCCCCGACGCTTGCCTTGGCGCGCTGGTCGCCGAGGACGCGAGCGCCGGGGACGCAGGCGGTCTCATCGGCTACGTCTTTTTCCACGACGGGTATGAGAGCGCTTATGCCGCGCGCGGCGTCTATCTCTGCGACCTCTACGTCGCGAACGAAGCGCGGCGAAACGGCATTGGCCGCGCGCTTGTCGCTGCCGTTGCGAAACGGGCCAAGGCGCGCGGCCGGACCTTTCTATGGTGGGTTTCGCGCGGCTTTAACGCGGAGGCGCGGAAATTCTACGCCTCGCTCGGCGTCGCCAATGAGCCCGTCGTGGCTCATGCGCTCACCTTCTCGGCGTTCGACACTCTGGCCAGCGAAGGGAACGAG
>CAYMJW010000139.1:0-3426 GCA_964390455.1 uncultured Methyloceanibacter sp. | reverse complement strand
CATCCCCGTCCTCGACTCGATCAAAGATCTGGCACCGCGTTACCGCGCCTGGCTGGTCGACATCTGGGGCGTCATGCATAACGGGCATCGGGCTTTCCCGCGCGCCGTTGCCGCCACGCACGCGTTCCGCGGACAGGGCGGCATCGTCGTGTTGCTGTCGAACTCGCCGCGGCCGAGCCCTTCCGTTCAGGAGCAGCTCCGCCGTCTCGGCGTCCCCGGCGATGCCTATGACGCGACCGTGACCTCGGGCGACCTCACGCGCCACGAGCTCGCCAAGCATGTCGGCGCAACGGTGTTTCATCTCGGGCCTGAGCGCGACCGGCCGATCTTCGAGGGTCTCGACGTCACGCTCGGGCGCCCCGAGGAGTCGGAGCTCGTCGTCTGCTCGGGCCTGTTCGACGACGAGACCGAGACCCCCGACGACTATACCGGCCTCTTGGGCGCGCTTGCCGCGCGCAAGCTGCCGATGATTTGCGCCAATCCCGATCATCTGGTCGAGCGCGGCGACCGGCTCGTCTGGTGCGCCGGCGCGCTTGCCGCCGCTTACGAGAAGGCGGGGGGAGCTGTCGTCTATGCCGGCAAGCCTTACGCCCCGATCTATGGCCTTGCGCTCGAGACCATCGGCGCGCTTGCCGGGACCCCCGTTCCGAAAAGCGAAGTTCTCGCCATCGGCGACGGCCTGCGCACCGACGTCGCCGGCGCCTCTGACGCCGGCATCGATTCCGTGTTCATCGCAAGCGGCTTGCACGTGCCGGCGAGTAGCGGCGGCGAAACCCTCGATGCGGCACATCTCGACGAACTGTTCGCGCACGCCAAGCCCCGCCCCGTCGCGGCCATGCGCGCGCTTGTGTGGTAGCGCCCATCGGTATTGCGGCGCAGCAGGGGCTTCGCTAGGTTGCCCCAGCCAAAGGCAGGGGACCAGGACATCACCATGACGACGAACGGAAACAGCGCGAGGGGCCTCGGTCACGGGTACTATTTCGAGGACCTCTCCGTCGGCATGGAGGCAAGCTATACGAAGACGATCACCGACAAGGACATTCTTGCCTTTGCCGAGCTCTCTGGCGACGTCAATCCCGTGCATCTCAGCGACGACTTCGCCGCCTCGACCATCTTCAAGAAGCGGATCGCCCACGGCTTCCTCACCGGGAGCCTGTTCTCAACCGTGCTCGGCACCAAGCTCCCGGGCCCCGGCTGCATCTATCTGTCGCAAAGCATGAAGTTCAAAGCGCCCGTCTATATCGGCGACGAGGTCATCGCCACGCTCCGCATCACCGGCCTCGACGCCGACAAGGGCCGCGCCACGCTCGCTTGCGACTGCGCGGTCAACGGCAAGACCGTGCTCGAGGGCGAGGCGGTGATGATGGTCGACCGCCGCAGCCCGCGCCAATAGTCGGGGATCGCAGGCCCGCGATGGACATTGTCCGCGCCTGGCGGGACGTCCCCGAGAAACTCAAGGGTGCCGCGCTCGCCATCGGCAATTTCGACGGCGTGCATCGCGGCCATCAACGTGTTCTCGGTGAGGCGACCGCAATTGCGAGGCGCGAGGGGCGCCGCTCGGGCGCCGTGGTGTTCGAGCCGCATCCGCGCGAATTCTTCGCCCCCGAGACGCCCTTCTTCCGGTTGACGCCGCTGCCGGTCAAGCTCGAGCTGCTTCAAGCGCTCGGCCTCGACCAGACCTTCGTCATCCCCTTCAACTCCGAGCTTGCCTCCTTGAGCGCACCCGCCTTCGCGACGGAAGTGGTGGCGAAAGGCTTGGGCGCGAGCCACGTCGTCGTGGGCCATGATTTCTCCTACGGCAAGGGCCGCACGGGCACCACCGAGGAGCTCAAGGCGCTCGGACGCGACCTCGGCTTCGGCGTGAACGTGGTGGCGCCGGTAGGCGAGGGGGGTGCGACCTTCTCGTCGAGCCGAATCCGCGAGCACCTGCGCAACGGCGAGGTGAGAGAAGCGGCCGAGCAGCTCGGCTATTGGTGGCGCGTACGCGGGGAAGTCGGCGCGGGCGCAGGCCGCGGCAAAGGTCTCGGCTTCCCGACGCTCAACCTTGCGCTCGCGCCAGGACAAGATGTGCGTCACGGCATCTATGCCATGCGCGTCGATCATGACGGACACCGCCATCACGCCGCCGGCTATGTCGGCGTGCGTCCCACCTTCGGCGCGGGCGAGCCCGTCCTCGAAGCCTATCTGCTCGACTTCGCCGGCGATCTCTATGGCAAGGAGCTTGACGTCGAGTTCATCGATTTTCTCCGCCCCGATCAGACCTTCGCCACGCCTGAAGCGCTCGCGGCGCAGATGAGCGATGACACCGATCGCGCCCGTCAGGTGTTGGCGGATATCGACGCGCGCGATCCGATCGACCGCTTCCCTCTCGCCCGCACGCTCGCCAAGGCAGCGCCCACGATTTGAGCCCAAGGCCTTCGCGCGGCGACACTTTTCACCCGTCATCCTGGGTAAGATGCAAAGCGCAGTCACCGTGTTCCTCCCCCCTTGAGGGGGAGGGCCAGGGAGGGGGGTCGAGTGCAGCGACTCCTCAAGCCATTCTCTTGTTGACCCCCCTCCACGCGCCACACCGCGCTCACGGAGCGAAGCGGTAGCGCATTGAACATGGCGCGTGTGCTCCCCCTCAAGGGGGGAGCAAGACAAGTCGCGCAACGAAGGCCCTGGCATGTGCGGAAGGCCATTGCTAGAACGCCGCGGGGCGAGGCGCGACACGGAATTCAAAGCAGGGATCATGGCAAAGACCACCAAGAAGAAAACGACCGCCGCCAAGAAGGCCGGCGCCCGCCCCGCTCGGGGCAAGGTCAAGGCGAAGCGCAAGACCCCGCAAAATGCGCCGAAGCGTGCCGCGGCGAAACGCAAGCCATCCAAGCCTGCGCGCCCGAAAGCGGCGTCGAAGGCCGTCAAGCCAAAGACTGCCGCAAACAAGAAGACTGCTGGCAAGAAGAAGGGGAGCGCGGCACCAAAGCGCCCGTCGCGGTCGCCCAAGGCGGAACCTAAGCCCTCGCGACCAGCGTCAAGCGGGGCACCGGCGCGAGAGCGCCAGTCCCTCGTCGCCAGGATCGAGGCGTTAACGCCGCAGACCGGGCGCGATTGGAGCGAAACGCTGTTCCTGCCGAAGACCGATTTCCCCATGAAGGCCGGACTGCCCGAGCGCGAGCCTGAGCTTCTCAAGCGCTGGGAGCAACTTCGCCTCTACGACAGGCTGCGCGAGGACGCGCAAGGGCGCGAAGCCTTCGTGCTGCATGACGGGCCGCCTTATGCCAACGGCCACATTCATATCGGCACCGGCCTGAACAAGATTCTGAAAGACGTTGTCGTCCGCTCGCAGCAGATGATGGGCAAGGACGCCAACTACGTGCCGGGCTGGGATTGTCACGGCCTCCCCATCGAGTGGAAGGTCGAGGAGGAGAACTATCGCGCCAAGGG
>CAYMJW010000138.1:0-6157 GCA_964390455.1 uncultured Methyloceanibacter sp. | reverse complement strand
GCCGTCGCTATCCTGGCCGAGATCATCAAGGTTGCGCGCGGGGCCACATGATGCGGTGTCTCACCGGCTGAAGTTCCCTGCAGCAAGGTCTCGTGGTCGCGCCCGGGCGCTTACAAGGAGGCGGTTCGATACGGCCGGCATGCGCTGCACCGATCCGCTCCGCGCGTTCGGACGTGCTTGTGCTTCCGGAACTGTTTCTGATGGGATGCGATATCGGACACCTCGTGCACGTGCTCGCCGAGTCGCGTCACGGGCATCAGAACAAACTTGACATCGATCAATTGGTCTAAATAATAGACCAGATTAAATTTTGCCAGCATGGGTCAACCCGTGGACGCGAACGCATCTGCCGGACCGCGGGAGTCGTTGCCCGTGGCCATCATCGGGTCCGGCTTCAGCGGTCTTGCCGCGGCGATCGCCTTGAAACGCCAGGGCATCAACAACTTCACAATCTTCGAGAAGGAATCCGGGCTCGGGGGAACGTGGTGGAACAACCGCTATCCAGGATCGGAAGTGGATCTTGAGTCCCATATCTATTCGTTCTCGTTCGAACGGTACGACTGGACGCGCGTCTATGCCTTCCAGCACGAGATCCTGGAATATCTCAACCACGTCGCCCGCAAATGGGGGATCGTCGACCATATTCGCTTCGACGCGCCGGTGCAGACCGTCACTTGGTCGGACGAGCATCATCACTATGACCTCGTCACCGCGAATGGCGAAAAGCACGGTCCCTTCTGCGCCATCATCAGTGCTGTCGGTTTTTTGAACATTCCTCTGCTGCCGGCATTTGCGCGCGCAAAGACGCTATTCAAAGGAGAGCAGTGCCACACTTCGACGTGGCCCGAGAGACTGACGATGACCGGGAAGAGGGTCGGCATCCTCGGCACCGGCTCTTCTGCCGTTCAGGTCATTGCGGAAGCTGCGCGAGAGGCGAAATCCGTCAAGATCTTTCAACGTGCCCCAAATTGGCTGCTGCCCAAGAACAGTCGCGAATTCACGCCCCTAGAGCGCAGGCTCCACCGCTTGGCGCCGGTGTACTGGTGGAAGCGGTTCCGGCTCTATGCCAATTACGACCGGCAACGCTATTTCTCAAGCCATGCGCGCAAGGGCCACCACGCCCACCGCCAGCGCGCGGCCGAGGCGTTGGCTTATCTCGAGACATCTCTGAGCGACCGGCCAGATCTTTTGAAGATTGCGACGCCGGTTTTCCCCTATGAAGCACGCCGCACCGTCATCAGCGACACGTACTATAGCGACATCAAGGGTCCCAATGTTGAGTTGATTCCGCACGGCGTCACCGCGCTCACCGAAAAAGGCGCCATCGACGCCACCGGCAAGGAGCACGGGCTTGATCTCATCGTCTATGCGACCGGCTTTGATGCCGCCAACTACCTTGGCGGGTATAAAGTGAAGGGCGAAGGCGGCAAGGAAATCCATGCGATTTGGGCCGGCGAACCCCAAGCCCTGCTCGGCCTGATGGTGCCGGGGTTCCCCAATTTCTTCATAATGTACGGGCCGAACACCAACAGCGTTCCCTTGGTGTCGTTCTACGAGGCGCAAGCCAAATTCGCCGCCGGCGCGATCGCCAAGTTGAAGCGCACCGGCAAGACCATGGTCAGCGTCGATCCGAAGATCTTTCGGCGTTACAATGATTGGCTTCAGGACAGGCTGGGGCGCACCGTGTGGGGGGCAACACCGAACTATTTTCAGTCGAAGACCGGCAGGATCGTGTCGCAGTGGCCGTTCAGCGGATCGGCCTACATCATCGCGACCAAGCTCGCGCGCAGGTTCGCGCTCCACTACAAGTAATGAATATGTGCTCGACGTCGATCGTCGTGCGCATATCGGCGCGCGCTTGCACCCTCGCTCATCTTGCTGTCACTCCGCCATCGACCATCATCACGTGGCCGGTGATGTAGGAAGCGTCATCGGAGGCCAGAAAGAGCACGGGGCCGGCAATCTCGTCGGCTTTGCCCGGCCGGCCCATAGGCGTCTCGTCGATGCACCAGCGCAAGGCATCCTGGTCGTTATCGGCATGGGCGATGAAGCGCATCGAGGCGCTCATGGGAAGAACGGCGATGAAGCCCGGCGCAATGGCGTTGACCCGGATGCCGCGTGGGGCGAGCTCGATCGCGAGATATCGCGTGAAGGCTTCAAGCGCTGCCTTGGAGGCGCCGTACATGCAGCCGCCGCGCATGCGACCGATCTTGGCCGTCACGCTCGAGATATTGATGATGGAGGCTCCGCTCTTGAGATGCGGGCTCGCCGCGCGGCAGACCCGGGCCGAGCCGGCAAGATTGACGTCCCAGACCGTGTCCAGAGAGTCGTCGGTCAAATCCTCGATGAGGCCATGGCGCAAGAGCCCGTGGCAATTGACGATCACATGAAGTTGGCCCAGCGACGTGCAGAACGCGATGCATTCATCGACGCTCTTGCTGTCGCGAACGTCCACGCGAAAGAGCCAGACGCCCCCAGGCTGGACCGTATCGGGCTCGCGCGATTGTTCCGGCACAACCGCTATGTCGGCGGCCACGACGACATATCCTGCACCGATGAGCCGCGCGTTGATCTCCCGACCGATGCCACCGGTTCCACCGGTCACGAGAGCCACCTTCTTCTTGTCGCTCATGTCGATCCTTATGCTCCCGGTTTTTCAATCCTGGCGGTTCCGCCGCACGGCATCGGTTGCAGCTCCACGGGTCAAATCCGCTCGAAGTAACGCATCATCTCCCAGTCGGTGACGGTCTCCTGCTCAAAGGCATCGACCTCGTTCCGGGCGAAATTCTTGAGATGGTCGTGCACATCTTCGCCGAGCGCCGAGCGCACGGCCTCGCTCGCCGCGAACAGCGTGACGGCCTCATGCATGGTGACGGGCATACGCGGGAGGCTCGGATTCTCGTAGGCATTGTCGCGATAGATCGGCGGCGTCGGCAAAGCGGCGGCAATGCCGTCTAATCCACTGGCGAGGAGGCCAGCGAGGGCGAGATAGGGATTGGCATCGGCGCCGGGGATGCGGGATTCAACGCGGAAGGAGGGACCGTGGCCGACAAGTCTGAAGCCGCAGGTGCGATTGTCGTCTCCAACGACGAGTGAAGTGGGGGCAAAGGACGTTGTTCGGAAGCGCTTGTAGGAGTTGATCGTGGGCGCGGCGAAATAGGCGAAGTCACGTCCGCCGGCGATCAACCCCGCTACGAAGGAGCCGAAGCGCGCCGACATGTGGCTGACAGTCGATGCATCATAGCTCGCCGGCTGTCCCGTCGCCTTGTCCCACATGCTGACATGGACGTGACAGGACGATCCAACCTCGTCGATGAACGGCTTGGCCATGAACGTCGCCGATAGGCCCCGAAGGCTCAACAGCTCCTTGACCCACGACTTGTAGAGCAAGTGCCGGTCTGCCATCTCGAGCACGCCGGTGTAGCGCAGCGCGATTTCCTGCTGTCCCAGGCCCCACTCCGTCTTGGCGTTCTCGATCTCGATGCCGGCCGCCTCCATGGCGTGACGGACCTCGCCGATCAACTCCTCGTCGCGCGTGGATTGCAGCAGGTGATAGTCCGCACGGTAACGCGAGGTCGGCACCAGTCCGCGATAGCGCTTGTTCCAGGCTTCGTCGTAAGTGTCGCGGAACGTGAAGAACTCGAGCTCGGTGGCGCACTTGAATGTCACCCCCAGCGAGTCTGCACGCTCAATCTGCCGCTTCAGGATGTTGCGCGGGGCGATCGGCAGCAATTCGCCGTTCGTGTGATCGATGGCGTCGCACAGCACGAACGCCGTGTCCGGCACCCAGGGCAGCATCCGGATGGTGCTGAGATCCGGTTTCATGGTGAAGTCCTGGAAGCCTTTATCCCAACCGGTCAACGCGTAACCGGGCCGCGGGTCCATATCCATGTCGGTGCAGAAGAGGTAGACCGAGGCATGCAGCCCTTCGGAACCAAGCGCGCATTCGAGGAAGCTCTTGGCCGTCAGTCGCTTGCCGACGAGCCGGCCCCACAAATCGCCCATACCGCAGACGACCGTCTTGACAGCGCCCGCGCCGATCTTCGTTTTCAGCTCATCCAGAGTGATCGTACCGGGCCTCTTTGCTGGCCGGCTCTCAGTCGAGGCCATGGCTAAGCTCCCTCATATCTCTCTGGGCGGATCGGGTGGCGTCAGGTAGGCGCCCGTCATTCCGCCGTCGACCGGCAGCGCCGCGCCGGTAATGTAGCTCGCATCGTCGGAGGCGAGAAACGCAACGGTTGCGGCAACCTCCTCGGGGGCGGCCATGCGGCCCATGGGGATGTGCTGGCGGCGCAGCTCGAAGGCGGCCTTGTCGTGGACAAAAAACTTGGCCATCGCAGTGTCCGTGATGCCGGGACAAACCGCGTTGACCCGAATGCCGCGCCGCGCCAGCGTGATGGCCAACTCGCGGCTCAACGCGATCATGCCTCCCTTACTCGCGGTGTAGGCGATCTGAGCCGGGCACGAGCCCAGCAGGCCGACGATCGACGCGATATTGATGATTGATCCGCCACCGCTGCGCTCGATCGCAGGTATCGCGAATTTCGAGCACAGATAGACGCTTTTGAGATTGACGGCGAGCGTCGTGTCCCACGCTTCCTCGCTCGTCGCCTCGGCATCTGAATCTTGCGGGTGCACGATGGCCGCGTTGTTTACCAACACCTCAAGACCGCCGAAATCGGCAACGGCCGCTTCGATCATGGATCTCACGGATTGCGACGAGGCCACGTCGACCTCGATTGCGACAGCCCCCTCCCCCCGCGCGTTGAGCTCGGCGGCCAGATGTCTGGCGGCAGCGAGGTTCTTGTCGGCCACGACGACGCGCGCACCATCTGCTGCAAGTCTCGCCACGATTGCCGCGCCGATGCCGTTGGCCCCACCGGTGACGATCGCCCGCTTGCCTGTCAGCCTCATCGTTGGGCCCTGCGCGTCCGGATTGAAATATGGACAATCGAGCGCCTCATCATCTAGTGGTCTTCCGCATACGCGTTCCGCGACGGCGCCCCACCTCGCGCGAGAAGAGGTTTAGCTCATGCGCAGCGACTTCGAAGGCAAGGTTGCGTTTGTAACGGGAGCAGGCGGCGGTATTGGCCTGGCGATAGCACGAGACCTTCTGAACGAAGGCGCCATCGTCTTCGCGTTCGACGTCAAGAGCAGGCCGACCGATCTGGCCGCATCTGAACGCGTTCACTACGTCCAGGGAGATTTGCGCGACGCCGCCCGCATTCGCGAGGTTTTCGCCGAGATTGCCGCCGCGCACGGACGCTTGGATTGTGTGGTCAACGCCGCCGGCGTTTGCTTCTTCGAGCGCGACGGATCGGTCGAGAAGGCTGATGATGCGGTCTTTTCCGCAACTCTCGACATCAACCTGATCGGCGCCATCCGCGTGGTCAGGGCGAGTTTGCCACTGCTTCGCAAAGCAGGCGGCGGCGCGATGGTTCACATCGCGAGCGTCGTCGCCCTGAGAAACATGGAAAACATCATCGACGGCGGCCCGGCCGACGCCTACCAGATTTCCAAGGCCGCACTCGTTTCCTTTTCGCGGTCGATCGCCATGCAGTACGCACGCGAGAACATCCGTTCGAACACGATCTGCCCGGGCTCGATCCAGACGCCGATGACGGCCGGCATCTACAAGGATCCGCGGCGCGTCGTCGCCATGGAGGCAAGAACGCCCCTGGGCGTCATCGGCACGCCGGCCGACGTCTCGGCTGCGGCGCTGTATCTGTTGTCGGAGAGGGCGCGATTTGTCACCGGCATCGACATGCCGGTTGACGGCGGATTGCTGGCCAAGCTCTAAAGACATGGGCCGCCGAAAACTCTGCTGTTCGCAACGCGCGCTGCGCCTAAGAGAAACGAAATGCTCCGCGTCGGACGCGCGCGTAAGTTTGGTCTGGCAAGAGACATCCTCTACCTCGCGAGGAACGACCGTTTTAGCCACGACGCGGACGCGTCATGTTTGACCCCGCTTGACTCCGATCAAATTATGGCCTGAATTGTAGACCAACGGCAAGACGTGATCTTTTTGGCGTGCTGATGCACGAGGAAAAGCCGGCCATGCACCGTATGGAACAGGCTGTGACCGGCGGCATTTCTGCTCGTCCGAACTTGGGCAGCCTCGCGGTCAACGGCGTCAGCAAGCGGTTCGGCGGCCTCG
>CAYMJW010000137.1:1925-6253 GCA_964390455.1 uncultured Methyloceanibacter sp. | reverse complement strand
AAGCCGCCATCGACCTCGCGCGTCACCAGCAGATCGGAGCCTTCGATGACGAGCTTAGAGGCGAAGGTGCCCTGCGCCCAACCGAGCAACGCCGCCAGCATTTGCCCGGTCTGATTGCAATCGTCGTCGATCGCCTGCTTGCCCATGATAACGAGGCCGGGCTGCTCCGCTTCCACAATAGCCTTGAGGATTTTCGCCACCGCCAGCGGCTCGACCGGCGCGTCCGTTTTCACCAGGATGCCGCGGTCCGCACCCATCGCGAGGGCAGTGCGGAGGGTTTCGGCCGCTTGCGCGGAGCCGATCGAAACCGCGACGATTTCCGTGGCCTTGCCAGCTTCCTTCAACCGGATCGCCTCTTCGACGGCGATTTCGTCGAACGGATTCATCGACATCTTCACGTTGGCGAGCTCGACACCCGAGCCGTCCGCCTTGACGCGAATTTTGACGTTGAAATCGACGACCCGTTTTACGGGCACCAGAATTTTCATTGTTCCCCATCCCCGAAGGGGCTTATGAGGCGAACGTAGATGCGCGGCGCGGCGGGGTCAACGCGCGAAGGTCGCGGTATGCACCGGGAAAATGCTCAGCGATGGGCGCCCGGCGCCCACAACACGTCGCGGGCACCCTTGTCATTGGCGTAGCGGCCGGCGACGAAGAGGAAATCGGATAGCCGGTTGACGTATTTCAGTGCGGGGGCAGCGACCCCCTCGCCCGGCTTGTCGTTGAGTTCCACCATCATGCGCTCCGCGCGGCGGCACACGGTACGCGCGAGATGCAGATAGGACGCGGCGGGGGTGCCGCCGGGAAGGATGAAGGATTTCAGCGGGGCTAGATCGGCGTTGAGACGGTCGATCTGTTTTTCGAGCCATTCCACTTGCGCGTCGGTGACCGTCATGCGCGCGCCGCCCGGCCCTTTTTCCGACAAGCAAAGCTCGGCTTCCACATCGAACAAATCATTCTGCACGCGCCCGAGCGCGTCATCGAATACCTTGTCGCTTGCGGTATGCAGCCGCACCAGCCCGATCACGGCGTTGACTTCATCGAGTGTGCCATAGGCGGCGACGCGCAGATCGTATTTCTTCCGCCGCGCGCCGCTGCCGAGCGCCGTGGTGCCGTCATCGCCGGTGCGGGTATAGATGCGGTTGAGGACGACCATCGTGCTTCCTCAGCGCCCCATGGCCCAGATTGCGGCCATGATGACGATGACGGCAATAAATTGCAGCAGCACGCGCAAGCGCATCAGCTTCTGCGACGTGTTTGCCGGCCCCCCGCGCATCATGTTGGTAAGGCCGAGCACAAGCACGACGGCTACGGCGCCGATGGTGAAGGGAACGAGATTGTTCAAGAGGGTGGACATGATCGCCTCTTTCTAGCAGCACGCGCGCCGCTAGGCCATGCCCCCACCGGCTGCCGCAATATCTTAGGCAGCCAGATGCTTTTCGATCTCGTGCACTGGAAGCTTCACCAAATCCTTGTCGATCTCCGCACGCAGAGCGTGCCGCACGCCATAGGAATAATGCTGGCGGATCACGCCCAGCGCACGTGGTGGAGCGGCAACGATCAACGACTTAGTCTCGCCAGTCTGGACCGCCGCGTTGAGGCGAAATGCGATCTTCTCCAGGAACCGGTCCTCCGCCTGAGCATGCCAATCGGTTTGGTCCATCGCGCTACGCATGGAGCCGACCGATTGAAACGAGCGGCCTGGAGCGTCGGTGCCCTGCTCATGCGTCGGCGGGTCTTCCTGCTGGTACACTTCCTTGGTCTTGAGGTTGGGAAACATCTCATCGCCGACATTTTCCAGCAGCAGCGCTTTCGCGCCGTCGCAGACCATAACCCATTCGCCGTGGTGGATTTTTACTTTGGACATGAAGGACGCTCCCTCAAAACTTCAGCCGGCGGACATTCCGCCAGCTGGGGGGTCAACGCCCATGCATGGATTCGGTTGCCGTTCCGGCAACGGACCGCAGCGCTTAATTCGCGCCGTCGAGCAGGTGCCGGGCCACCACCTGCGCCAAGATCTCGCCGGACCCTTCGAGGATATTGAGCACGCGGGTGTCGCCGAGAATGCGCGAGACCGGGGATTCCAGCGCCACGCCATTAGCGCCGTGGATTTGCACGGCGTTGTCGGCCGCCGACCAGGCTACCCGCGCCGCCAACAGTTTGGCCATTGCCGCTTCGAGATCGCAGCGCCCGCCGGAATCCTTCTTGCGCGCGGCGAAATACGTGAGCTGGCGGGCGATGGCGATTTCAGCCGCCATCATGGCGATCTTGTCGGCAACGCGGGGGAAATCGGCGATCGGCTTGTCAAATTGCATGCGTTGTCCGGCATAGCCGAGCGCCTGGTCCATGGCCGATTGTGCCACGCCGATCGCACGCGCGGCGGTCTGGATGCGGACCGTTTCGAAGGTCATCATCAATTGCTTGAAGCCGATGCCTTCAACGTCACCCAATAGATTGGAAATGGGCACCTCGAAATCGTCGAAGACGATCTCGTATTGCTTCATGCCGCGGTATCCAAGTGCGGGGATTTCGTTGCCGGTCATGCCGGGCGCCGGGAACGGCTTGTCGTCGGTGCCGCGCGGTTTTTCCGCAAGCAGGATGGAAAGACCGCGGTCGCCGGCTTCCTTCGCGTTGGTGCGAACCAGCAACAGCATCAGGTCGGCGCGCGCCGCGTGCGTGATCCAGGTTTTGCCGCCGCGAATCTTATAGACGTCGCCTTGCCGCACCGCCCGCGTGCGGATCGAAGCGAGATCGGACCCGCTATTCGGTTCGGTGAAAGCCGCGGCCGGCAGCGTGGTCCCCGCGGCGATTTTAGGCAGCCAATAATGTTTCTGCTTGTCGTTGCCGTTGTGAAGGATCAACTCAGCGGCAAGCTCCGCGCGCGTGCCGAGCGAGCCAACACCGATATAGCCGCGCGACAACTCCTCTGAGACGACGCACATCGGCAGCTTGCCCAACCCCATTCCATCGAACTCCTCCGGAATGGTGAGGCCGAAGACGCCAAGCTCTGCCATCTGCGCGATGATCTCGAGCGGAATATAGCTGTTCGACAAATGCCAGCGCTGCGCTTGCTGGATCACGCCGCCGACGGTGAATTTGCGCATCTCGTCGCGGATCGCCTCAAGCGTGTCGTCGAGACCGGGTGTGCCGGCCACGGCCTCGGGCTGGGCACGTAGCAACTCGACGAGGCGTGCGCGGCGCTGCATGGTATTGCCTGCCGCCATCAGCGTTTCGACAAAAGCCGTCAAGCGCGGCGCAAGGTCGGCGCGCGTGAGACCCATATCCGCCGGACGCGCGATCTCGCCCTGACTCATCGGAATGCCGCCGAAAATCTGCGCAAGATATTCGCCGAGCGCGATGCGCACGACGAGCTCTTCGATCTCGCCCAGGCCGCCAGCCGCGTGAATGCGCTCCGCATAGGTAGCCAATTGCCGGATGGCCTCGACATAGGTCGCAAGCCAGGCCAGCGCGTGCGTGGCCCGCTGCTCGCGGTCGAAAATCCGGCCCACCGTGCGGCCATCGACGGCAACGCGCGCGCGAACCTTGGCAGTCGCGTCAGCGAGGAGTTGCTCCATCGCGTCGGTCGCGCCCCAGGCCATGGCAATCAGATCGTGCCCGGCCTCCGGGCTGAAACGCTGCATTAACGGCTCCGTCGATGGGTGGGCCCCTGCGGGGCGGCGGACATTCCCGATGCGAGGCACGCAAGTAAGCAGCGCCGGCATACAGCCGAGAGGTATTACTTTCCTTTATTTTCCTACATTTTAACCATTTTGCGGTTTCTTAAGCATGTTAGCTCGCTTCCTTGGGCGGATGTGCCGCGCTTTATTTCATGTGAGATAAATGATTGTAAATAAACGACTTTTTCTCAAGGCGCTGTCTGTCCGCGCCCGTATCATTGCGCTCGCGCTGATTCCGGTTGTGGGCTTCCTGGCAAACGGCGTCGCCTTCACCTCGGGGGAGTCTGACGTCGCGGCGGCCTTTGCCAGCGTCAAACGCGCGGCGGCGCTTTCGGACGCGAGCAACGACTTCAAGGCGGCACTCGCCACCATGCGCCTTACAGTTCGCGACTTCGCCTCCAAGCCCGACCAGAGCCTGGTGTCCGCATTCAATGAGAGTGAGCGGCTTGCGACCGACAGCCTCGATACTATCGAACATTCGGCAACCGAGAAGGAGAAGAAAGACATCGCGGGTCTGCGCGAGCGTGTTGCTTCCGTAGCAAAGTCTTTCGGCAAACTTGTTCATGAACAGGAAGCGCTCGGTTTCACGGAAGACGACGGCATACGCCGCCGGCTGCGCGACGCGGGCCAGATCGTCTCGCGCTTTGTTAA
>CAYMJW010000137.1:0-1825 GCA_964390455.1 uncultured Methyloceanibacter sp. | reverse complement strand
TCGGCAAACAGCATCCTCAAATCCGCGCAGCAGGCGACCGTGCTCGCGTCGCAGGCTTTGGCCCGATCGCAGGGCCGCACTAAAAGCATCATCATCTGGGTCGGGTGCACGGCGGTTCTGTTCGGGCTGGGCTTTAGCTGGTTGATCGGACGCAGCATCACGCGGCCGCTCAACGGCCTTGCGGGGGTAATGAAGCGTCTTGCCGACGGCGACACGTCGGCCAAAATCCCGGCCACCAAGGAAAGCGACGAAATCGGTGTGATGGCGCGCACGGTGATTGTGTTCCGCGACACCATGATCGAACGCCAGCGGCTGGCCTTGACCCAGGAAGAAGCCAGCCGCGCGCGCGAGAACCGCAGCGAAACCATTGCCAACAAGATCGCGCATTTCGAGCGTTCCGTTGATACTGCACTGGCGAAAGTGCGCGGCGCAGCCGGACGGTTGGAATCCACGTCGAGCCAGCTCAACAGCGCGGCGGATGCGGTTTCGTCCGAGGCTCGCATGGCGGAGGAGCGGGTCGGGGACGCCTCCGGCAACGTTACGGCCGCCGCAAGCTCGGTGGAAGAGCTGGCTGCTTCCATCGCCGAAATTGCATCGCAGGCGACAAAGTCCACCGAGGTCGCGAGCCGCGCGGTCTCCGAAGCCGGTCGCACCGCGCAAAAGATGACCGAGCTCGGCACCGTCGCCACCCGCATCGGCGAGGTGGTCGGCCTCATTCAGGCGATTGCCGGCCAGACTAACCTGCTGGCGCTCAACGCCACCATTGAAGCGGCGCGTGCCGGTGAGGCCGGCCGCGGCTTCTCTGTCGTGGCGTCGGAAGTGAAATCGCTTGCCGGGCAGACCGCGCGGGCGACCGAAGACATCGCCGGGCAGATCGGTGCGATCCAATCGGCAGCCGCCGACGCGGCGCAGGCAATCGAGCAGGTCAACTTCATCATCGAGGAAATGTCCGCCATCGCTTCAACCGTCGCGGCCACCGTGGAAGAGCAAACCATGGCTGTCGGGGCGATTGCAGAGGGCGTCAACCGCGCCTCTTCCGAAGCGCGCAGCGGTGCCGAGGCGATGAGCCGGGTGGCCGGCGCCACCACCGATGCACGTGCCACGGCGGCCGACGTCAAGTCGCTGGCCGACACGCTTGGGCTTGAAGCCGAAAATCTGGAAAGCGAGGTCCGGCACTTCCTCACCGAGGTGCAAGCCGCCTAAGCGTGGACTTGCCGGGGGGAAGCCGGACAACGCCCCCTTGCCAATCGCACTGCAATCGACAATCTCAAGTTCGCATACTTTCTCTTTCGGGAAATGCCTTGAGACTTCTTCGCCGCTCCTATCGCATCGCCATCGATGCTTACGATCATTTCCTCGCCGCCGACGGCTGGGCGATCGCAAGTCATATTGCGCTGTCGACGTTGATGGCGTTGTTCCCCTTCCTGATCGTGGTTACGTCCCTGGCCGGGTTTTTTTCCGGCTCAAAGGATTTAGCCGATCAGGCCGCTCAACTCTTGCTCGGTGCGTGGCCGCCCGAGGTGTCGGAGCCGATTGCGCGCGAGATCCACAACGTCTTGACCATTACCCGCGGCGACGTTCTGACGATCGGCGTGGCCTTCGCGATCTACTTCTCCTCCAGCGGAATTGAGAGTCTGCGGATCGGTCTCAACCGCGCCTATGACATTGGCGAGCAACGGTCATGGTGGCTACTGCGGCTTGAATCCATCGGCTATGTCCTGGTGGCGGCGGTGGCGCTGCTGACGCTCGCCTTCCTGGTAGTGCTAGCTCCACTGATCTTTGGCAGGACAATAACATCTCTCCCTTGGCTCCAGGACTGGGCACC
>CAYMJW010000136.1:5237-6434 GCA_964390455.1 uncultured Methyloceanibacter sp. | reverse complement strand
CCCGCCGGTGCCGGAGCGAATGGCGCGGTCGTCAGTCGGCGACACCGACCAGTTGCGTCCGTAGCTCTCATCGCCACTGCCGACAATGGAAAAACTATCCGGTGGCGCGGTGCCGGGCTTGAAAGCCTCGAGGATGACGCCCTCCGAACCAGGCGCGGCGCGGGTGCCGGTCCTGGCATCGACCCGCACCAGCTTGATCCCCGACGGCACGCGGAATGGCACCGCCGGCTTGTTGGCGAGCGCCACTTTCATGAAATTCTTCACGATCGGCGCGGCGAGTCCGCCGCCTGTGGCGGCATTGCCGAGCGAGCGCGGCTTGTCGTAACCGAGATAGACGCCCACGGCGAGATCGGGCGAAAAAGCGATGAACCACACATCCTTGGCGTCGTTGGTCGTGCCGGTCTTTCCGGCGATCGGCTTGCCGACTTCGCGCAATGCCGTGCCGGTGCCGCGTTGAACCACGCCCTCCATGATGGAGGTGATTTGGTACGCGGTCATCGGGTCGAGCACCTGCGCGCGCCGGTCGACCAGCGTCGGCTCCGGCTGATCGCTCCACTTGTCGGCGTCGCAACCGCGGCATTCCCGCTCGTCGTGACGATAGATCGTGTGGCCGTATCGATCCTGAATGCGATCAACAAGCGTAGGCTTCACCTTCTTTCCGCCGTTGTCGAACATGGAATAGGCGGTGACCATGCGTAGCAGCGTTGTTTCGCCGGCGCCGAGCGCAAATGAAAGATAAGGCGGCAGGTCGTCATAGACTCCGAAACGCTTGGCATAATCGGCGATCAGCGGCATGCCGATGTCCTGCGCCAGCCGCACGGTCATGACGTTGCGCGAATGCTCGACGCCGAACCGCAATGTGGAGGGACCGTAGAACTTGCCTTCGTAGTTTTCCGGCTTCCAGGTTTCCAGACCGGGGCCTTGCTCGATCTCAAGCGGCGCGTCCAGCACAATCGAAGATGGCGTGTAGCCGTTGTCGAGAGCCGTCGCGTAGACGAGCGGTTTGAATGCCGAGCCCGGCTGCCGCAGCGCCTGGGTGGCGCGGTTGAACTGGCTCTGATCGTAAGAGAAGCCGCCCACCATGGCGAGCACGCGGCCGCTCAGCGGGTCCATGGCCAGAATGGCGCCGGAAACTTCCGGCACCTGCCGCAAGCGGAATTGGCCGTCCTTGACCTTGCCGTCCTTCTCCGTCAGCGG
>CAYMJW010000136.1:0-5137 GCA_964390455.1 uncultured Methyloceanibacter sp. | reverse complement strand
AGCGACTTTCGCGCCAGCACCTGAAGCTTGGGGTCGAGCGTGGTGCGAACCGAAAGCCCGCCTTCATAAAGCTTCTTTTCGCCGTAGCGCGCATAAACCTCGCGGCGCACTTCTTCGGCGAAATATTCGGCGGCAAAGACATGCGCGCCGGTCGGACGCGCAGTGATCTGCAGCGGCGCCTTCTTCGCGACCTCTCCGTCTTTCGTGCTCACCGAACCGTTCTCGACCATGCGATCGATCACGTAGTTGCGGCGTTCGATGGCGCGGTCGCGCTGCCGATAGGGATCAAGATTGCTGGGAGCCTTGGGCAGCGCCGCGAGATAGGCCGCTTCCGGCACGGTCAGCTCATGCACGGACTTGTCGAAATAGATCAGCGACGCCGCGGCGATACCGTAGGCGCCGAGGCCGAGATAGATCTCGTTGAGATAGAGTTCGAGAATCTTGTCCTTGGAATAGGCGCGCTCGATTTTCAGCGCCAGCAGCGCCTCCTTGGCCTTGCGCTCGAAGGAGACTTCGTTGGTCAGCAGGAAGTTCTTGGCGACCTGCTGGGTGATGGTGGAGGCGCCCTGCGGGCGGCGGTTGCTGCCGTAATTCTGGAAATAGATCACCGCCGCGCGGGTGATTCCCGCAAAATCCAAACCGCCATGCTCGTAAAAATTCTTATCTTCCGCTGCGAGGAAGGCGTTGATGACCAGCTTCGGCACCGCCTGGATCGGGATATAGAGTCGGCGCTGAGTCGCGTATTCCGCGACCAGCGAACCGTCCGCCGCATGCACACGGGTCATGACGGGAGGTTCATAGTCCCGCAATTGAGAATAGTCGGGCAGGTCCTTGGAAAAATGCCACATCAAGCCTGCGGCCGCGGCCACGCCGACCAGAAACAGAATGGTCCCCGCCGTGAACAAAAGCCCGAGGAAACGGAGTGTCAGCCTCATCGTCCAAAATCCGTCGGTGGCGTGTCGAAACGGCAGCTTGTGGCCTCGTCGAAGGCCCCCTGTGGTCGCGCCGTTTTATGTTGAAACTGAGGCTGATGGCAGGTCATGGCGTCTTTGTGGGCGGCTGGGCCGCGGTGGCGGTTCGCGTGCTGAAATAGGTATCCACAGCCTGCACAATGGCATCCGCGGTCCGGGACCGCCACGCTTGCGACGTCAACTGTTTGAGGTCCTGTTGGTTTGAGACGAAGCCGAGCTCAACCAGAACCGAAGGCACGTCGGCCGCCCTCAATACCCGAAAGCCCGCCGACTTCAGCGGATTCTTATGCAAACGGGCCGCGTTTTTCATCTCCCCGGCCAGCGTGCGCGCGAATTGCACGGAAAAGGTCTTCGTCTCACGCTGCGCCAGGTCGATCAGAATATCGGCCACATCGCCGGGCTCATGGGACAGGTCCACTCCGGCGATGACGTCAACCCTATTCTCCGCTTCGGCGAGCCGTGCCGCTTCGGCGTCTGACGCCGTTTCCGAAAGCGTGTAGACGGCCAGGCCCTGTGCATCGCCCTCGCCACGGGCAAGTGCGTCGGCATGGATTGAAATGAACAGCGACGCCTGCCGCATGCGCGCAAGCCGCACCCTTTCCGCCAAGGGTATAAAAACGTCGTCGGATCGCGTCATCGCGACGCGATATTTGCCTCGCTCTTCGATTTTGTCGCGCAGCATGAGCGCAAAATCGAGCACGATGGTCTTCTCGTTTTCTCCACTGGCCGCATGCGTGCCGTTGTCGATGCCGCCATGGCCCGGGTCAAGGACGATCAGAGGCCGCGGATCCGCACTGGGTTTGGCTGACACTTCCGGTGCCGGCGCTTTGGCGCGCGGCGTGGACGTACGATTGTCGAGGGCGATGGCGCGCAGGAAGGAATCGCGATCGATCTCTGCAAGATCGATCACGAGCCGCGCGGGCTGGCCATCCGCCACATCGAGCACGAAGGCCTTTTCGATCCGCGCAGGCTTTGCGAGATCCAGCACGATACGCGAGCCGCCCTGCATCACCAGGCCGAATCGAAAGGCCTTGATCAGGCCCCGCCCGCTCTCGCCTGCCTTTGGTTTGAGCTGGAACACCGTCTGCGGCAGGTCGATCACGACACGGTACGGGTCGGCGAGCGTGAAAGCACGCAGATCTATTTTTTGGCTGAGGTCGACGACAAAGCGAGTCTGGCTGTCATCGCCGCCGATGCGAAAATCGGTGGCAACCGGGAACGCACCGGGCGGCAGGGTAACAGGGGTTGCCCCGGCAAGCAGCACCGGGCCAAGACCCGTCAGCAACGCCGCCCCGAGTATCCAGGAAACCACGCTTGTCGCGCGCATAGACACCGATCCTGGCCCTCCGAGGCCTTCCTTACTCCATTAGGAGGCCGTGGTGAATCGGAACTTAACACCCGGCACCGCCCTGCGCCCAAACCCGGTCGGCACCATGACAGCGTGCTTGCTATCGCCCCTAAGCAGCCGTAAGACAGATACGCTGATGGTTTACCAAGTTCCGGTTGTCCCGCGTTCGGGCATCCGGCACGTCCACTCCCGGGTTCGTTCTCGATCGGGAAGAGCGAAACGGTTGGACGCTAACGGGCCAGACTATTGGCCCGCCGCCGATGCCCTTGTTGAACAGCCGGATCGTGCGCGAGGCAAATGCCAAGCGTGGCGGTGTGTATCGCCGCCGACCGTTAGCGCCGAGAAACCACGGCGGCGCTTCGCTGCTGCCGTTCGTTACGGGCCCAAGGTCATGGCCAATATGTGCGTCAAAATCCGGCTCCATCGCCGCTGCGGACAGACCGCGGTACCGCGCGATGTTGTGCCGGCAGGCGCACCCTTCGCCGGCCTTTGCGTCCCGCATCCCAATCAAAAATCAGGCAACCCGCGCTTGGCGCCGCCCTCCGCCGCCCCATTGCGTCATTGGGCGCTAGCGAGCCGGCTTGCCGCTGTGAGAAGAATCAATGGCCAACAAAATGCTCATCGACGCGACCCATCCGGAGGAAACTCGGGTGGTCGTTCTGCGCGGCAATCGTGTCGAGGAATTCGACTTCGAGTCCGCCAACCGTAAACAGCTTCGCGGAAATATTTATCTCGCCAAGGTGACCCGCGTGGAGCCGTCGCTCCAGGCGGCCTTCGTGGATTACGGCGGCAACCGCCACGGCTTCCTTGCCTTCAGCGAAATCCACCCTGACTATTATCAGATCCCGATTGCTGACCGGCAGGCGCTGATCGAAGAAGACGAGCGCGCGGCCCGCGCAGCCGACGTGGAAGCCGACAGCCGCGCCGGGCGGCGCGGCCGCCATCGCGGCGCTCACCGCCGGCACGAAACGATCAAAAGCGAGCCCGTTGACGGGAACGTCGCAGCTACCGAGAGCACCGAAGGCACCGCTTCAAACGAGGCGGAGATGGACGCGCAGTTCGAAAGCGCCGCGTCTGAACCCGCCGCGGAACAGCAATCCCACGAAAACCCGCCCGCCGCTGACGATGAGGCCTCCACGCCCGAGCATCTCGCCTCGGCTGAGCTGACGCCGAACGAACCGATCGGCATGATCCAGCAGGCCGAGTCCACCGAGGCACAGGAAAACCACGGTGAGGCGCCCGCGGACGGCAACGGCGCGCCCGATCACGCTCATCACTCCCCCCACGGCGGCGAGAACGGTGAGCACGAAGAGCCTGTGGTCGAATCGGTCGGCGGCGCTGACGCCATGGAGGAAATGCCCGAGCGCATGCCGCGCGGGCGGCGCCAATACAAAATTCAGGAAGTCATCAAGCGCCGGCAAGTGATGCTGGTGCAGGTGGTGAAGGAAGAACGCGGCACAAAAGGCGCGGCGCTCACCACGTATCTCTCGCTCGCCGGGCGGTATTCGGTGTTGATGCCGAACACCGCGCGCGGCGGCGGCATCAGCCGCAAGATCACCGACTCCACCGACCGCAAGAAGCTCAAGGAAATCGCCCAGGAATTGGAAGTGCCGGAAGGCATGGGCGTGATTCTGCGCACCGCCGGCGCGAACCGCACCAAAACGGAAGTAAAGCGCGACTTCGAATATTTGCTGCGGCTGTGGGAAACGGTGCGTGATCTCACCCTGAAATCCACCGCGCCCAAGCTCGTCTATGAGGAAGGCTCGCTGGTCAAGCGCTCGATCCGCGACCTCTACAACAAGGACATCGACGAGGTCATCGTCTCCGGCGACGAGTCTTACAAGGAAGCCAAGGATTTCATGCGCATGCTGATGCCCAGCCATGCGAAGAACGTGAAACCTTACAAGGATCTGCAGCCGCTCTTCACCCGTTACGGCATCGAGAGCCAGCTCGACGCGATGTTCTCGCCCACCGTGCAACTGCGCTCGGGCGGTTACATCGTCATCAATCAGGCGGAAGCGCTGGTCGCCATCGACGTGAACTCCGGCCGCGCCACGCGCGAGCATCACATCGAGGACACTGCGCTTAAGACCAACATGGAAGCGGCTGAGGAAATTTCTCGCCAGTTGCGCATGCGCGATCTGGCGGGCCTGATCGTCATCGACTTCATCGACATGGAGGAGAAGCGCAACAACCGGTCGGTCGAGCGGCGGATGAAGGAATGCCTCAAGCATGACCGCGCCCGCATCCAGGTCGGCGGCATCTCGCATTTCGGCCTGCTGGAGATGTCGCGTCAGCGCATCCGCACCAGCGTGCTGGAAAGCTCGACGGAAAAATGCCCGGCCTGCGGCGGCACGGGCCATGTGCGTTCCGTGGCCTCGGTGGCGTTGCAACTCCTGCGCTCGCTGGAGGAAACGCTCATCAAGAGCGCCACGCATAACCTCATCGTCCGCACGCGGGCCGAGGTGGCGATCTACGTACTCAACCACAAACGCGCGCATCTGCGCAGCCTGGAAGAGCGTTTCCGCGTCACCCTGACGATAACGACCGATCCGACGGTTTCGGGCCAGATTTCCTTCGTCATCGATCGCGGCGAACAGGTGCACACGGTCGAAGCGGCGAAGGCGCTGCTGGCATCGCAGCCTGTGCCGCTTATTCCCATGTCGGAAGACGACGACGAGGATTTCGACGAGGAGTCGGAAACCGAAAGCGAAGCCGAAGAGCAAACCAGCGAAGACCACGCCGCAGGCCCACGCGAAGAAGGCGCGCGTGACGAAGGCGGACCGCGAAAAAGGCGGCGGCGGCGCGGACGCCGCGG
>CAYMJW010000135.1:0-6453 GCA_964390455.1 uncultured Methyloceanibacter sp. | reverse complement strand
AGCTGATCCAGCGAGTGAAGCGCATCGTTCAAGGCATCCGACACCTCGCCGCCGCCCTCGCGCGGGAGATCCTCGGCGAACGAGTAGTCCTTCAGGATCTCGAGCGCCCGTTCCATCGAGGCGACGGCTGCCTCGTTCTTGTCGATCTGCAATCTTGTCGAGGTTTCGTGCCAGTCGAGCACTCTCGCCAGCATGTTGTCATGGCCGTTCGCCTTGCGCCTGATCCGCGACCTTAAGCGCGCGGCGCGGTCGATCGCGCGCCTCTGGCTCGCGACATTGGCCCGGCGCTCGGCCATATCCTCGCGGATGGCTGCCTCTATCAGAGCGCCGATATCCATGCCGGTCATGTCCTGTTCGGCATGGATGATCAGCCCGAGCTTCTGGGCGATGACCTCGACCGCGCTTGCGTCGAAATTGTTGGGACGCGGCACGTCGACCTCTCCGGTCTGGTCGTAGCGCTCGCGGCAGTTCGGGTTGGAGAGAACGGCATAGGCGGTGGCAAGCTCGCCGAAGGCGCCGACCGAGCCGCCGCTGTCGGGGTGGGAGGCCTTGGCCTTGCGCCGGTAGGCCTTGTGGATTTCGTCCCGGGCCGCACCCCGGCCGATGCCAAGGATTCGATAAAGGTCACGCACCGACTGATCCCCCGTTACGCACGCAAGTCCCGCCTCATAAACGCGGAACTTGCGGATTCGTAGCAAGGCCGCGCGATCAAATTTGGGCATGACTATGAAAAAAGGAGGCAGCCTTAGCCTGCCCCGGCGACGTTCCGGTCGAAGGCGACGAAGAGCTTGTAGTCTTGCGGCCTTGTCCCGACCGTGATCGGAAAGGCGATTTCCCGGACAATGGAGAAATAGCCGGCAGGGCCCCCCGGCGGGATCGTGGTCGAGACCTTCATCTTGTCTGTTGCCAGAGTGTTCTGCTGGGCGCCGGCCACACGGACGCTCACGCCGAAATTGACCGGACCCGCGCCACCCTTGGGCCCGAGCAGGACGCGGCCGGCAAAGCCGTATTTGACCACCACGCGATCGGCGAGGATTTGGCACTCCCGCGACATCTTGGTGATCTCGCCCCGATGCACGACGAAGTTGGTGTCGCCGATATGGTCGGGCTGGTAGATCGTCAGCAGCCGGTCCCGCGGCCAGGCGACCACTTGCGGGCAATTGGCGCTGTAGCCCGCGGGCAGGCTCGCCACGTCGACCTTGGCGGTCTCGAGCATGCTGGTCGAGGGAGGGGCGGAACCCTCGTCGTCATCGGAGCCGAACGGGTTGGAAAAGCGGGGCACGGAACAGCCGGAGAGGAGAACCGGGGCGGCGACGAGCCCGGCAAGGGCGCATCCTCTCAGCCACGATCGCGCGTCGGTACGCCTCACCTGACCCCGTCCTCGGCTTGACATGCCAGGCTCGCCCGCCTGATATGCCGCTCGATCTGGCACGTGTTTCGAAATTTCGCGGGTTGCCGGTCTCGAACTTTCGCGCGCAAACTAGCCCCGGCGGGCAGGCGCGACAAGGCCAGACTAAGCCCGCCTGAAGTCAGACTGACGCATCTTCCGGGACGACGATGACCGGTATCTCCAAGGCCAATGGACGGGCTTCCGACCGTCCTTCGCTCACGCTCTATCTCGCGGCGCCCCGCGGCTTCTGCGCCGGCGTCGACCGCGCGATCCAGATCGTCGAGCTTGCGCTCGCCAAATACGGCGCGCCCGTCTATGTGCGCCATGAAATCGTCCATAACCGCTATGTGGTCGAGACCCTCAAGGCCAAGGGCGCCATCTTCGTCGAAGAATTGGACGAAATCCCGGATACCGGCGCGCCAATTGTGTTCTCGGCGCATGGCGTGCCGAAGGCGGTGCCGGCGGCGGCGCGCGCCCGGAACCTGTTTTATCTCGATGCCACCTGCCCGCTCGTCTCCAAGGTGCATGTCGAGGCCGAGCGCCAGTTCCGCGAGGGGCGCCAGATCCTCTTGATCGGCCATGGCGGCCATGCCGAGGTCGTCGGCACCACCGGCCAATTGCCGGAAGGCGCGGTGATCCTGATCGAGACGGTGGAGGATGCGCGAGCCTTCGTTCCGCGCGACCCCGACCGGCTCGCGGTGATTACCCAGACCACGCTCTCGGTCGATGACACCAAGGAGATCCTGAACGTGCTCAAGGCGCGCTTCCCGCGCATCGTCACCTCGCACAAGGACGATATCTGCTACGCCACGACCAATCGCCAGGACGCCGTGAAACGGATCGCGCCCGCTTGCGAGCGCATGATCGTGATCGGCGCGCCGAACAGCTCGAACTCGGTCCGGCTGGTCGAGGTGGCTGAGCGGGCGGGCTGCCCCTCGGCGGTCTTGATCCAGCGCGCGGCCGAGATCGACTGGGATTCGTTTGCGGGAATCTCGCGGCTCGGGGTGACGGCGGGAGCGTCAGCGCCCGAAGTGCTGGTGGACGAGATCATCGACGCCTTCAGGACGCGCTTCGAGGTGACGGTCGAGACCGTGACCACGGCTGAAGAAAGCATCGCCTTCAAGCTTCCGCGCGAGCTCAGAGAGATGCCGGCGCTCTAGATGGCCGTCTATACCGACGTCTCCGACGAAGAGCTCGAGGCCTTCATTGGAAGCTACAGCATCGGCGCTTTGACCTCGTTCAAGGGCATCGCCGAGGGCGTGGAGAATTCCAACTATCTCGTTCATACCGAGAGCGGGCGCTTCATCCTCACGCTCTACGAGAAGCGGGTGAGAGCTGAGGACCTCCCCTACTTTCTCGCCTTGATGCAGCATCTCGCCGCGCGCGGTATCACCTGCCCGCTTCCTGTCAGCGACCGCGAGGGCCGCACGCTGAAGGAGCTGGCGGGGCGGCCTGCGGCGCTCATCACCTTTCTCGACGGGCTTTGGGTGCGCCGGCCGTCGATCGAGCATTGCGCGGGGCTCGGCGACGCGCTCGCGCGCTTTCATCTGGCGGGCCGCGACTTTCCCATGACCCGGGCAAACAGCCTGTCTTTGTCCGGGTGGCAGGCCTTGTTCGCGACGATCGGCGGGGACGCCGACAGGGTCGCCAAAGGGCTCTCGGGTGTCATCGACAAGGAGCTTAAGCACCTCGAAGGACACTGGCCGAACGATCTGCCGCAAGGGGTCATTCATGCCGATCTCTTTCCCGACAATGTCTTCTTCCTCGGCGAC
The DNA here is from genome assembly GCA_964390455.1 of uncultured Methyloceanibacter sp. Lineage (GTDB taxonomy): Bacteria > Pseudomonadota > Alphaproteobacteria > Rhizobiales > Methyloligellaceae > Methyloceanibacter. Next base: position 3,291 of record CAYMJW010000135.1, on the reverse strand, counting down.
AAGATCTCGGGCCTGATCGATTTCTATTTCGCCTGCAACGACATGCTCGCCTACGACGTCGCCGTCTGCCTCAATGCCTGGTGCTTCGAGACGGACGGCAGCTTCAACGTCACCAAGGCCCGCGCGCTGCTCGAAGCTTACGAGAAGGTGCGCCCCCTCACCCGCGCCGAGCTCGATCGTTTGCCGACGCTCGCGCGCGGGGCGGCGCTTCGCTTCCTCTTGACCCGCACCTACGATCTCATCAACACCGACGCGGGCGCGCTGGTGAAGACCAAGGACCCCAACGAATATCTGCGCAAGCTCAGGTTCCATCAGCGCGTGAAGTCGACGCGCGAGTACGGGCTGAAGGAGGCTTGAGCATGGCGGGCCGGCCCAAGGTCACGATCCATACCGACGGCGCCTGTTCCGGCAATCCGGGGCCCGGCGGCTGGGGCGTGATCCTCGAGTCTGGCGCGCATCGCAAGGAGCTAACCGGCGGCGAGGCGCTCACCACCAACAACCGCATGGAGCTGATGGCGGCGATCGTTGCGCTCGAATCCCTGAAGGCGCCGTCGGAGGTCGATCTTTACACCGACTCCAACTATCTCCGCGGCGGCATCACGAGCTGGATCAAAGGCTGGAAGAAGAACGGCTGGCGCACGGCGGACCGGAAGCCGGTCAAGAACGTCGAGCTGTGGGAGCGGCTGGAGAAGGCCTCAGCCCGTCACGAGGTCCGCTGGCATTGGGTCAAGGGCCATGTCGGCCATGACGCGAACGAGCGCGCTGACGAGCTCGCGCGTGAAGGCATGGCGCCGTTCCTCGCGACGCGCGGCTGAGGGTCCGAGTGAGGCGTTTCCGGGTGATATCGTCACCCCGGCGAAAGCCGGGGTCCAGGAGCAACAAGCGCTGCGCTGGCGGCCCTGGATTCCGGCTTGCGCCGGAATGACGTGGTTGCCGCTCGCCGTGCTATAGAGCTTCGAGGATTTTTTCGGCGGTGCTTTCAATGGCCACGGCCGGCGACTCTTCGAGATTAAAGATCTTCACCACGCCGTCATCGACCAGCGCCGCGTAGCGCTTCGAGCGGGCGCCGAGGCCCTCCCCGCTTCCGTCGAAATCCATGCCGATCTTCTTGGTGAACTCGGCATTGGCATCGGACAGGAACAGCACCTTGCCCTTGCCGCCGGAATTCTCCTCCCAGGCTGAGAGCACGAACGGATCGTTCACGGCGACGCAAGCCACCGTATCGATGCCGTGCTTCTTGAACTCTGAAGCCCTCTCGATGAAGCCCGGGAGGTGCTTGAGATGACAGGTCGGAGTGAAGGCGCCCGGCACCGCGAACAGCACCACCTTCTTGCCGCTGAACACCTCGCGCGTGGTCATTGGCTTTGTTCCATCGGGGCCCATGACCCTGAACGTGGCGTCAGGCAGGCGGTCTCCTACGGCAATGGTCATCGATACTCTCCTTGCACTTCCATCGGGTCGGTGGCGCGAACCATAGCGGTTTGGCCGCTTGCGGCCAAGCGCGGACGCCGTGCCGGGGCGCTACTCCGCCTTCCACATCGTCTCGGTCGAACCTTGGTCCGAGACGAGCGTCAGCCGCAAGGTCTTGCCCTTGATCGCTTGCGCTTCCGCCGGCGAAGCGAACGGGACGGCGAAACGCTGCTTCCCGTCAACGGGCGCGCCTAGGGATGCGGGAGCCGGTACGAACACGTCGCCGCCATCGATGAGGAGATCGGTCCCGGTCGCGCCCGGAGCAAAGACCGCATCGACCTCAAGTCCCGGTGCTTCGCCATCAAGCTTTACTTCGACGCTGCCGATCGCGGGCAAGAGGCCGGCGGTCGCAGGCTTCGGCACCTGCGCCAAAGCGGCATCGAGCAGGAGCGCTTCGCCTTGGCCCGCATCGGCAGGGAGCGTAATGCTCAAGCTCACCTCGTTCGGGATACAGAGGTCCTTGCACAGGCCATAAGAGAAAGCGAGCTTGAGCTCGATCGGCTCGCCGTCGCGTTCGGGCGTGAGCCTGACCGGAAACAGCACGTCTTCGCCATAGCCGATCGCCGTGCCGCCGGCATCGTCAAAACGATGCGGCGTGGGATAGAGCACCTCGGCGCTTTTCAGATTCTTCGACCCTGTCCAATCGAAGCTCGGCGGCACGCCCGAGTCGCCGGGGTTCCGCCAATAGGTCTTCCAACCCTCGTCCATGCGAAGCTCGACGCCGGCGAGGAGTCGCCCGCCGTCATCGGCCGTGCCCGCAACGAGCCTCACCTTGGAATTGGTGGAGGCCGTCCAAGCAGCGGCGGCTGCCTCCGCCGCGAAGGCGACACCGCCCGCGGCAAAGGCCGCAGCAATTGCCATGAGCGCGGTGCACAGCCATCTTTGCCAGAAGTGCGATCGCATGCTGGGTCCTTGCGGGGCGTGATTCGGCGACGACTTTAGCGGCAGGGACTAAGCGAGGCGACGTCAAGGCAGACAAAAGTCCTCACTCTTTTGTGAGCGCGACGCGGCGAAAACCAACCGCTGCCCTTTAGTCGCGCACGACCCTCTTCCAAAGCGGCGGAACTCCTGTACTCTTGACCTATGCCAGCTCGAAGCAAACCAAATCGCCCGAAGGGCGCCGGCTATCTCGACGGCCAATTGCTCATCGCCATGCCGGCCATGGGCGATCCGCGCTTTGCGCGGTCGGTGATCTATCTCTGCGCCCATTCCGCCGACGGCGCCATGGGCATCATCATCAACCAGCGCGCGCCGAATATCAGCTTCACCGAGCTTCTGGAGCAGCTCAACATCGTTCCGGCGCAGGACCGCATCAGCCTCCCCGCAGGGCTTCACGCCATGGCCGTGCATCTCGGCGGACCGGTCGAGACCGGGCGCGGCTTCGTGCTGCACAGCGCCGACTACTTCAAGGCGGAAAGCACGCTGCCGATCGACGAGAGCGTCTGCCTCACCGCCACCATCGACATCCTGCGCGACATCGCCAAAGGCTTCGGCCCCGACAAGGCGCTGCTTGCGCTCGGCTACGCGGGCTGGGCGCCAGGGCAGCTCGAAAGCGAGATCCATGCCAATGGCTGGCTCAATTGCGCGGCCGATCCCGAGCTCATCTTCGATCCCGAAGTGGACCGCAAATATCTGCGGGCGCTGGGCAAGCTCGGCATCGATCCGATCCGCCTCGTCAACGACTCCGGCCACGCTTAGCCGCAAACAACCACGCGTCATTCCGGCGCCTGCCTGCACCTCAGGATGACGGCTTGCCGCGCAACAAACTCCCGCTCTCCCCTTGTGGGAGAGCACGCGAGCGCATTTTGGCGCTCGCGGTGA
>CAYMJW010000134.1:0-6459 GCA_964390455.1 uncultured Methyloceanibacter sp. | reverse complement strand
GCCCCTCCTCGAAACCCGGAATGAAGTTGCCGCTCCCGAGCACGATGGGAGCGTCTTCGGTCGAACCGCCCTCGAACGGCGCCCCGTCGATCGAACCGGTGAAATCGATGGTCAGCCGGTCGCCGCTCTGCGCGGCGCCGTCTTTCGGCTTGTAGCGCAAATTGGCGGCACGGATGCGGTCGAGAGCCTTCTCGATATCGGCTTCGGTCACGGCCGCGACGGGCTTCTGCAAGGCGAGCTTGCCGAAATCCATTAGCTCGATTTGGGGCAAGACCTCGAAGGAGAGCGTATAGGCGAGGTCGCTTGCGCCAGAGAAGATCTTGTCGATCTCCGCCGCGTCCTGTGGCAGGCCCACGGTCGGCTGGAAAGCGGGCCGCTCCTCGCGCTGCGACAGCGCCTCGCGGCTCGTCTCGGCGACCGCCTGCTGCACCACTTCGGCCATCACCGAGCGGCCAAAGACCTTACGCAAATGCGCCTTCGGCACGTGACCGGGGCGGAAGCCCTTGATCTTGGCCTTGCCCTTGAGCTCGTCGAGCCGGGCTGAGAGGCGCCGTTCAAGCTCGTCGGCGCCAATCACGACCTTCAACTGGCGCCGCAAGCCCTCGGTCGTCGTCTCGGTGACATTCATATTCAACTCGCCTTCTCTCTCGCCCCCGCCGCGGATAGGGAACTTGCGGCCTCTCAAGCTTGGTGCGGGCGGAGGGAGTTGAACCCCCACGGCCGAAGCCACCAGAACCTAAATCTGGCGTGTCTACCAGTTCCACCACGCCCGCGTGAAAGGCCGCCCGACCGCGCTATTTTCGACCGGGGTCTATAGCACGGCGGATTCCCCGGCTGCTACCCCAAGCCGCTCCCCTGTTGCAACCCCCGTCCCGTTCCGCCCGTATCTCGGCTATGAAGCTCCGCATGCAGCTCGAACCCGCCCCGCCTCCCCCGTCGAACCCATGAGATGCTTCAGCCAACACAGCCACGCGCCCGCGTCCCCGGTACCCACCCCTAGCCTTGGTGTCTTGGCCATCCTCGCGGTCCTTCTCGCCGGCCCTCTCGCACGGGCGGCCGGCACTGACAGCGCCGAGCCTGTCGGCCGCGTGAACAAGGTGCAGAACGAGGTGCAGGTGATCTCGGTCTCGGGTGCTTCGGCGGCAGTGATCGGCACGCCTGTCCACATGAAGGACGAGCTTAGGACAGGGGCCGGCGCGCGGCTGCAAGTCACCTTTCGTGACAACACGGTGCTGACGCTCGGCGAGAATGCGCTCCTCGTCATCGATCGCTACGTCTATGAGCCCGAGAGCGGCATCGGCGAGACCGTTTTGCAGGCGGCGGCGGGGGCTTTTCGTTTCGCCACGGGCCGCATGGTGAACCTCAAGGACAGGAATATTTTGGTCGTGACGCCGGTTGCCCAGATCGGGGTGCGCGGCACGGAGTTCTGGGGCGGACCGATCGATGGGCGATATGGAGTGTTCCTGATCGCGGGCGAGATCACCGTCACGACCCAGGGCGGGAGCATCGCGCTGTCAGGGTCGGGCCAAGGGACCGACCTCCCCTCGCCCGACCTCCCCGCGCCTCTCGATCCGCCCGGCGTTGCCTCGCCCTGGCCTGCCGAAAAGGTCGCTCGCGCCGTCGAGAGCGTGTCGCTGTATTAGGGCGATGGCGGCGTTGCGCCGTCTGTCGGTGCCGCAGGCGGAGTTTGCGATGCTTGCGGCGCACTGTCTCGCAATGCGCGTAGTGCCGCCTTGTCGTCTTCCGACAACCCGCGCGCGCCTGGGCACGTGGCTTCGTCAAGAAAAGCCTTGGCGAGCTCGGCTGGATACACAGTTTCTGCTTCTGTGCCGAAACGCTCGTGCAGGTCTCGGAGCAATCCGCGGATGACATAAGGCGCGCCCTCGGCATTGCAGCCGATCTCGCGCAGTTCCGTTGCCAGGTCTTTGTTGTAAGCGTCACGCGAGCGACTCAATTGCGCTTGCTTGACCCATGCGTCAGCCATCGCCTGTTCGCCCTCTAAGGATTGCGCAGGATCGAGTCTAGCGAGCCACTTCAATGCATCGTCGCGGTTGTTTCCCTCGTATAATTCGAACCAGGCATAGTCGCGGTTACTCCTCTTTGGGACTTCTGACTCGATCCTCGCTCTCAGCATCGTGAATGAATCGGTCGACCAATAGCCCTGATCGGTTAAGGGTCTCACGATAAAGGCGCCCTCCACTCCTTCGGCATCCTCCAGGTTGCTTCTCCACACTGACACAGATTCGAGCGAGGCAAGGTTTAGGTCGGCGGAATCGAGATCGGCACCCTGCAGTCCCGCATGATCGAGCAACGCAGCTTGCAAGTTCGTTGCTAAGAGAGACGCGCCCTGCAGTCGCGCGTGATTGAGCGACGCCCCTTGCAGCTCCGCGCCATTGAGCGACGCACCCTGCAGCCCCGCCCCCCTGAGCGACGCACCTTGCAGATGGGCTCCATAGAGCAACGCACCCTGCAGCCCCGCCGCCCTGAGCGACGCACCCTGCAGCGCGGCCTCGCTGAGCCACGCACCCTGCAGCTGCGCGCCATGGAGCGACGCGCCCTGCAGCTGGGCGCTCTCGAGCGACGCGCCCTGCAGCTGTGCAAGATCGAGCGACGCGCCCTGCAGCTGGGCGCTCTCGAGCGACGCACCCTGAAATTGCGCCCCATCCAGCCGCGCACTCTTCAGATGTGCGCAACCCTCTTGCTCGTCAGGATCGCCGCATTCGAATTTGGCTTTGCGAAGGTCGGCTTCGCTTAGGTCGGCTTCCTGAAGCTGGGCCCCTGTGAAATCTGCGTTTCTCAGCGTCGCGCCGATCAACACGGCACGCTTGAGATCGCGGCCGCGAAGCGAGATCGTCTCGGGTAAGGCATCAATCTTTGCGTCGCTGTCGAATTTGGCGTGATCGATGACGTCGAGACCGGGAAGCACCAACCGATTCGACCATAGGCTTCCTAATTTTCTTGTCAGCAGATCGACTTCTCCCGCCACGAGAAGTTCGTGCGGTGAGGCCAAGCCCAATGACTCAAGAGGGATGGTGACAGGCTCAGAAGCCAACTCGCCGCCGGTTTCTCCTATCTTCACCTCGGGCAATTTGGTCGGTACCCACCGCAGTGAAGGCAACTTATCCTCCAATTCGCCTGGAAAAGTCGCGATGATGAAGACCAGCAAGAGCGGAAGAAGGCTCGCCAAAGCCAAGGACGCAATCTTGGGACGACGAAAGTCTCTCCAGCCGATCCATGTGGGTGCGCCGACGGCAATTGAAGGCCAGAGCGTCCACAACAGGAGAACATCGATGAGAACGGCGATGCGTTGCCACCAGGTGATGATCGCGCTGTGATAAGGCAGGAATTGCAGCTGGAAAAACACAAGCAGCAAGATCGGAAAGATCACTAGTGTAACGAACGCGATGCCGTGCAGCATGAGGCCTACGATGCCGGTCCGCACTTCGTTGGGGCCTGCGAGATATTGCACGAAGATGTTGCTCGGCAGCTGCCGGCGCAACCTCGCGCGAGTGTCGTCATCACTGATTTGCGCCTGCAGCGCAGCGTGAAAGGCGCCGACCTTGCCGGCGAGGAGGGCAAAGTGCAAAAGCACATAGGCGTGGAGGATCAGGAACAGGAGGGGCCCGAGCCAGAAGAAGCCGAGAAGCGGCAGCTCGACATTGAGGAAGGGCAGCTTGACGGGGCTTTCGAACAGGAGGTCTTTATGCGTGACGGCCGCGGCGGCGATGAAGAGATAGAAGAAAAGGAAAAGATAGCTCAGCCAAAGGCCTGCACTGACGCTAGCGGCATCGACGACGGCTTCGCGCAAAGCCTCGAGGTCGTGCGCCTTGCCGGCGAATTTCTTGGTGCTCGGTGAAGGTTCGGGTTGCTTCTCCGCCGTTGGCGCGGGCGCGGCGTCGCTCACGCCCTTCGATTTGCCGGTCCGATTTGCCTTGCGCGCCATGGCTTTGCTACTTCTCAGGATACAACCGGAAGCCGTAGAGGAGAAACGGCTTTTCAGTGTTGGGCGAAGGCGCAAATTCCATTCTGAAGCATGGCCTCAGAGGCGAATACCTTGGCTCGGACCGGTGCTTTGCCGCTATTTCCGTGCCTTGCAGGCATTCCTCCCGCTCATTAGTTTGCCTTGGACCCCAAGGACCTGAAGGCCCTCAAGTGACCATCCGCAACGGCATCATCGAGGCGATCGGCAACACCCCGCTCATCAAGCTCAAGCGTGCGTCGGAGGAGACGGGCTGCACCATCCTCGGCAAGGCCGAGTTCATGAATCCCGGCCAGTCGGTCAAGGACCGCGCCGCACTCTTCATCATCCGCGACGCGCTTGCATCGGGAAAGCTTCAGCCGGGCGGCACCGTGGTCGAGGGCACGGCGGGCAATACCGGGATCGGGCTTGCGCTCGTCGGCAACGCGCTCGGCTTGAAGACCGTCATCGTCATCCCCGAGACGCAGTCCGACGAGAAGAAGGAGATGCTCCGCCTCGCCGGCGCCGAGCTGATCGAAGTCCCCGCGGTCCCCTACAAAGACCCCAACAACTACGTGAAATATTCGGGCCGGCTCGCCGAGGCGCTCAGCCGCACCGAGCCGCATGGCGCGGTGTGGGCCAACCAATTCGACAACGTCGCCAACCGGCAGGGCCATATCGAGACGACGGCTGAGGAAATCTGGACCGATCTCAACGGCAAGGTTGACGGGTTTATCTGCGCGGTCGGAACCGGCGGCACCCTTGCCGGCGTGTCGATGGGCCTCAAGGACCACAATCCCGATGTTGTGATCGGGCTCGCCGATCCGATGGGCGCCGCGCTGTACAACTATTACAAGCACGGCGAGCTCAAGTCCGAAGGCAGCTCCATCACCGAGGGCATCGGCCAGGGCCGCATCACCAAGAATCTCGAAGGTGCTGTGATCGACGAGGCCTACCAAATCCCGGATGCGGAAGCCCTTCCCATCGTCTTCGACCTTCTGAGCGAGGAGGGCCTGTGCCTCGGCGGATCGAGCGGCATCAATGTCGCCGGCGCCATTCGCCTCGCCCGCGATCTCGGTCCGGGCCATACGATCGTCACCGTACTGTGCGATTACGGCACCCGCTACCAAAGCCGGCTGTTCAACCCCACATTCCTGCGCGAGAAGGGCTTGCCAGTGCCAAGATGGCTCGACCAAGGCCAGCCGGCCTGCCCACGCGTGTTTGTCTAAGTTTGAATCGGGAGGTTCGCTGTGTTGCAGACGAAGACATGGATGACGGAGACGGACGAACTCGCCCGCGAGCTCGATGCGCCCGACCTCGTCATCATCGACGCCTCCTGGCGCATGCCGGGCGAAGGGGACGCGCGCAGCGAATACCTCGCCGAGCATATTCCCGGCGCCATCTTCTTCGACATCGACGAGATCGCCGACACCAAGAGCAGCCTGCCGCATATGCTGCCGCCGCCGGAAAAGTTCTCGTCGCGCATGCGCAGCATGGGCGTCGGCGATGGCTCGCGCATCGTCGTCTACGATCAGCAAGGACTCTATAGCGCCGCGCGCGTGTGGTGGACGTTCCGGGTCATGGGCGTCGAGGACGTGAGCGTGCTCAATGGCGGGCTGCCGAAATGGAAGCGCGAGGGATTGCCGCTCGAAAACGGCGAGCCGAGACCCCGGACGCCGCGGCACTTCACCGCAAGACGCAATTTGGACCTCGTCCGCGACGCTTCCGACATCAAGGCGCTGCTCAAGGACAAATCGGCGGAGATGGTCGATGCGCGGTCGGCCGAACGCTTTGCCGGGAAGGCGCCTGAGCCCCGCCCCGGGCTTCGCTCGGGGCACATCCCCGGCGCGCACAATCTCCCCTACGCCAAGCTGCTCAACAAAGACGGCACGCTCAAATCGCCGCGTGAGATCGAACGTCTGTTCGAGGCTGCTGGCGTGGACCTCGCCAAGCCGGTCGTGACGAGTTGCGGCTCGGGCATTACCGCCGGCATTCTTGCGCTCGCGCTCGCCGAGATCGGGCATCGCAAGACCGCCGTCTATGACGGGTCGTGGTCCGAGTGGGGTGCCGATCAGAGCCTTCCCATCGAGACCGGACCGGCCTAGGGCCCTCCGGGGCGCCGAGCGCGATGAGCAAACGCACCAGGAAGCAATCAGACCGAACCCGGCTCGCGCATGCCGGGCGCGACCCCTCGCGTCAGCACGGCTTTGTCAACACGCCGGTCTATCGCGGTTCCACCGTGATCTTTCCGACGCTCGATGGTCTCGAGGCCGAGGATCAGGCGTACAGCTATGGGCGCCTCGGCACGCCGACGGTCAGCGCGCTCGAGGAAGCGCTCGCCGAGCTCGAGGGCGGATACCGCACGCGGCTCACGCCGTCGGGGCTCTCGGCGATTGCGACGGCTCTCTTCGCCTTCGTCTCTGCCGGCGACGAGATCCTCGTCACCGACAGCGTCTATCGCCCGACGCGGCGCTTCTGCGATTCCGTGCTGAAGCGGCTCG
>CAYMJW010000133.1:0-6829 GCA_964390455.1 uncultured Methyloceanibacter sp. | reverse complement strand
CCTGATATCGGCGACATGGCCGAGCCACTCGATGCCGTAGAGGCTCGCGAATTCGCGGAGCTGCTCCGGCGCGAGCGACCCCGGATTTTCCCGGTCGCAATCGCCGGCAAGAAGGAGCTTAAGCTTCGTTCCACGCTTGCTCGCGAGCGAGAAGGCCTCGATCAGGGTGAGCACGCCTTTGTCCGCCAGCATGCGCCCAACATAGGCACACGTGACGGGCGGCGGCGGCTCCGGCAACGGGGCGAAATGTGTCGTGTCGACGCCCGAACCCGGAATGAGCACCACGTTCCCTGCCGGCGCACCGAGCGCGACGACGAAAGCGCGGTCGTCGGGGTTCTGAACGACGACGCGGCTTCGCTTGCGGTGAAACAGCCGCGACAGCGCAAACCGCACCGCCTTGCGCGCCTGCTCGCTCACCTTCGCCTCGCCGATGAACAGCGTGCCCAGTCCGGTCAGGCTGTTGACCACGGCGGTCGTGGAAAGGCCGAGGCTCGCGACCGTGCCGAGCAGGACAGGCTTCAGCGAGACGTTGTGCAGAATGTCGGGGCGCAGTTCGTTGATGAGGCGCCTGAGCGCCAAGATGGAGGAGAGGCTGTCCCGCGCCGAGAGGCTGCCCCGGCTCCAGGCGAGGGCGTGCGGAACAAAGCCTTCGCGCTCGATGGCGGCGCGTCCGTCCTTCAGCCTCGTCGCCACATGCACCTCGTAGCCCGCGGCTTTGGCCGCGCGGGCCATGGGGAGCCGATGCGACAGGAAGTACCAGTCCTCGGTCACGACATAGAGGATGCGGCGGGCCATCGGCGAAGGCTTGTAGCAGCGCTAAAGGGGTTGTGGAACAGCGGCCGGAAACGGCCCTTTTCCTCATTCCTGCCGTCTTTGCGCCCTTTCCCTTGCCGCCATTACGCGCTATCTTCTGCTTCGGCCGACGCAAGAGCGGCTTTCGGGGCAAGCTCGCTTTCGGGGGATGTCATGAAATATCTCGGCTTGGCATTGGTCTTGTTCGCCTTGGCGGCTGCGCCGGCGCAGGCCTTCGAAATTCAGGGCGAAAGCGCGACACTCGAGGGCGCTCAGCTGATGTCGCCGGCCAATCAATTCCTGACGCAAGACTATACGAAGGGCAGCTCGCTCGCGCTTCCCTATATCGGCAAGACCGACAGCGAGTTCATCAGCGATTACGGCAACGCCATTCAGATCCCCGCGCCCGGCGTGGACAAGCCGGCGCCGGCTTGGGCGCTCTCGCCCTCGCGCTAGGTTTGCGGATCAACAATCAGCGACATTTCTTCCGCGCGATGAACGCGCGTGTCCGGTCGCCATCTGTGTCGCGCCGACGCGAGGCGTCGCGCGCAAAAAGCTTTCGTTGGGGAGTGGATAGGAGGAACAAATGCGTAAAGTAGGACTTTCTGTTGCCCTTGCCGCCGCCCTGCTCGTCGCGGGCCTCGCGTCGTGGAAGGCCGAAGCGACAACCGCGGCCGGAACGGCGGGACTGCCCGATGCGGTCGCGAAATTTTCGCTGATCGAGAAGGCGGCGTGCGCCAGCTACGGCAAGCATTGCCCGCCGGGCTACACCTGGGTGTGCAAGCCGAACAATCCGAACAAGTGCTGGTGCGCCCGCTGCTAGGCGACGCCTCATCGCTGAAAATTGCCAGGGCGGCAGCAGGCATCGGCCTCTGCCGCCCTTAATTTTTGGATCTTTGGATGGTCGCGGGATAGAGCTGGTACCGCCGGGTGAATTCGAATCACCGACCTCTTGATCCACAGTCAAGCGCTCTAACCAGCTGAGCTACGGCGGCATTGCTCTTTGGAGGTTCGGGGAGAACCTAAGCGGAGCGCCTTGCCGTTGCAAGCGCGGGCGCCGGGACTGGCGCCCCCAATAGAAAAGGCCCGGGGCGTGACCCCGGGCCTTCAACGCGCCCCCGTCTCGGCTTTGGATTTGACCGAAAGCCGAGGACCTCGGTGTTACGACTTGCGGACCTGCTCGAAGGAGCGGGAGACCTGGCTCTTGATCGGCTCCGTGGCATCGGCGGCGATCTTGGTGGTCAGCGCCCTGATCTCGTTCGCCTGACTTGCGAACACATCGAACTGGCGGCGAACGAAGGCCGTTTGCAGCTCGACGATCTCGGCGAGGTTCTTGGCGCCCGCGAGGCTCTTGGCGAGGTCGAAGGCGGAATTCACATTGCGCTGAGCAAGGTCGATGAGCTTGCGGTTGAAGGCGGTGGCGCCCTGCCCCGCCGCATCGAAGGACCGCTCGAGCGCGTCGATCGACTCTTCCATCGCGTCCTTGCCGCGCTCATAGGCCTCGCGGCTCTGGTTCACGGTCTTCTCGGCGAGAGCGCGCACGCTCTCAGGCACGGTGGCATCGAGCTTGAACGACTCGAAATCCTTGGCGGCCTTGCGGAACGTATCGCGCGCGGCCTCCGCGACGCCTTCGGGAGTATAGGCTTGGGTCATGATCGGCACCTCTGCTTGGACGTTGGTTCACTTACATTCGGGACTTTCGGCTCCACCCTCTCGGGAAAGGGTTGCCGAGGTATGCTGCACTGCAATATAAATGCTGCGGTGCGATAAAACAAGGCCCTTTGACGGCCTGTCGGTCGTTTTTTTGCCTAAGGGCTGCTGTTTCCGGTTTCGGCCTAGGCAAAACACCGAATTCGCCTAAATTTGGCGGATGAGTCGGGGGATTGCGGTTAAGCGTGGCGTATCGCGGAAGCCCACCCCTTGCGCCAAGGCGATCGAATGAGCTCTCTTCCATTGCATAAGCCCGACCTCAAACTCGGCCGGCACGCCGAAGGGGCGGACCCCGACCGCGAAGCGCTCGAGCATATCGCGCGCGCGCTCGAAAGCCGGAGGTTCCAGCGGTCGGCGGACGGCGAGGCCCGCACCGAGGGCGAGGAGGCTCCGGAGCTTTTCCTCACGCCGCAAAGCGTCAAGGCGCTGCTTGAGCACATGCCGGTCGCGGCCTGCATTGTCGCGGGCGGCACGCTCGTGCATGCCAATTCCGCTTTCGCCAATGCGTTCGGTTATTTGTCGGCGGCGGAGCTGATCGAAGCCGGAGGACTTGGCGCGATCCTCGGCGACGGCAAGGTCCGCATGCAGGGAGGGCCCGGACCGGTGGCGCAGGTCGAGGCTCTGACGCGCTCGCGGCGGCGCGTGAAAGTCGCCTTTGCCTCAAGCGTTCTCGATGCCGCAAGGAAGGTGCAGCTGGTGCGCCTGATCGACCCGCCGGCCCCCGAGGGCAAAGCTGAGACGCCACAGGCGCCGCCGGCGCAAATACCGCCGAAGCCCGAGCCCGCGCCGAGGCCTCACGCCGAGCCGGCCGTAAGCCGCCTCGAGTTTCTCGCCAAGGTCAGCCACGAGGTGCGGACGCCGCTCAACTCGATCATCGGCTTCGCCGAGTTGATGCTTCAGGAGCGCTTCGGCCCGATCGGCAGCCGGCGCTACAAGGGCTATGTCGAGGACATTCATCAGAGCGGGCTCTATGCGCTCTCCCTCCTCAACGACCTGCTCGACATCTCGAAGATCGAGGCCGGCAAGTTCGAGCTGAATTTCACCGCGGTCGATGTCGCCGAGGTGGTCGAGGAGTGCGCGGCGAGCCTCCAGCCGCTCGCCAAGCGCGCGCGCATTCTGCTCCGAACCTCGCTCGCGCCCGATCTTCCCACCGCCGTCGCCGACCCAAGGCGGCTCAAACAAATTCTCCTCAACCTCCTCACCAACGCCATCAAGTTCACCAATGAAGGCGGCCAGGTGATCGTGTCGGGCTCGATGGTCGACGGCGAGCTTCGCTTGCGCGTGCGCGACAACGGCGTCGGCATGAGCAAGGACGAGATCGCCTTTGCCATGCAACCCTTCAATCAGCTCGACACCGCGCCGCGCAAGCAGACGGGAACGGGACTTGGCCTCCCCGTCACCAAGGCCCTGGTGGACGCCAACCGGGCGCGGCTCGTGCTTCAGAGCGAGCCGGGGGTCGGCACCTCGGCCGATGTGATCTTCCCGGCCGAGCGGCTATTCACCGGCGGTTGACCCCGCAAGTCGCGGAAATCCTGCTTCAACTTGGTCCTGTGGAGTCGTCTCCTCACTACAAGTAGATTTTCTGCAATATTTCTTGCAACAATATTTGACTTTTACTTTCGCTATTCGCGACGTTAGAAGGCTTCTACTCTTTGCGTTGCAATTGGAAGGCTTCTAAAGGTTGCTAAGATCAAGTCATTCCTGTTGACATTCTCCAAATCGAGGCTCTAATCGAGGAATTGCGCCTTCCGAGGCAAGGGTTGGGCGCTGAAATCGTCGGTCCGATACCGGGGCCTTGACCCCCGGCAATTGGAGGAACAGATGCGACTTCTCTCGGGGCGCCTCGTCGCGCTCGCCCTTCTCTCCGTTTTCGCCGTTTCGCACGCCGACGCCACAGATCCCGGCGAGGTGAATATCTATTCCTACCGCCAGCCCGCCCTGATCGAGCCGCTGCTCGCGGCCTTCACTGAACAGACCGGCATCAAGGCCAACGTCATCTTCGCCGAGAAGGGCCTGATCGAGCGCATCGAGGCGGAAGGGCGCAACAGCCCCGCCGATGTGCTGCTGACGGTCGATATCGGCAATCTCACGCAAGCGACCGCGTCGGGCATCGCGCAGCCCATTCGTTCGCCTGCGCTCGACGCCGCGATCCCGGAGGCCTATCGCGCCGCGGACGATCAGTGGTTCGGGCTCACGCGCCGCGCGCGCGTGATCTACGCCTCGAAGGATCGGGTGAAGCAGGACGGCATCACCTATGAGGAGCTCGCCGATCCGAAATGGCGGGGCAAGATCTGCGTCCGCTCGGGCCAGCATCCCTATAACGTCGCGCTGATCGCGTCGATGATCGCCCATCACGGCGAAGCCTGGACCGAGGAATGGCTGAAAGGGGTGAAGGCCAATCTCGCGCGGAAACCCGCCGGCGACGACCGGCTCCAGGTCAAGGGCATCTATGCCGGCGAGTGCGACATCGCCATCGCCAACACCTACTACATGGGCGCGATGCTCAAGAACGAGAAAGAGCCCGAGCAGAAGGCGTGGGCCGAGTCCGTCAGGATCCTGTTCCCCAACTCGGGGACGAGCGGCACGCACATCAACGTGTCCGGCGCCGTCGTGGCGAAATACGCGCCGCACAAGGACAATGCGGTGAAGCTCGTCGAATTCCTGGCCTCCGACAACGGCCAGGAGCTCTACGCCGATGCGAACAACGAATATCCGGTCAAGGACGGCGTCGCCTGGTCACCGCTCGTCAAGTCGTGGGGCGATTTCAAGCCGGACCCGATCTCACTCAACGACATTGCCGCACTTCGCAAGGCGGCAAGCGAGCTCGTCGACAAGGTCGAATTCGACGAGGGGCCAAGCTCATGAGGGGGCAAAAATGAGCTTACATAGCAAGTTCGATCGACAGTCTTCGGTCAGGGTCCGCATTCCGCCGCGAAGCGGCGCGGAATGGCTCGTCGGCATGGGCTTCCGCTGCTGGCTTGCGGGCTACGACACCGGCGACATCGCCTGCTGGGAGAACGGCTGGAACGCCTATGCGCGCGCGCTCGGCCCCGAGCGGGCGAGGCGGGCGGTGACCGAGCTTGCGTGCTGGGTCCGCGCGGTGCGCGCTTCGGCCTCGCGCCGGATCGAATATTCGCCCGTTGGCTGCCCGGGCTTCTGCGCCGATGAATGCCTGGCGATCTCGCTGATCGCGGCCTCCCAGCACCACCGCTGTCCGGCGATGCGGGCCTGCGCGCTGGCGCTGACCGGATCGGACGCGGTCGATCCCGTACTGAAGGCGGCCAACGCCTTCGCCGATGCGCTGCAGGAGGCCGATCAGCGCCTGTCGCCGGAGGCCGTGGCGGCGCTGATGGCGGGACGGCGCAAGAGCGGCGCGGCCCGTCTCGCGCCCGGCTGAGCGCGGCGCCGCATAAAGACAGGCAATGGCTCTCGCGCTGTCATCCGAACGGCCTCCCTTGCGCCGCAGGCTGGCGCGGCTTACGGAAAGCGGCAGTCTCGGCTGGCAGGCCGCCGCACTTCTGATCTCACTGATCGCGCTTCTTCCCCTCCTCGCTATCATCGCCATCGCGCTTCAGACGAGCGGCGACACCTGGCCTCACCTTATTGAGAATGTGCTCCCCGGCGCGCTCCGCCGCACGCTCCTGCTCATGGCGGGCGTCGGCGCCTTGACGCTCCTCATCGGCACCGGGACGGCATGGCTCGTGACCATGTATCGCTTTCCCGGGCGGAACCTCTTGCAGTGGCTGCTGCTACTGCCGCTCGCGGTCCCGACCTATATCATCGCCTATTCCTATCTCGAGCTGCTCGATTACTCCGGCGTGGTGCAGAGCTTCTTGCGCGCCCTGTTCGGCTGGCAGGATGCGCGAAGCTATTGGTTTCCCGATATCCGCAGCCTTGGCGGCGCGATCCTCGTCATGAGCGCGGTGCTCTATCCTTATGTGTACATCACCGCGCGGGCGAGCTTCATCGCCCAATCGGTCTGCATCCTGGAAGTGAGCCGCAGTCTCGGCCGCAACGCGCGCGAGACCTTTTTCGAGGTGGCGTTGCCGCTCGCCAGACCCGCGCTTGCCGCGGGCGTGGCGCTTGCGCTGATGGAGACGCTGAACGATATCGGCGCGGTCGGGTTCTTTGGCGTCAGAACCTTGACGGTCGCCATCTACGACACGTGGCTCGACCGCAACAATTTGGCCGGTGCGGCGCAGATCGCCTGCGTCATGCTGCTGTTCGTGTTCGCGCTGCTCGGTCTCGAACGCGCACTCAGGGGCAGACGCCGCTTCCACCATACGACCGGCAAATACCGCCGCCTGCCGGAGGAGCGGCTCGCGGG
>CAYMJW010000132.1:0-6836 GCA_964390455.1 uncultured Methyloceanibacter sp. | reverse complement strand
GAGGACGTGATCGGGCTCGATGCCCATGACGCGCTGGAAATTTCGGCCAAGACCGGCAAGGGCATCGCGGACGTGTTGGAAGCGATCGTGACGCGATTGCCGGCGCCAAAGGGCGAGGCGCGGGCGCCGCTGAAAGCGCTCCTGGTCGACAGCTGGTACGATTCCTATCTCGGCGTCGTGGTGCTGGTCCGCATCTTCGACGGCGTGCTGCACAAGGGCCAGCGCATCAGGCTGATGTCCACAGGGGGCACCTACCAGATCGATCGCGCCGGCATCTTCCGCCCCAAGCAGGAGATGCGCGACCGGCTCGGTCCGGGCGAGATCGGCTTCTTCACCGCCTCGATCCGTCAGGTGGCCGATACCCGCGTGGGCGACACCGTCACCGACGAGCGAAAGCCCGCCGATGCGGCCCTTCCCGGCTTCAAGCCGGCGCAACCGGTCGTGTTCTGCGGCCTGTTTCCGGTCGATGCCAGCGAGTTCGCGGATTTGCGCGAGGCCGTTGCCAAGCTCCGCCTCAACGATGCGAGCTTCAGCTACGAGATGGAGACCTCCGCCGCGCTCGGCTTCGGCTTCCGCTGCGGCTTTCTCGGCCTGCTTCATTTGGAGATCATCCGCGAGCGGCTCGAGCGCGAATTCGACATCGACCTGATCGCCACCGCGCCTTCGGTGATCTACCGGGTGCACATGACCGACGGCTCGATGAAGGAGCTGCACAACCCCGCCGACATGCCCGAGCCGCAGAAGATCGCCAAGATCGAGGAGCCGTGGATCGAGGCCACCATCCTCGTCCCCGACGAACATCTCGGCGCGGTCCTAAAGTTGTGCGAGGACCGGCGCGGCCGGCAGAAGAACCTGAGCTATGCCGGATCGCGCGCGATGCTCGTCTATGAGCTGCCGCTCAACGAAGTCGTGTTCGATTTCTACGACCGGCTCAAATCCGTCTCGCGCGGCTACGCCTCGTTCGACTATCACATCATCGGCTACGAAGAGGGCGACCTGGTGAAGATGGCGGTGCTCGTCAACAACGAGCCGGTGGATGCGCTGTCGGTGATCGTCAACCGCTCCCGCGCCGAGACGCGCGGCCGGGCCATGGTGGACAAGCTCAAGGATCTGATCCCGCGGCACATGTTCAAGATCCCGATCCAGGCGGCGATCGGCGGCAAGGTGATCGCGCGCGAGACCATCAGCGCGCTGCGCAAGGACGTGACAGCCAAATGCTATGGCGGCGACATCACGCGCAAACGCAAGCTGCTCGACAAGCAAAAGGCCGGAAAGAAGAAGATGCGGAGCTTCGGCCGGGTCGATATCCCGCAAGAGGCCTTCATCGCCGCCTTGAAAATGGACGCGGATTAGGCCTTGCGGTCGCGCCGAGCACGGCAAGCGCTCAGCGCGTACATCGTCCGTGCGCGAATTTGATATTGTCCGTGCCCGAATTTCTTTCTAAAAGACCGGGAACCGTCCCTAGCGGACGGCGTTAGACCCCCCTGAAGGCCCCTCCCCCGAAACCAAGGGGCCTGACCTGACTGCTGCAATATTCCACTTTCATCCGCACAGCTTAATCGCTGTAACGGCTAAGATTTCGCTTGATCGACCAAGGTATTACTTGGCCGTATTCTTGCCGCTTGTAAGTCGCTCTCTGTCGAAACTCCGGCAAAAAGATGTTATTTTCGAGCCTTTAATCATTAATGACTTGACTATAGTTAAAATATCACATTTCATTTGCCGAGGAGGGATTGCGGCACGATCGGCGGAATGCGGTGCTTGTTGGAAGCTTAGCGCCCTTCTCCCGACGCGAGAGACATCCCTAAAGAGCGTAACGGTCGCCCCGCAATGCGCGCCAAGACGGGGCGGCCTTAGTCAACAGAAAGCGCGCCTAAGAAGAGGGGCCTGTCATGCGTATCGCCCTTGCTTGCGGATTCTGCCTGATCGCCGCCGCCGGCACTGCCGGACCAAGTGGCGCCAACCAGGCAAACGCCGAGCCAATCACGGTCGCCGCCACTCAGAACACGCGCGAGAATTTCCGTGCGCGGATCAATGAGAACGTGGTGACGATCATGGCCGGAAGCCCGAGCGGAACCGACCTTGCCATCGTCCAGGATCTCGCCGAGGTGCTCGACGACGGCGACAATCTGCGCGTCCTTCCCATGGTGGGCAAAGGCCCCGAGCAGAACATCAAGGATGTGATGTTCCTGCGCAACGTCGACATGGGCGTCACGCAAGCCAACCTGCTCAAGCATTTCGACAAGACCGGCGAGCTCGGGTCGAACCTCAAGGGCCGCATTGCCTATGTCGCCAAGCTGTTCAACGAGGAGATGCACGTTCTCGTGCGCTCCGAAGTGAACGACATCAAGGAGCTCAACGGGAAATACGTGAACTTCGGCGCGGCGGGGAGCGGCGCGGAGATCACCGGGCGGCTGATCTTCACGGCGCTTGGCGTCGACCCGCAGGAGGTCAATCTCAACGATACCGACGCGATCGAGAAGCTCAAATCCGGCGAGATCGATGCGACCATTCTGATCACGGGCAAGCCCGCGCCCGCTCTCGCCAATCTGAAAAACACGACCGGGCTCAAGCTCCTTCCCGTTCCTTACGCCAAGACGCTCGAGGACGAGTATTACCCGGCGACGCTCACGCATGAGGACTATCCGGCGCTCGTGCCCGAGGGCGGGCGGGTCGATACGATGTCGGTCTGTGCGGTGCTGGTGTCGTTCAACTGGCCGAGCGATTCGGTCCGCTACAAGAAGATCGCCAAATTCGTCGATCAGTTCTTCGCGAATTTCGACTCCTTCCTTGCCGAGCCACGTCACCCGAAATGGCGCGAGGTGAATTTCGCGGCGACGCTCGAAGGCTGGCAGCGCTCGGCCCTGGCGCAGCGCTGGATCGACCGCGCCCAGCCCAACAATACGGACAGCGCCTCGCGCAGCAATTTCGATGCGTTTCTCGCTCAGGCGAGCAACACGCGCGGCGCGCCGATCTCAGACGCGGAGCGCGCCGACCTGTTCCGCGCGTTCCTCGAGTGGAACAGGGGGCAGAAGCCAAACTGACTCTCTTGTTGTGATGCGTAGGAGGGTTCCATGCTCAGTCCATCCGACATCGTCGTCAGGCCGACCAACCTGACCGACAGGCTTGCGGCCCAGGGTTCAGGCGGGATACCGCCGAATCCTGAACCGACACCGACCACAATGGCGGAGCGCTTCGCCCCCGAGGGGCAGAAGCTTCTCGGCGACGATCCGGCCCGGCCGCTGGCGGAGCCGCCGGTGCTGCCGGGATTTATTGCCGAGCGCGCCAGTGCGCGCGTGTCCTCAGCCGGACAGGGGCTGCTGATCGCAGCCATCGTCATCTCCCTGATCCCGACGGCAGCGCTCCTTGCGCTTCTGTGGCGGGGCGTCATCACCATTCCCGGACAGAGCGACGCGCAAAAACTCACTCACCGCGTGCCGCTGGCCGGAGCCGAGCAGGCCGCCATCGCGCCGGTGCCGGTCGTTCCTGCGCCCGCCGTCCAAGCCCCGCCCCAACCGGAGGCTGTCGTCGCGCCGAAGCCGGAGGCCGTGGTCGCGCCGGAAGCGGACGTCGCTCTGACCGCCCCCGGCCAGATCGCGGCGAAGCCGGGCGAGGATATCCCCTTCGCCATCGCCATCGACTCGGCGGACGCGCTGCCGGCCCGCAGCGTCATCGCCATTCGCGCCCTGCCCGAGGGTGCCACCTTCTCGCAAGGGCGCCCCTATGGCAGCACGGAGTGGAACTTGACGCCCGATGAGATCGGCGACCTCAAGCTCAGGCTGCCGGAAACGGTGAGCGCTCCGACCGAACTGCGCGTCGAGTTGATGGCCGCCGACGGCACGGTTCTCGCCGACGCCACGACCAGGCTCGATATCCTGACCGATCCGAACGCGGCGCTCATTCTTCGCTCCGAGGAGCAGGGGCGCGTTGCCGACCTCATCGTGCTCGGTCACAAGATGATCGACGTCGGTTACTTCGCCGGCGCCCGCGCCTATTTCAGACGCGCGGCAGAGGCCGGAAGCGGCGAGGCGGCGCTTCTCCTCGGCGCCACCTTCGATGCCGAGTTCATCGACAAGATCGGTGCCCACGGCATCAAGGCCGACCCTGAAGAGGCGAAAGGCTGGTATGAGCGTGCCAAGAAGCTTGGCGTCGCGGATATCGAGACCAAGCTCAAGGCGCTCAAAGAGGACATGACCGGCCCGTCGGTCCCGGTTCAGGCAACCGAGGCGCCTGCCCCTGCCGAGCCGTTGGCGCCTGCGCCCGCGCCCGCGGAAACGCAGCCTGCCGCCCCCGCGAAACAGGCGACGCAAGTCGAGGCCGAACAGGATCCGCCTCCCGGAACCGTCGAGACCTCGCTTCCCGCCGGCAGCGACGAGTGGGTCGAGATCACAAGCTACGCCAATGTGCGTTCCGCGCCCTCATCGACCGCCGACACGCTGCGCGTGGCCGAGAAGGGGGCGAGGCTTCGCGTGACCGGCCGCGCCGGCAACTGGGTGCAGGTCATCGACCCCGTCACCTCGGAGGTCGGCTGGGTCTATGGGCGCTATATCCAGACGGCGCAGGCGCCGGCGCACTAGCGCGCCGTATCAGGTCCGCGCGACGGAAGGGCAACGTATGAAGCTCAGCCGGTACGAACGTGCCAGGCGAGATAGGCGAGCGCCGCGCCCTCTGAGATGAGCTGTATGCCGAGCAGCGCACCGAGCACCCACTCGGCGCTGACCGGCATGTTCGCCCACAGCAAGACCCCAAGCACGATGCCGACGAGCCCGCTTGCGAGCACCCATCCCCAATTGGGGAACGGCCTGATGGTGAGCGCGAAGATGATCTTGGAGATGCCCTCGACCATAAAGAACACGATCAGGAGCACGGTCATGATGAGGAGGCCGCTTTCGGGCTGGCGGAGCAGGATCAGGCCGATGACGATGGCGAGCACGACCGAGATCAGCTGCAGCCAGTAATGCGGCACGTGGCGGGCGCCGATGAGTCCAAGCCCCTGTAGCCCGCCGCTCACGATCAGCACCCATGCAAGCAGGTAGACCAAGGCGACCGACGCGAGCAGGGGGTAGATGAGCGCGAGCGCGCCCGCGACCACCATCAAGATGCCTTGCAGCAAGTACCAGAGCGAATAGCGCTTGACCGTCTCGCGCATGGCCTCGCGCATGGCGGCGGCGGCGGCATCGAGGGGAATAGCCATGTTGGCCTCCGTGATAGCGAATCAGTTGGCGGACTGAGGATACTCCATCGGCGCCTCGAAGGCTGGCGCGGCTTTCTTTTCACCCTTGCCGGATGTGAGAGGGTCGTTCATGTGAGGGCCAGGTTTCGCGGCCGTTCGGGCGAGGGGGGAAGCACCGGTGAGTGCCGAGGCGGCAAAACAGGCGGCGATCGCCAAGGTCACCCGCCGTCTCATTCCCTTTCTCATTCTCTGCTACGCCGTGAATTTCCTCGACCGGGTGAATGTCGGTTACGCCGCGCTCGCCATGAACGCCGATCTCGGCTTTACGCCGACGGTCTTCGGTTTCGGCGCCGGCATCTTCTTCGTCGGCTACATTCTGTTCGAAATCCCGAGCAATCTCGCGCTCCAGCGCTTCGGCGCCCGCATCTGGATCGCCCGCATCATGGTGAGCTGGGGGCTGGTCGCGACCGCCATGGCGCTCGTGAGCGGGGAAACGAGCTTCTACGTCATGCGCTTCCTGCTCGGGGTGGCGGAGGCCGGCTTCTTCCCCGGCATCATTCTCTATCTCACCTACTGGTTTCCGGCGCGCGAGCGGGCGCGCATCGTGTCGCTGTTCATGGCGGCGGTGCCGATCGCGACGATGGTCGGCGGACCCGTCTCGGGCGCGCTGCTCGAAATGCATGGCTTTCTCGGCCTGAAAGGCTGGCAATGGCTGTTCATCATCGAAGGCCTGCCCGCGGTTCTGCTCGGTGTGATCGCGCTCAAGTTCCTCGACGACGGACCCGAACAGGCAAGCTGGCTCGATCCGCAAGAGCGGCAGGCGCTCGCGCGCACGCTCGCGGCAGAGGCGGATGAAACGCGAAGCGTAGGCTACGCCGCGCTCGGCCAGGCCCTGACGCGCCCCCGCGTGCTTGCGCTCGGTCTGATCTATTTCTGCATCGTGATCGGGGTCTACGGCTTGAGCTTCTGGATGCCGCAGGTGATCCAGACCTACGGCCTCGACCCGCTTCAGATCGGGCTCCTGACCGCGATCCCCTATACGTTCGCCGCGATCGTCATGGTCCTGTGGGGCATGCATTCCGACCGGACGGGCGAACGCATCTGGCATATCGCGCTGCCCATGTTCATCGGCGGCGTAGCCTTCGCCTGGTCGGCCGCGCCGCTCTCGCTCGCGCTGATGCTGGTCGCGCTGACCTTGGCCACCTCCGGCACCTATGCCGCGGTCAGCACGTTCTGGTCGCTGCCGACGGCAATCCTGACCGGCACGGGCGCGGCCGCCGGGCTCGCGCTCATCAACTCGATTGCCGCTTTCAGCGGGCTCGTGGGACCGCCGATCATCGGCGCTCTCAGACAGGAGACGGGCACGTTCACCGCGGCGCTCCTGTTCCTCGCCGGCATGCTGATCCTCGGCGCGGCGATCACGCTTGCCTTCGGCGCGATCGAGCGCGCCCGGCGGACACGTTCCCGCGTCGCACGCTCGGCGTAATGACGAACCTCGCCCTCGTGGGGAGGGCTTGCCCTCGGGCTTGACCCGAGGGTCCGGCGTCGCTCGCAACGCCGGGGCGGGGGGCGTGCTTCTCAGGTGGTAAAACCGTCGCGCATTCAAACACCGTCACCCCACCCGGCGCGCGGAAGATCGCGCGCCGCCCTCCCCATCAAGGGG
>CAYMJW010000131.1:5245-6943 GCA_964390455.1 uncultured Methyloceanibacter sp. | reverse complement strand
GGGCCGACGAGACCGGCCGAGACGATGAGCTTGGCCGCGTCTTCGACCGCAAGATCGAGAGGGATGACCTCGCTTGCCGGTACGAACACGATGAAGCCGGTGGTGGGGTTGGGACCGTTCGGCATGAACACGGTGATGAGCGGATTGCCGCCACCGATCTTTTCATCCACTTCGACCGGCGGATCGCCCGCGAGAAAGACGATGCAATAAAGCCCGCGCCGCGGAAACTCGATCAGTCCGACGCGCTTGAAGGAGCTTCCGCTGTTGGAGAAGATCGTCTGGAAGATCTGCTTGATCAGTCGGTAGACGCCGCGCACGACCGGCATGCGGTCGAGCATCATCTCGCCTTGGCTCAAGAGCGTGCGGCCGAACAGATTGGCCATCAGCGCGCCGACCAGCATCACGCCGAGAACGCCGACGATAAGGCCGACGCCCGGCACGCTGAATGGAAGATAGGTTTCGGGCAAATAGGCAGTCGGGATCAGTGGCTTGACCCAGGCATCGACCAGATTGATGAACCACCACACGACGTAAAGGGTGATGGCCATGGGCCCGACGACGATGAGGCCGGTGAGGAAATAACCGCGCAACCGCGCGCCGAGACGCGAAGAGTGCGCTGGCTCGGCGGGGAGCAGCGTGAGCTGGTCTTGGGCCTGCGCCAGCGGCGCAGCCGTCTTTTCGGGCGATGGCTTGTCGTCAGTCTTCATCGCAGCTTTCGGAGCACCGCTACAAAATCGAGGACCGGTCGCGACGCGAGTGTTGCACGAGATCGCGCGTCGGGAAGTGCCTTAGCACATCCTTTGGTCCCGGGTTAGGAGCGGCTGAAACAACGCTTACGCAACTTGGAGGGCAGTTCTAAAGCGTCGCGGGCAGGCAATCGATTCCGTTTCGCTTCAGCGCATTGCAAACCTTAACGCTCTGCGCCTTGTCCGGGAAGGGACCGATCTTCAGGCTGTAGAACGTGCCGAAATCGCCGATATCGACTTTCTCGATTTCGGGGGAGACGCCTTGCAGACCCTGGCTCTGCGACACCTGTTTCCACAAAGCCTTGGCCTCGTCCTCCGAGCGGCTGTTCGCGAGCTGGAGCTGATAGCCGCCACCCGATGCCGAAGGCTGTGCCGCCGCGGGCGGTGTGTCCGTCTCCGCTTCCGCGGTCCGGCCGAAGATGCGCCAGCTCCGCTTGCTTTCGCCACCACCGGCATCGGCGGAGTCGTTTGCGGTGGTGGTGGACCAGCTCGAGCTTGAGGCCGCGGCTGAAGGCGCCGATGGCGGCGGGCTCGGTTCCGGCGAGGCGGCGGCCGTCTGCGTGGCGGGCGCGGGCGCGGACTCTGGCGTGGCGGGCGATGCCTCGTTGCGAGAGCCGAACCAACGGGTGAGCCGATTGCCGCTGCTGCTCGGCTGCTCGGCCCCGGCGACGGAGGTGTTCCAGGCGCCCGGAGCGGCGGCAGGCGTGGCGGGTGCTGCGGTCTCGCCCGGCTTGCTCGTGGTCGTGGACCATTGCGGCGAGACGCTGGCGGTGCGGGTCGGCGCGGGTTCAGGCGATGGCGCCGCGGTTTCGCTGCCGCGGCCAAAGCTCGGGAACCAGCTACTCCGCTCGTTCGATGCGCTCGCCTGCCCTTCCGGGCGGACTTCGGTCGAGAAGGCGGCAATCGCAGCGGCGCCCTCGGCCGAGCCTCCGCCTTCGGCGATGAGTTTCTC
>CAYMJW010000131.1:0-5145 GCA_964390455.1 uncultured Methyloceanibacter sp. | reverse complement strand
CGGACGGCGTCGCTGTATTTGCCGGCGGCGAGAGAGGCGGCGCCGCTCTTCAGGCCCGCGTCCTGGGCGTGAGCCGCGCCGGCGGCGCACAATAGGGTCGCGAGGGTCGCGGCGAGGCGCAAGCGCGGAAGCATGCGCCCGCCGAAAGCAACACGGCGCGCCCGGAAGGACTCCCGTTTATCCGCCATGGTCTTGCTCAAGCAGAGAAATCGGGCAAATCCGAGGCCCTAGCCTATTCCACCGTCACGGATTTGGCGAGGTTCCGCGGCTGATCCACATCCGTCCCCATGAAAGTTGCGGTGTGATAGGCGATCAACTGAACTGGAACGGCATAGACGAGCGGCGTGACGAAGCGGTGCACCGGGGGCACCGCAAGGTGCCAGGCGATGGCGCAGCCGGTGGTGGCGGGGTCGGCGTCGCTGACGAGCACGATACCGCCGCCGCGCGCCGCGACCTCCTGCATGTTCGAGACGGTCTTGTCGTAGAGATCGTCGCGCGGCGCGATGACGATGACGGGCATCTTCTCGTCGATGAGCGCGATCGGCCCGTGCTTCAATTCGCCGGCGGCGTAGCCTTCGGCGTGGATATAGGAAATCTCCTTGAGCTTGAGCGCCCCTTCGAGCGCGATCGGATAGCTCGAGCCGCGGCCGAGATAGAGCACGTCGCGCGCCTTCGACAAATGATGGGCAAGCATCTCGTAGGGACGCTCGTCGCGAAGGATCGTCGCCATATGGCGCGGAACCTCGCCGAGCGCCCGAACCAGCTCAGCCTCGAGCGCGGGCCCGATCACGCCGCGCGCCTTGCCTGCGGCAATGGCGAGGCAGGCGAGCACGGTGAGTTGACAGGTGAAGGCCTTGGTCGAGGCGACGCCGATCTCGGGGCCTGCGAGCGTCGGCAAGACGGCGTCGGATTCGCGCGCGATCGAGGATTCGCGCACATTGACGATCGAAACGATCTTTTGCGCTTGGGCGCGGCAATAGCGGAGCGTCGCCAGCGTATCGGCCGTCTCTCCCGACTGCGAGACGAAGAGTGCGGCGCCATTCGGATCGAGCGCCGTCTCGCGATAGCGAAACTCAGACGCGATATCGATATCGACGGGGAGCCTCGCCCAACGCTCGAACCAGTACTTGGCGACGAGGCAAGCATAGAACGCGGTGCCGCAGGCTGAGAGCGAGAGCCGGGTAAGATTGGCGAAGTCGAAGGGAAGCGCTGGGATGTCCACGCGGCTCGTGGCGAGATCGACATAGGCCGCAAGCGTATGGCCGATCACCTCCGGCTGCTCGTGAATTTCCTTCGCCATGAAGTGGCGGTAATTGCCCTTGTCGATGAGAAGGGACGAAGCGAGCGAACGGGTCATCGGCCGCTCGACCGCCTTGCCGTCGCGGTCGCGGATGGCGACGCCGCCCCGCGTGACCACGGCCCAATCGCCGTCGGCGAGATAGGCGATGGCATCGGTGAAGGGGGCAAGCGCTATGGCGTCGGAGCCCACGAACATCTCGCCGTCGCCGTAGCCGAGCGCAAGCGGGCTTCCCTGCCGCGCCACGATCATCAGATCGTTGTAGCCGCGGAAGATCATGGCGAGCGCGAACGCGCCTTCGAGGCGCTTCAAGCTGTTGTAGACCGAGCGTACGGGGTCGTTTCCGGCTTTCAGCTCGCGCGTGATGAGATGGGCGATGACCTCGGTGTCGGTGTCGCTGCTGAAGGTGACGCCCTCGGCCGTGAGCTCGTCCTTCAGCGCATGAAAATTCTCGATGATGCCGTTATGCACCACCGAGACCAGATCGGTCATGTGCGGGTGGGCGTTGGCTTCGATCGGCTTGCCGTGTGTGGCCCAGCGCGTGTGGCCAATGCCGGTGTTGCCGTGGAGCGGCGAACGCGTGACGAGCTCCTCGAGATTGCGCAGCTTGCCTTCGGCGCGCCGCCGCCCGAGCTCGCCGTTCTCGACCGTGGCCACGCCCGCGGAGTCGTAGCCGCGATATTCGAGGCGCTTCAGCGCATCGACCAATTGTTCGGCGACAGGACCTTTGCCCAGGATGCCAACGATGCCGCACATCGGCCCCTACCCCCTCAGAGCTTGGCTATTTGCTAATCGGCGCATTATCGTCACGCAACTCACGCTCTATGTCCCTTTGTTTCCCGCATCTTTCGGCTTCCGGTTGCGGCGTTCGCGCATCTTTGCGGCCCAACCGGGACGCTCTTCCTGCGGCGTTCGCGACAGCGCAAGCGCATCGGGCGCGACGTCCTTCGAGATCACGCTGCCCGAGCCGATATAGGCCCCCTCCCCGATCTTGACCGGCGCCACCAGAGACGAATTGGAGCCGATGAACGCGCCCGCGCCGATCTCGGTGCGATGCTTGGCGAAGCCGTCATAGTTGCAGGTGATGGTGCCGGCGCCGACATTGGCGCGAGGGCCTATGGTGGTGTCGCCGATATAGGTGAGGTGGTTGACCTTGGCGCCCTCGCCGATCTCCGAGTTCTTGATCTCGACGAAATTGCCGACATGGGCGTTGCTGGCGAGGTGGGCGCCGGGCCTGAGCCGCGCGAACGGTCCGACCGTTGCCCCCTGACCAATTCGCGCATCCTGCATGTAACAGAAGCTCTTGATGGTGGCGCCGTCCTCGATACGCACGCCTTGGCCGATCACCACATGGGGCTCGATGACAACGTCCCTGCCGATCGTCGTGTCGTGACTGAGGAACACGGTCTCCGGCGCGATGAGGGTCACGCCGTTGGCCATGGCGGCGTCGCGCAGGCGCCATTGCATGGCGTGCTCGGCCTCGGCGAGCTCGGCGCGCGAATTCACGCCGAGCACCTCCTCGGGGTCGGCTTCGACCATGCGCGCCTCGAGCCGGTCGGCGCGGGCGAGCGCCACGGCGTCGGTGAGATAGAATTCCTTCTTGGCATTGTCGTTGCCGATCCGTCCGAGGAGATTGAGCAGGATATTGCTCGAACGAAACCCCATGATGCCGGAATTGCACAGAGTGAGCGCCCGCTCCTCCTCGCTTGCATCCTTCTCCTCGCGAATTCCGGCGAGTGCACCCCGGTCGTCGAGGAGGAGCCGTCCGTAGCCGGTCGGGTTATCAGCCTCGAAACCGATCACGACGAGATCGGCGCCCGCTTCAAGCTCGGCGCGAACCTTGCCGATCGTCTCGGGACGCAAGAGCGCGGTGTCGCCGTAAAGGATCAGAACCTGTCCCGGAAACGCCTCGATGGCTTCCCGCGCCGCCTTGACCGCATCGGCCGTGCCGAGCTGCTCGGCTTGCACGAAGACTTCGAGCGCGGGGTCAAGATTGAGGGCCGTGGCCGCGACATCGTCCATGCCAGGCCCAACGACGACCGCAAGCCGGTCGAGGCCGGCCTCCATAGCCGCCAACAGCGCATGGAAAAGCAGGGGCGCGCCGGCGATCGGGTGCAGCACCTTGGGCCGCTCCGACTTCATGCGCGTGCCTTTGCCGGCCGCAAGGACGATGGCGAGAGTGGAGTTGTTGGTCATGCCGATCTTGTCGCTAGCGATGGGGCATGCGGGACCGAGGCAAGAAGCATGCCTCGTAACGCCGAAACGGAGGGTAACATTTCGGGCCGCAAGTCCTGTCTCTTAAGGGGGCGCTCGCCGGATGGCACCCCTAGGCTCATGAATCCTGCTCTGTCTAGTCCAAAGCCCGGAAGAGGGCCATAACCCCCATGGGCGAATCCGCGCGCCTTTGCGCGTTGCGGAATTTGACCGGAAGGGCAGAGCGAGTCATCCTTCAGATTCGCGGCGCAAAGCGCGAGCAAAGCCTTATTGGCGTCGCTTTTCGGCCGGAATTTCGCGACGGGGAGACTTGGAAACCAATGATCAGACGCCGCCAGGCAGGTTCGGGGAACTGGGCGCGCGGTGCATTCGCGGCATTCTGGATCCTGCTCGGCTGCGCGTCCGGCTTTTACCTCTTCAACGTCGTCACCGATCCCACGCTTGGGGGCCAGCTCGTCAAGCTGAGCCCGTCGTTGCCTGGCGAGAGCTCACAGCCTCAGGACCTCGCGGCGATCCAGGAGAGCTTGCGCGACCTTTCGCAGCAGGTCGCCGCACTCAGCGGGCGCCTCGAGGGGAGCGCACCGAGCGACGCCCCGGCGCCGCCCGAGCCGCCCGCCGCCGCGGAGACACCCGCTCCAGCCCCCACTCCGGCCGAATCCACAGGAGACCCAGCCCCTTCGCCGCAGACTGAACCCGCTGAGGCGCCACCTCAGCCGGACGCGAAGCCCGTCGAGCAGGCCGCGCTCGATGCGACGCAGAGTCCGGCTGCCGCGCCCGAGCCTCCGGCGCCACCGAAGCCCTATGAGCCGCCGCCCGTTGCGGTCGCGCCACTCGATGACCTGCCGGCTGAGTTGGAAGCGCGGACCAACGACCAGCCGGAGGCGGCACCTGAGCCCGAAGCGACCGGACAGGCCGAGCCTCCCGCCCCACCCGAATCGGCGCCAGCGGCTCCTGTGCCGCCGGCATCAGCGGAGGCATCCACTCCGCCGGGGCCTGAACCCTCTTCAACGCCACCTGAGCCCGCGGCAGCGCCGCCGCCCGAAACTGAGACCGCGGCCCTGGACCCGATCGAGCTTCCGCCTGCCGCCAATGACGGCTCGACCCGTTACGGCATCGAGATCGGCAGCGTGGCGAAGCAGGACGGGCTTCGGCCGCTATGGCGCGAGTACCTCACCAATCACGCCGCGCTCGTCGCCGGGCTTCAGCCGCGCCGCGTGCTCGCACCGGACAAGAAGTGGCGGCTGATCGCCGGGCCCTTCACCAGCGCCGAAGAGGCCGCGCAGGCTTGCGCCCTGTTCAAGAAGGCCTCGCGCCCGTGCGAGGCCACGGTTTACGCGGGCGACTCGCTCTAAACCCAGCCGCTAAAGCTCGTCGGCGTTGAACGTGTCGCAGACTTCGAGCTTGCCGCTTTCGTAGCCGCGCGTGAACCAGCGCACCCGCTGCTCCGACGAGCCATGGGTGAACGCGTCGGGCACGACATAGCCCTGCGTCTGCTTCTGGATGCGATCGTCGCCGATGGCGCTTGCCGCGCGGAGCGCTTCCTCGATGTCACCAGGCTCGATGATGTCGCGCGTCTCCTCGGCGCGATTGGCCCAGATGCCGGCGAAGCAATCGGCCTGCAACTCCATGCGGAC
>CAYMJW010000130.1:0-7106 GCA_964390455.1 uncultured Methyloceanibacter sp. | reverse complement strand
GCCCCATCACCTTGTACTCGCCCGAGTTCACCTTGAAGCCGGTGTAGTAGGTGAAAGCGGAGTAGAGCAGGCCGAGCGAATGCGGGAAGTGAATCTCCTTGGTGATCTCGAGGTCCTTGCCGCGACCGATGCCGGCCGACGTCGTGGCCCATTCGCCGACGCCATCCATCGTCAGCACGACCGCCTCGTCGAAGGGCGAGGGATAGAACGCGGACGCCGCGTGACTAAAATGGTGCTCGGAGAACAGCAATTTCTCCGGGTCGGCGAGGCGGTCGTCGATCGAGCCGAGCTGCTTCAGCAGCAGGTTCTTCTGAAAAACCTTCTCGCTGATCCAGAGCGGCATCGCCTTGTTGAACGACTTGAAGCCGCGTGGCGCGAAGGCGAGATAGGTTTCGAGCAGCCGTTCGAAGGTGAGGAACGGCTTGTCGTAGAACGCGACATAGTCGACATCGGCCGCCGAAATCCCGTTATGCGTCAGGCACCAATTGACCGCGTTGGCCGGGAAGCCGGGATCGTGCTTCTTGCGGGTGAACCGCTCCTCTTGGGCCGCGGCGCGAATAACGCCGTTCTCCACGACCGCGGCGGCGCTATCATGATAGAAGGCCGATATGCCCAACACGATCATTCTGGATAGGCCTCAGAAGACCGCATAGATGAAGGGCGCGACGGCCGAGCCCTTGGTGAGCACGATCAGCCCGCCGAACAGGAGCATCAGCGTCATCAGCGGCAACAGCCAGAATTTCTTGCGCTCGCGCATGAATTGCCAGAATTCGACAACGAACGACATTGGTCACTCCTAGAATTGGTTCGCCATGGAGCGCGGCGCAGGTGCCGGCCGTTCCCGCGCGATCCAGTAGGTCGCGCTTCGCCGGTCGCGCTTCAATCGCAGCGGATCTTTGCCAAGCGCGCGCATGACGAGACCCATGGGCGTCACCGCGAAAAAGAAGATCGCTCCCATGATGATGGGATTGATGACGTGGTGAAGCGCGATGCCGAGCTTGAACCAGAACCGGTTCAGCGGCCTGAGCACGAAAGGTACGGCCACGGCAGCCAAGGCAAAAGCGGTGGCAATGGCGATAGCCCACCAGCGCACAGGCCCGCCGCGCACAAGTGGCAGGGTGGCGATGACCATAAACACCGCGGCGAACACGAGTCCGAAGCTCCGTTCGGAACCGATCTTCGCCTCGCTTTGGGTCTGGATGGGCTCGTGTGATGCCATGGTCGCCGCGTCCATAGAGGTGAGCGCGAATGCGTTGGCATCATCGGTGGGAATTCGAACCCGCGGACGTCAAATTAGGAGGTACTTCCTCGATGACCCTGATTGGTAAATTTCCAACGGGTTCGGAGGATTTCTCCGTTAATCCTCTTCGCCGAACCCGTTCTCAACCAGCGCGACCAGGGCCTTGAGTGCGGCCTCGGCGTCGGGACCTTCCGCTTCGATCAGGATGGTATGCCCCTGAGCGGCGGCCAGCATCATCAGCCCCATGATCGAGGTCCCGCCCACGGTGTGGCCCTCGCGCGTCACGCGGACCTTGGCGGTGAATCCGGCGGTCGTGCGGACAAAGTGCGCCGACGCGCGCGCATGCAGCCCCTTCTTGTTGGGGATCACGACCTCGGCAAAGTAAGTGCCGGTGTGCGGCTCTGCTTTTGTGTCGCGCACCCGGGCCACGCTCTAGTTCGCCGCGAGAATCTTGCTGGCCACGCTGATATATTTTCGCCCGGCGTCTTGCGCCTGGGTGATGGCGTCTTCTAGCCGGCACGTGCCCCTGATGGTTGCGAGCTTCACCAGCATCGGCAGATTGACGCCGGCGATCACCTCGACATTCGACCGTTCCATGGCCGAGATGGCGAGATTGGAGGGTGTGCCCCCGAACATGTCGGTGAGCACAACAACACCGTTGCCGGTATCGACACGGTCAAGGGCCGTCAGCATGTCGCTGCGGCGCATGTCGAGATCGTCGTCGGGTCCGATCGAGATCGTCTCGATCTGCTCTTGCGGCCCGACGACGTGTTCAAGCGCGGCACGAAATTCGTGCGCGAGCCTGCCATGCGTGACGATGACGACGCCGATCATGATGTTCCTTGCTTCAGGTCCGCCCGGCCAAAGGCCGCTATCTTTCTCAGGAGTGGTGTCATGCGCAAGCCTGAACCTCGGGTTTATTTAGGGTTAGAAGGCGCCGTCAGGAAGAGCGCAATCTTGAGTTTCAGCGGGGTGGAGGCCTCGAACGGCGTGAGCTTCAGCAATGGCAAGGCTGTTCCCGCGATCTCGATTCGTTCCCACCTCTCCGGCATGCGCGGCACCTCGCGCGCTCCGACGAGGTCGCACACGAGGCGAAGCTCGGCTTCCGGGAGGAATGGCACCTCCACGATTCCGAGCCCTCTCACCTCGATCTTGCCGGCAATGGCAGGAGGCGGCGCGGCGATGAGCACCCCCTCCGCGCGGGCCTCGATGAAGACTTGATCGTCCGCCACGAGGAGCGGCCTTGCCTCGCCTTCCGGCGGAAGCGCGAGAAACCGGAGCGCAAGGTCCGACTTTCCCGAGCCCGGCTCTCCGCGCAGCAGCACGGCCCGCCGCCCGAAGGCCACGCAGGTGCCGTGGACAAGCTCGCGCGCCTCTCTCAATCATGCCTCGCGTGCCGTGTGGGTCAGGTTGCGGGAAGCCTGATGACGAACCGGGCGCCGCCGCTCTTGCGTCCGCCGGAATCCACCATGCCGCGGCCCAGGCCCGCGAGCGGACGGTTCTCGGCATAGAGGCGCCCGCCATGGGCGACGACGATCTGGCGCGAGATATTGAGGCCAAGCCCGGAATTCTGGCCGAAACTCTCCTGCGGACGGTCGGTGTAGAAGCGCTCGAAGATGCGTTCGAGGTTGTCCTCGGAAATTCCCGGCCCTTCGTCCTCGACCGCGATCTGGATTTCGGACCCGATGCGGCGCGCCGCCACGTTCACCCTTCCGCCCGGCGGCGAGAACGAGATGGCGTTGTCGAGCAGGTTGACGATGACCTGGCTGAGGCGGCTGTCGTGGCCAGTGACGCGATAGGGATGCGCCCCCGCCGCATAGGCGATCTCGCAGGTGACGCCTTGCGCATCGCCGCGGTGGATGTCGTTGAACAGCGAGACGGTGGTGCGGATCAGCTCGGCCGTATCGACGGGCTTGGCATCCTCGCGCGCGAGCTCGGCGTCGAGACGCGAGGCATCCGAGATGTCGCTGATGAGACGGTCGAGCCGCTTCACGTCGTGCTGGATGATCTCGAGCAGCCGCTCTTTCGACTCCTCGTTCTTGACCAAGGGCAGGGTCTCGGTCGCGCTGCGCAACGACGTGAGCGGGTTTTTGAGCTCATGCGCCACGTCGGCGGCGAAGCTCTCGATGGCGTCGATCCGCTTGTAGAGCGCGGTGGTCATGTCGCGGAGCGCGCCGGACAGATGGCCGATTTCGTCGGTGCGGTCGGTGAAGTCGGGAATCTCGGCGCGGGCCTTGACGCTATGGCGCACGCGCTCGGCCGCCGCGGCAAGCCGCTGCACCGGACCGGCAATGGTGTTGGCGAGGATCACGGAGAGGACAATGGTGATCGCGGCGGCGAACAGCGACACGCGCACGATCCCCCAGCGCTCGGCGGCGACGATATTGTCGATGTCGCCGCCCCGCGTGGACAAAAGCAGCACCCCGAGCACCGCGCGCATGCGCTGGATCGGCACCGCGACCGAGACCACCATCTCGCCCTTGTCGTTGATCCTGACGATCGGCACCGATGTTCCCGTCAGCGCGGTCGCGACCTCGGGATAGGCGAGCCCGTTGGCGCCGCCGATCTCGGTATAGAGCGGCAAGTCGTATTGGCGCATGCGCGTCTTGACTGCCTGCCAGAACCGCGTCAGCGCGTCGGGCTCCTCGGCGGAAGGCGGCGGCAGGTCGTAGCGCAGCACTTCGCCGCGCGAATAGAAGGTGTCGGAATCGAGGACCAGCGCCCCGTCTTGATTGTAGATGCGGGCGCGGCTTCCCGTGGGCTTCACCAGAGGGCGCAGAATCGGCGCCGCTCGCTCGGGATCGATGGTGAACTCGAGCGAGCTCGGCAGCGCGTCGCCCGCGGTGCCGGCTTCGCTCTGCTCCGCCTCGAGCAGTTTTTCGGGGTCGAGCGGGACTTCGTCGGTATCGACGCCGGCCGAGGCGGCGATGGCGCGGGCGATGATCTCGCCCTGCGTGAGCAGGCTCTGCACCTTGGCGTCGATCAGCCCGGCGCGGAACTGGTTCAGATAAAGAATGCCCGAGACGAGGATGGCGAGCCCGATCAGGTTGAGCACGACGATACGCCGCGTCAGGCTGGAAAAGCCGTTCCTAAAAGGAAGGTACTCGGCAAGCCAAGAGAGGCCGGTTCGCAGGCGCACGCGCCCGGCCCTGAGCAGGCGAAGCACGCGCTTCCAGAGCGTCGCCGCGTCAGGCCGCTGCCAGGACCTGTCCGCCTCGGCGGTCATGTGCCGTGTCCGTCACTCTTTGAAGCGGTAGCCAACGCCATAGAGCGTCTCGATCACGTCGAAGCTGGAATCGACCGCCTTGAACTTCTTGCGCAACCGCTTGATGTGGCTGTCGATGGTGCGGTCGTCGACATAGACCTGGTCATCATAAGCCGCATCCATCAGCGCATCGCGGCTTTTCACCACGCCGGGCCGCGCCGCGAGCGACTGTAGGATCAGGAACTCGGTGACGGTCAAGGTCACGGGGCGGTTGTCCCAGACGCAAGTGTGGCGCTCGGGGTCCATCTTGAGCTTGCCGCGCTCCAGCACCTTCGACTTGTCCTCGACCACGGCGGTCGTGTCGCGGGGTTGCGCCCGCCTGAGCACGGCCTTGACGCGCTCCACGAGCAGCCGTTGCGGGAACGGTTTGCGGATGAAATCGTCGGCGCCCATCTTGAGGCCGAACAACTCGTCGATCTCCTCGTCCTTCGAGGTGAGGAAGATGACCGGCAGCTCGCTCCGCTGGCGCAGACGCCGCAAGAGCTCCATGCCGTCCATGCGCGGCATCTTGATGTCGAGGATGGCGAGATCGGGCGGGCTCTCGGCGAAGCCGTCGAGGGCGCTTGCGCCATCGTTATAGGTCTGGGTCTTGTAGCCTTCGGCCTCCAGCACCATGCGCAAGGAGGTAAGGATGTTACGGTCGTCGTCGACAAGTGCGATCGTTGGCATTGTGCAGGGCCCTTGCGCCGATTAGCTTGGTTAAGAATGTAGGGGTTTGGGGCTGCGGTCAATTATGGCAGCTTTGGGGCGCTGTTCGCCACCCGTCTCCCTCCAGGTGCAACAAATATCAATGTGGCGCAAGTGAATAAGTCGGTGGAAATCCCAGCCAGAGCTGAGATCGTGGCGTCCGCGCGCGGTCTCATGCGGCGTGCCTTCAAGGGCTCTCTCGCGACAATCGACCGCGCCGGCGGTTATCCTTACGCCTCGCTCGTGACGCTTGGCTCCGATGCTTCCGGCGCTCCCACTTTCCTCATCTCCACCCTCGCGCGCCACACGGTAAATCTCGCCGCCGACACCCGCGCGTCCGTTCTGATCGACGAGACGAGCGCCCTCGCCGATCCGCTGCAAGGGGCGCGGGTCACGCTCTATGGCATGGCCGAGCCTGCCCCCGACGAAGGGGTGAGGCGGCGCTTCCTCGCCCGGCATCCCGAGGCCTCCTTCTATGCCGACTTTCCGGATTTCTCCTTCTGGCGGCTGAAGGTCGAAGGCGCCCACTATATCGGCGGCTTCGGGCGCATCTTCGATCTCACCCCCTCGGAGTTGCTCCTCTCGCTTGATCGCGGCGCGAGCCTCATCGCGGCAGAGGCGGAAATCATCGAGCACATGAACGCTGACCATGCCGATGCGCTTGAGCTTTACGCCACCGCCCTTGCCGGCGCTGCGCCTGGGGGCTGGCGCATGACCGGCATCGATCCCGAGGGCCTCGATGTCGTCCTTGGCAGCGAGGCGCGGCGGGTCCTGTTCGCCGCGCGCGCTGAGACCCCGGAAGCGGCCCGCAAAGAGCTGGTCAAGCTCGCCGCCGAGGCCCGTGCGCGTCGCGCCTGATCGGCTCATTCTTGCTTTAGACCTCGCCTTGAAAGGCCCGCGCGATCAGTGCTAGGGGAGGGAGGTTTCGCCGCCCAATCCACCGCTTCGCCAGGGGATATCGCCGCATGAGCGTCCAGTCCAAGATTGCGTCCGAAGCAAAGACCACCAACCCCAAAGTTCTGGCCTTCGTCGAGGAGGCGAGGACGCTGTTCAAGCCGGAGCAGGTGGTGTGGTGCGACGGCTCCAAGGAGGAGTATCAGCGCCTCCTGAAATCGCTGGTCGATGGCGGCACGGCGATGTGGCTCAATCCGGACAAGCGGCCGAACTCCATCATCGTGCGCTCCGACCCGCTCGACGTCGCCCGCGTCGAGGACCAGACCTATATCTGCTCCAAGAGCAAGGACGACGCCGGTCCGACCAACAATTGGTTCGACCCCGCTGAGATGAAGGCGACGCTCTCCAAGCTCTATGACGGCGCCATGGCCGGCCGCACCATGTATGTGGTGCCCTATTCGATGGGGCCGATCGGCTCGCCGATCTCAGGCATCGGCGTCATGGTGACGGACAGCGCCTATGCCGTCGCCAACATGCACATCATGACGCGTGTCGGCGACAAAGTGTGGAAGGCGCTGGGCCAGAGCGAGGATTTCGTGCGCGGCAGGCACACGGTGGGCTATCCGCTGTCCACGCCCACGACCGCCGATGTGCCCTGGCCTTGCAACAAGACCAAGTACATCTCCCATTTCCCCGAGACCCGCGAGATCTGGTCCTACGGGTCGGGCTATGGCGGCAACGCGCTGCTCGGCAAGAAATGTCATGCGCTCCGCATCGCGAGCGTCAAGGCCCGCGACGAGGGTTGGATGGCCGAGCACATGCTGATCCTCAAGCTCACAAACCCCGAAGGCAAGGCGAAGTACATCGCCGCCGCGTTTCCGTCCGCTTGCGGCAAGACCAATCTCGCCATGCTCAACCCGACCGTCCCCGGCTGGAAGGCCGAGACCATCGGCGACGACATTTGTTGGATGAAGTTCGGCGCGGATGGACGCCTCTATGCTATCAATCCCGAGACCGGCT
>CAYMJW010000129.1:0-7149 GCA_964390455.1 uncultured Methyloceanibacter sp. | reverse complement strand
GGCAATTGCTGAAGGCGCGCCGCATCAAGGACCGCATCATGCACAAGAGCTGGGGCGGGGGCCCTGCGCTCTCGCCCTGGCAGCACCGCCACAACGAGCTGATCGCCAGGCGCCGCGCCGAAGTCGAGACCGTCTTCGCGGTGTTCAAGCGGCGCCTCTGCTATCGCGCCGTGCGCTATGTCGGGCTGATCAAGAACGCGGCGCACCTCTTGCTCCTCGCCATCGCCTACAACATGCGCCGGGCGGCAGATCTGCGCGCGGCCTAGGCCGGACTCCGCCCGCAACC
Source organism: uncultured Methyloceanibacter sp. (assembly GCA_964390455.1). Classification (GTDB taxonomy): domain Bacteria; phylum Pseudomonadota; class Alphaproteobacteria; order Rhizobiales; family Methyloligellaceae; genus Methyloceanibacter. Next base: position 6,863 of record CAYMJW010000129.1, on the reverse strand, counting down.
GCCGCACAGAGCCCTCAAGGGCACCACATCACGCACCAGCCACGAGTCTAACCACGCAAAACTACGCGAACCGGCCAGCGGCAGCGTCCCGCAAAGCAATTTCGCAATGGTCCCCCCCTTGTGGGGAGGTCCGGCGTCGCGTTTGCGACGCCGGGGTGGGGGGATTTCTCTTCGACGCCGCTTCGCGGCTAACCCTCACCACGCGCCAAGAGGCGCGTGTGCTCTCCCCCAAGGGGAGAGCGGCAAAAGCAAGCTTAAGGGAAGCTCACCACCTGATCGAGCAGCGGCATCTCATTCGCATGCGGCCCTGAGAGCGCATCCTTGTCGATCGTCACCGCGCCCCCCGTGAACAGAGGCTGCTCGTCGACGATAAGCCCCTCGCCGGTGAAGGCGGTGAACACAAAGGGAAGACCGTTCGAGACGAGCGGCGAGGGTCCATCCATGATGTGAAAGTGGAGGTGAGGCGAATCAGTGTTGCCGCTATTGCCGAGAAGGCCGAGCACCTGGCCCGTCTTGACCGCGTCGCCGACCTTCACCTTAACGCTTCCCGGCTGCATATGCGCGTAGAAGGCAAAGCGCCCTTCGCCGATATCGACCACGACATGATTGCCGGCCGCCATCTGGATGGTGGCGTCCGCAGGAAGCTTGCCGGGCACTTGCTCGGGCAAGCCATCCTCCATCCCGACCACCGTTCCGTCCGCCACCGAATAGATCTCGTCGCCGAAATAGGCGTAGCTCGAGAGTTGATCGATCGGGCCCGCGTTCAACTGGTTCTTGTCATTGAGCTGCACGAAGTCGATGGCGAAGCGCTCGGCCACGTGCACCGATCCGTTGATCGGCAGCGTCGCGCCGCGATGGTAGCTGTAGGGCGAGCAGCATCCGCCGCCTACGGCCCAGCGCGATCCTTCGAGCGGCGGCGCGATCACCACCGCGCCCGGCCCCACGGCAAGAGGATCGGTCACGAACGTGACCTGCTCTGCCGGCTCAGGTGCCGGGTCGCGATCGCCCTCTCCCGTCTGCTCTGTGGTCTTCGCCACGCCGATCGCAAAACGATGTCGCAATTCCTTCGGAACGGTCGCGTCTTTCGCGAGCGTCACGTCCATGAACACGAAGCCCGAGCCGCCCGCCGGCAACTCCGTTCCCTTGCCGCCACCATTGAGACGAAACATCTTGGCGAGACCCTCGCCCTCGAGCGTGCCGATCGCCGTCCCGCTCTTGGCGTCGAGCGTCTCGATCTTCTCGACCGTGACCGCGCTCGGGGCCATGTTCATCAACACGATCTCGTAGGCGAGATGGACCTTGCCGTCGGAGCCGAGCACGGGATTGGGCGGCGCGATCGGCGTTGCCACGAGCGGTGTCGCGGCGATGTCCTCGGCCTGCCCCGTCTCGGCCGCCCCCGCACACCCCAAGCCGAAGGCGATCAGCGCGGTCGCGATCAAGGACCTAGTGGACATTCGAACTCTGAAACGACGCATGGCCATGGCGCTCCGACCTCCTCCGTGTTCTGATTTGTCAGGAATTCTAGCCTAATCCGAGCGCCTTGCGCGCCTTTGCCGTAATCGACTGGCGGGTTGCGAAAAATCCATCCCACGGATCGCGCTTCAAGGCTTTCAGCCGGGCCGGCAGCGTCTTCGCCGTGTAAGGGGCGGCGACCTTCAACCCTTTCAGCTCGTCCCAGCGGAGCGGGCAGGCGACGGGCGCCCCCGCCTTGGCCCTCGTCGAATAGTTCACGATGGCCGAGCCGCCGCGCTGATTGCGGAGATAATCGACGAAGATCTTGCCCTCGCGCGTCTTCTTGAGAGGGTTCGCCGTGTAGCGGTCTGGACGCGCAGCGACGAGAGCGTCGGCGATCGCCTTGGCGAACGGCTTCACCTCGGCCCAGCCGAGTCTCGGCACAAGCGGGGCGACGAGATGCAAGCCCTTGCCGCCGGTCGATTTGAGAAAACTCTTGAAGCCGAGATCGGCGAGGAAGTCGCGCACTTCGATCGCCGCCGCCTTCAGCGTCTCAAGCTCGAGACCCTCGTCGGGATCGAGATCGAACACGATGCGGTCGGGCTTGTCGATGTGCTCGAGCGAGACGCCCCAATCGTGAATCTCGAGCACGCCGATCTGCACCAACCCGAACAGACCTGCCTCGCCGTCGATATAGAGATACTTCTTCTTGGTTTCACCGCCCGCGATCGGGACTTCTTTGATGGTGTCGCTCATGCCTTTCATGGCGTGGCGCTGGAAGAAGCACTCCTTAGTGTAGCCCTCGGGGCAGCGGAAGAGGCTGATCGGCCGCCTCAAGACATAGGGCAGCATGAAGGGCGCGACCGCCTCGTAGTAGCGGGCGAGGTCGAGCTTGGTCAGACCGATATCGGGGAACAGCATGCGATCCGGGTTGGTCAAGGTGATGCCGTCGAAGCTGGCGCCGCCTCTGTCCTTGACACTAGCCTTGGCCATGCTCGCCTCCTCGTCTTCGCTCTGTCCGCTCCGAACTTCGCGCGCGGGCTTGTCCTCGCGCAGTCCCTTGTAGCTCGGATGCCTGAGCCGCCCGTCGCGCGTCTTCTCGGCGTAGGCAACCTGGCAGACGAGCTTCGGTTCGAGCCACACCGCGCCCTTGCGCTCGGCCGCGGGCACCTCGACGAAAGCGGGCGTCGCGCGCTCCAGCGGTTTGAACTTGCGCGACAGGGTCTTGAAATCGGCCGCGTCGAATCCGGTGCCGACCTTGCCGGCATAGACGAGCTTGCCGCCGTCGAACGTGCCGAGCAGGAGCGAGGAGAACGGCTTGCCTCTCACCTCCGAGCGGCTGTAGCCGCCGATGACGAACTCATCGCCGCGCGTGCATTTGATCTTGAGCCAGTCCTTGCCGCGGCCCGAGATGTACGGCCGGTCGGCTCGCTTCGACACGATGCCTTCGAGGCCTGCCGCGCAGACCTCCGCGAGAAATTCCGACCCCGAACCCTCCACGTGGTCGGCATAGACGAGAAAGTTCGAGACGCCCTTCTCTTCCATCAGGCTCGCGAGCTTATCGCGGCGCTCCGCAAGCGGCCTCTTGCGCCAGTCCTTTCCCTCGAGCGAGAGCAGATCAAAGAGGAAATAGCGGATCGAGCCATGCGGGCTGTCGATATGTTCTTGTAGCGATTTGAAATCGGTGACGCCCGAAGGGAGCACGAAGGCGATCTCGCCGTCGAGGAGCGCGCTCTCGGCCGGGAAGGTGGCGAGCGCCCTGGCGATTGCCGGAAACCGCACCGTCCAATCGAGCCCGCTCCGGCTGAACAGCGTGACCGCATCGCCTGCTTTGCGGCCGATGATGCGGTAGCCGTCATACTTGATTTCATGAAACCAGTTCGCACCCGCCGGCACCTCGGTGTCGAGCGTGGCGAGCTCCGGCTCAACAAACTCGGGGACTAGCGCGCGCTTCGCTTTGGCCTTGCCGCGGCCTTGCGCTGGCGGGCCGCCGCCGGAGTTTTTTTTTGAGCCTTCGACGTCCAGACCGGAACGTCGCCCGTCGCGATCTGCTCCATGGTGCGGCCGCTTCGCGCGCTCGTGTCGTAAGTTTCCGTCGGCTCGTCGCCCTCTCCGGCATATTCGTCGCGCTTCTTGATGAGGAGCCAGTTCTGGCGGCCGCGATCCTCTTTGCGCGGCTTCATGCGCACGAGCACGAAATCGCCGTTGAGCCGCTTGCCATGGAGCCGGAACTTGAGGTCGCCCTTGGCGAGCCCCTGATCGGGGTCGCCGATCGGCTCCCAGGTGCCCTCGTCCCAGATCATCACCGGCCCCGCGCCATATTCACCCTTGGGGATGACGCCCTCGAAGCCGCCATATTCGAGCGGGTGGTCCTCGGTCATGACCGCGAGGCGCTTCTGGCCGGGATCGAGGCTTGGGCCCCTGGTCACGGCCCAGCTCTTCAGCACCCCGTCATGTTCGAGCCTGAAATCGAAATGGGTGCGGCGGGCTTCATGCTTCTGGATCACGAAGCTGTTGCCGCTCGCGCGCTTGACCTTGGCTTTGGGCTCGGGCGTCTTGGCGAAATCCCGCTTCGCCTTGTAAGTGGCGAGGCGATCGCGGCCACCCGCGCCCCCGCGAATGGCGCGGGCCATGGCTTAGGCCGATTTCCGCTTGGGCGCGCCCTTCGCCGCCTTCTTGCCGTTGCCCGACTTGGCCGCGGCGGCGCCGCGCTTTGCCGCGTCCTTGGCGCCCTTGCCCTGCTGCACGCTCTTCTTCAGCGCGTCCATGATGTTGATGACCTTGGCGCTGCCCGGCATCTCGGTCACGATCTCGGGCGCTCTGTCCTCGAGCTTCGCCTGGATCAGCTCCCACACCGCCTCGCTATACTTGTCCTTGAGCGCTTCCGGCTCGAACTTGCCCGTCTTGCGCTTGATCAGCTCCTTGGCGAGATCGAGCGCCTCCTTGTCGGCCTTGACCTCGTTGATTTCCTTGAACAGAGGCTCTGCCGCGCGGATTTCGTTCGCGTGGCGCAGCACTTCGAGCATCAGGCCTTTGCCGAACGGCTTGATCGCCACGATGTTGCCGCGGCCGCGCAAGATGAACTGGCCGACGCCGATCTTGCCGGTGTCCTTCAGCGCTTTCTGGACGATGGAATAGCCCTCGTCGGCCATGTCGCCGTCGGGCAGGAGGTAGTAGGGCGTCTCGTAGTAGCGCGCGTCGATCGCTTCCTCGTCGACGAAACGCACGAGCTCGATGGTCTGTTTGGCCTCGAGCTTGAGCTCGTCGATCTCCTTGGGGTCGATCAGGACATATTTGCCCTTCTCGTATTCGTAGCCCTTGGTGATCTCCTCGTTCTCGACCGGGCCGACGCCGGGCACGACCTTCTGGTAGCGGATGCGCTTGCCCGTCTTCTGATGGATCTGGTGGAACTCGATCCGGCGTTCCGAGGTCGTGGCGGGATAGAGCTTGACCGGAATATTGACCAGCGAAAGGCGCAAATGGCCGGTCCAGAACGCGCGGGGTGCCATACTCGTTACTCCTCGAACAACGCTATTCCAGGCCGCAATCGGGCCGGGGTCGGATCAACCGCAAACCAAGATCGCCGAATTCCGGCCGGAATCCGGGGATCAGAGGCTCATTTCTCTACCTTATAACCGTTTTCGTTAAGCATGCGTTCGAGCGCGTCGGGAAAAGTGAGCCTGACCGGCGCTTCCGGGCACTCGCTCTCCTCGTTGAGAGGCTTCTCGCAGATTTCGAGCCCCCAATCCGACGCGTGGTCGTAATGGGCAAGCAGGAGCGCCCAGGCTTCCTTCCCCTCGCCGAGCAGGATTTTCTCGCCGACATAGCCCGCGAGGAAGCCGTTCACGTCGCTCCCCTCCTCGGGCACGTTGCCGATCATGCTCTTGAGCCAGGCCGCATGCGCCGGCCTGAAGCTCGGGTCCTGCGTCACATCCTTGACGGCGCCCTTCTCGATCGCAAAGAGCTCGAGCGGCGCCTCCGAGCAGGCATAGCAGGCGAAGGCGTAAAGGAAGGCATTGTCGCGGGTCATGAACTCGTAGCGTCCGTCGCGGTTGAGATCGGTCGCGAGCAGAGGGCCGCCGTCGAACTCACCGAGCTCGAGCGTGGTCCATTTTGATCCGTCGGCGCTCGACGTGACGACGCTCGTGTCGGAGCAGCAATGCGCCCCTCCGGTGTAGAACGACACCACGACCTCCGGATAAGGATTGCTGCGATCGAGCTCGGCGATCTGCACGCTGATCGGCGGGTCGGCGAAACCGGCGTCCCCCTCTTCGAGCTTGGCGACCTCCTTGTCTCCGGCGAAGATGGTGACGACCGGCGCGCGCATGACCTCGTCGTCCTCGCCCTTCTCTTCCGTGTAACTCAGCACCGCCTTGATCGGCCCTTGCACGATCTCCTGGGTCGTGGGCGCGGTCTCCTCGTCGCCGCCGCCCGCCTCGATCTTCGGCGCGGCGTTGTCGCCTTCGATGTCGGGCGCCGTGAGATATTTCGCGTCGGCCGCCTTCACGGCCTCCGCGAGCGCTTGGGCCGCATGGGCGCCGCCTTGCGCCATCAGGACAAGGGGCGCAAGCAGCGCGAGGCGAAGAGGCCAAGAGGCGATGGGTGCCATGGGAAATCCCGGCAAAAGACGATTGACGCGCGCCGATCGAGCGCGTGGGCTATTCTAGCCGGGAGAGCTCGGCCGTCCCATATTATCCTCATGCCGGATTTGGTAATGAACGACAGCAGCAAGAGAGTCGAAGCGCGCGCCGCCGCGGTCGTCATCACCGGGGCCACGCAAGGGCTCGGCAAGGCGCTGGCGCACGAATTCGCCCGCGACGGCCACACGCTCTTTCTGGTCGCGCGCGATAAGGCGGCGCTTGCCGCGACCGCGACGGAGCTGTCCAAGGCCCACAAGGCCGATGTCAAATTCGTCACGGCCGATCTCAGCACGATCGAGGGCTGCGATGCCGTGGAAGCGGCGCTGGCGCGAAGCGGCCTCTACGCCGACATGCTCGTCAACAACGCGGGGGTCATGACGGCGGGGTTCTTCCAGGACCAAGACCCGGCGACGCTTCGTAAGATTGTCGATCTCAATGCGCACGCGGTGGTCGATCTGACGCGGCGCTTTCTCCCCGGCATGATCGCGCGGAAGAGCGGCGGCATCCTCAATGTCGCATCGGTCGAAGGCTTCATGCCGGTGCCTTACCAGGCGACCTATGCCGCGACCAAGGCCTTGGTGTTGTCGCTCACCCGGGCGCTCGCTTACGAGACGATGTACACGGGCGTGCGCGTCTCGGCGCTTGCGCCGGGGGCGGTCGAGACCACGATGCACGGCAAGGCCGGCGCCGAATATTCCCGCTACGTGCAGCTCTTTCCGGTGAAGAGCGCCGAGGACGTCGCCCGCATCGGCTACCGCGGATTCATGCGCG
>CAYMJW010000128.1:0-7227 GCA_964390455.1 uncultured Methyloceanibacter sp. | reverse complement strand
CCTATGCCAAGAAGGGTGATCGGGACCGCGCCGCCGAGGACTACAAGAAGGCGCTGACGCTCAAGCCCGACGAGGAGATCAAAGCGAAGATCGAAACCGCGTTGAAAGAGCTCGACTCCGCACCGGCAGGCGCGGCGGCCGACAAACAGGCGCCACCGCAGCCCGCGGCTTCGACCGCCGATCCCAAGTCCGATCCGGATTATCAGAGTTGCGTGCAGTTCTTGGAGTCCCCCGCTGAAGCTGCCGCTGCCTGTAGCAAGGCGATCGCCTCAGGCAAGTTCGGCGGCGGCGATCTTGCTGTTCTCTACTCCAATCGGGCCGTATGGATGGAAATGGACGGGGACGTTGCCGCCGCAATCGCCGATTCTTCGGAAGCCATTCGGCTTGCTCCCGGCAGCGCCAATAACTTCAACAACCGCGGAACGATGTACCTGTCGAAGGGTGACTATGACAAAGCGATTCAGGATTTCAACCAAGCCATCGCGCTCGACCCGAAGCATCAATCGGCTTTCCGCAATCGCGGCATCGCCTATGCGAACAAAGGAGACCGTGATCGCGCCATCGAGGATTTGAGCCAAGCCATCGCGTTTGAGCCCGGCGATCCCTTCCTCCACAAGTTGCGCGGGGACGCCTATGCCAAGAAGGGTGATCGGGACCGCGCCGCCGAGGACTACAAGAAGGCGCTCACGCTCAAGCCCGACGAGAAGATCAAAGCGAAAATCGAAACGGCGTTGAAAGAGCTCGACTCGGCACCGGCAGGTGGGGCGACCGAGAAACCGGCGCAACCGCAGCCCGCGGCTTCGACCGCCGATCCCAAGTCCGATCCAGATTATCAAGCTTGCGCCCGGCCGAAGGGCGATGCGGGCGCCTGCGACCGCGCCATTGCCTCGGGAGGATTCAGCGGAGTCGATCTCGGGACGCTTTATCGCTATCGCGCATTCGGCCGCGCGCATGGCGAGAAGCCGGATATCGAAGGCGCGCTCGCCGATTACACCGAGGCGGTCCGGCTCGATCCCCAGAGCTTCATTCCCTTCGCGCTTCGGTCCGAGGTGTACAGAGACAAGGGCGACTTCGAGTCCGAGGTCAAGGACCTCGACCAAGCCATCGCGCTGAACCCGAGAGCCGATCTTTACGACCAGCGTGGCAACGCCTTGCGGAAATTGGGGAAGCTGGATCGCGCGCTTGAAGATCTCAACCAGGCGATCAAGCTCGATCCCGGCTATTTCGGCAGCTACTGGAACCGGGCCCTCGCTTACCAGGCCAAAGGCGACCGGGAGCACGCCGCCGAAGACTATGAGAAGGCGCTCACGCTCAAGCCCAACGAGGAGGCGAGGAAGAAGATCGAGGCCGCGTTGAAGGGGCTCGGATCATCGAGCGCCGCAACACCGCCGGAACAGGCCGCTCCCAGGCCCGCTGCGAATGAAAAAACGGCGGATGACGGCGGGCAGACTACCGATGACTTTATGAGCTGCATCAAGAAAGAAGGAAACGACGCGGGCGCCGCTTGCGATCGCGCCATTGCCTCCGGCAAGTTCAGCGGCGGCGATCTCGCCAACCTGTACATTTCGCGGGGGTTCATGCCCGCGAGCAAGATGCCGGAAAAGAAGAAGAGTCTCGACGCCGCGCTTGCCGATTTTGACGAGGCCGTCAAACTCGACCCTAGCAAGCTTGGCGCATTTGTTGGGCGCGGTCGAACCTACATCGAGATGCGCGACTACGACCGCGGCCTCAAGGATATCGACGAGGCGCTCAAGCTCGACCCCAAGAGCGCGTCAGCCCTGCACTGGCGCGGCGTCGCCTACGCCGGACAGAAGAATTACGACCGCGCCATCGAAGCCTTCGATCAGGCGCTCCAGCTCGATGCCAAGCTGCTGATGTCGTATTTCTTTCGCGCCCGCTCCTATACCGAGAAGGGCGACCGCGAGCGCGCGATCGCCGACTACAAGATGGCCTTGACGCTCGATCCCGACGACCAGCTTAGGAGGATCATCGAGAAATCTCTGGAAAAGCTCGACAAGAAGAGCGAGGCCCCTTCGTCCGGCCGCGAGCGATCGGCGATGGCGGCATGGGGCGGCCGGCATGTCCCGCAGATCGCCACGTCCGACGCAACCGAGCCCGCTCCGCACGCAGCATCGGCAACGAGCCTCGCCAACCATGCGTATGCGTAAGCGTGATACCCGCCTGGCAGCAATGGCCGCCGCGGCGGTGGTCGCGTCGCTCACCGCCACCTCGGCCTTCGCCGGCGCCGCCGAGGATTGCAAAGACGGCAGCGGCGACGCCCGCATCGCGGGTTGCAGCGCGCTCATCGAGAAGAACCCGGAAGATGCCAACGCGTATTTCTTTCGCGCCACGGCCTATGCCGGCAAGGGCGATCAAGATCGCGCCATCGCCGATTACAGCGCGGCCATCGACATCGATCCGGAGAACGTCAATTACTATCACGACCGGGGCGTCGCTTATCGGGAGAAGGGCGATGCTGACCGTGCCCTCGCCGACTTGACGCAGGCCATCACCCTCGATCCCGAGCAGGTCACTGCCTATTTCAATCGCGGCTATGTCTATGGTCTGCTGAAGCAGGACCATGACCGCGCCATTGCCGACTACACCAAGACCGTCGAGCTTGCGCCGACCTACGCGCTCGTCTTTGTCTATCGCGGCAATGCTTTCAAGGCGAAGCAGGACTATGACCGTGCACTTGCCGACTACACGCAAGCCATCACCCTCGATCCGAATTACGCGGCGGTCTATGCCGAGCGCGGCGATGTCTATTGGAACAAGAAGGATTACGACCACGCCATCGCCGACTACACCAAGACGGCGGAGATCAACCCAAAATTCGTTACGGCCATTATCAATCGCGGCCTGGTGAAACTCGACAAGGGCGACCGCGACGGGGCCCTCGCCGATCTCGATCAAGCCCTGTCGCTGACGCCGGACAATGCCGCGATCTATTACCATCGCGGCTATGTGTTCTTGCAGAAGGGCGACAACGACCCCGCCATCGCCGATTACAGCAAGGCTATCGAGATCGACCCGAATTATGCCGACGCCTATCTTGAACGCGGCGACGCCTACAAGCGGAAAAAGGAAGACGACCGCGCGCTTGCCGATTACAGCAAGGCTGTCGAGCTCAATCCGAAATTGGCCGCGGGCCATGTCGGGCGCGGCAATGTCTATCGCGACAAGAAGGATTACGAGCAGGCCATCGCCGAGTACAGCAAAGCGATCGAGATCGAGGCCAACAATGCGTTGGCTTACCTCAATCGCGGCGAAACCAATATGTTGAAGGGCGACAGCGGCGCTGCGACCGCCGATCTCGACAAGGCGATGTCGCTCAATCCGAACGACGCGATCAAGCAGTCGATCAACAACACTTTGGCCACGCTCAAGTCCGGAGGGCCCTTCCCTTCCGATCCGGACTTCGTTGAGTGCGCCAGTGGCGCGCCCAACGATGCCACACTCGCCGCCTGCGACCGCGCCATCGCCTCGGAAGAGTACACGGGCAAGAACCTCGCCGCGGTCTTCAACAATCGCGGCGCCATCTTTGCCAACAAGAAAAAGTACGATCGGGCGCTGAAGGACTACGCGAAAGCGAGCGAGAGCGACGCCACGTTGGCGATGCCCCATTGGAACACGGGCAAGATTCTCGAGATCAAGAAGGACAACAAGGGCGCACTCGAAGAGTACACCAAGGCCATCGAGCTCGATCCGAACTACCTTCAGGCCTATCTGTCGCGAGGTCGCCTGCTATTCGCACTCAAGGACAAGGACCAGGCTCTAGCCGACTTCACCAAGGCGGTCGAAATCGCGCCGAACTCGGCGCTGGCCTACATCAACCGCGGGTATCTGTACCAGGACAGCAAGGACGACGAGGCGGCGCTAGCCGATTATTCCAAGGCGATCGAGCTCGACCCGAAATTTGTCGAGGCCTACCGCTACCGGGCCCTCTTGCTTGAAGAGTTGGGACGCGACGGCGCCGCGCGGGACGATTTCAACCGCATTCTCGAGCTTGACCCGGATAACAGTGAGGCCAAGAAAGCCTTGAAGCGCATGGGCCCCGACGTTCGCGACATGCGGATGCAATGACTCGGCATGGCATCACCGGCATTCGTCCTTGCGGTGCGGGGGGGGGTGACGAACTGGTCACATGAGAGCCAGCTGGCGTCCCGGGCTCCGCGCATGGTGTTCGGGAGATCGCGCCCGTGCCCGCACCCGGCTATCCGGTGCAGGAACTAGAGCGAAAAGCCAAATAAAAACAACGCCGATTTTTGAAAGTGGTGCGGTCGAGAGGAATCGAACCTCCACGGGTTGCCCCACAGCGACCTCAACGCTGCGCGTCTACCATTTCCGCCACGACCGCAAGGAGTTCCGGAGCGCCCACGCACCCGGCATATGGCTATAGGCTGACCTTGCCGCAAGCAAGGCCGGGCTGCCTTAGCAAACCTGGCCAGGGGGTGCAAGGAGAGGCTCGCCTCAAGTGGCTTGCCTCAAGAGGCTTGCCAGCCCCGTTTTTGGCCTTCACAACCGGGCCTTATGGCAGCGCTTCCGGCAGCTCTCGGCGTGTCCCCTGCCCGTTCTCGGCACGGGGTGGAATGGCTGCGGAGCGAGCGCCCCGTGCCTTACGAGGAGGCGGTCGCCGCCATGGAAGCGCGCGCCGCTTCGATCGCGCACGGCGAAGAGCCGGACTGCGTGTGGCTCCTTGAGCATCCGCCCCTCTACACCGCCGGCACAAGCGCCGCGCAGGACGAGCTGCTCGCGCCCAGCCGCTTCCCCGTCTTCAGAAGCGGACGCGGCGGACGCTTCACCTATCACGGTCCGGGTCAGCGCGTGATCTATGTGATGTTTGACCTCGCTCCGCGCGGGCGCGACGTGAAAGCCTTCGTCACCTTTCTCGAAGACTGGCTGATCGCGACATTGGCGCGGCTCGGCGTCGAGGGCGCTGCAAGGCAGCCCGGTCAGATCGGTATCTTCGTGCGTGGGGCAAAGATCGCGAGCATCGGCGTGCGCGTGCGCCGCTGGGTGACGCTTCATGGCGCGAGCCTCAACGTCGCGCCGGAGCTCGAGCATTTCTCCGGCATCGTTCCGTGCGGCCTCGCCGATACGAAAGTGACGAGCCTCGCCGCCCTCGGCGCGGAAACGGACATGGCGAAGGTCGATGAGGCGCTCCGCGTCGCCTTCGATGCGCTATCGCGCGAAGCCGCGGTCAGCGCCGCTTCGTCCCGATCACCTTAAAGCCAGGCTGAACCGAGCCGCCTTCCTGCACGATCGTCACCTTTTCGACACGTGCATCCTTGGGCCCATGGGCGCACCGCCGCAGCATGTCGGCGACCACCTCCGACGGGCCTGAGAAGGTGGCCTCGACGCTCCCGTCGCCCATGTTGCAAACGGTGCCGTCAAGTCCGAGCATGCGCGCCGTCTCCTTGGTCCAGGCGCGGTAGAAAACGCCCTGCACCCGGCCTTCGATCCTAACGGTTACAGTTCGCCTGTCAGATGCCTTCCCGGGCATGCCGGCCCCAAAGAGGCGTTCGAAGAACTTGCTCATGTCCCTCCAATTGTCATGCCCGCGAAAGCGGGCATCCAGTAGCCACTGGTCTCAATGACCTACGTAATCGGATTACTGGGTTGCCCGGTCAAGCCGGGCAATGACAAACGTACCCCCCTCTCCCCCCGTGGGAGAGAGCCTGCCCTCGGGCTTGACCCGAGGGGCTTTCCGCCGCGATCTTGCGTGAGCGCGGCGCACGCGCAAGTCGCATGGCGGAAAGGGTGAGGGGGTTCTTTTCTTCGACGGCGCTTCGCGCCTTACCCCTCACCGCGAGCGCGAAAATGCGCTCGCGTGCTCTCCCCCAAGGGGAGAGCGGACGAAGAGGGTTCGGGAGGTGACAGCCTCACGCGAATTCGAGGATCACGGCATCCACGTTGAGACTATCGCCGGGCTTGGCCAGGATCTTGGTCACCTTGGCATCGCGCTCGGCCTTCAGCACGTTCTCCATCTTCATCGCCTCGACCACGCAGAGCGTCTCCCCCGCCGCCACCTCTTGGCCCTCGGTCACGGCAAGCGAGACCATAAGCCCCGGCATCGGGCAGAGCAGGAATTTCGACGTATCGGGCAGCTCCTTGACCGGCATCAGCGCGGCAAGCTCGCTCTCGCGCAAGGTGAAGACCCGCGCCGGGACCTCGACGCCTTGATAGGTGAACATCGCGCCATTCAGGATCGGGCGCACCTGCACCGCAGCTTGCGCGCCGTTGACCGTTCCCTCCCAGATCGGCTCGCCGAACCACCAGGACGACGCGACCGCGACGCGCCGCTCCTTCTCGCCCGTCCCCTTGCCGCCAAGCGTCACCGTGATGGGGCCGTCAAGGCCGCCGGCGACGGTGGCGCGCACGCGCTCCGCGCCAAGTTCGACGATGCGCGTCTCGGCGAAGCGCACGAGCTCGCCATGCATCTGCTGGGTGATGGCGCGGCGCCGCTGGTTGCTCAAATGATCGATGGCCGCGGCGACCGCGACCAGCGTGTCGCGGACCGCGCCTTGCGGCTTTGGCGGCTTGAAGCCTTCAGGAAACTCCTCGGCGATGAACTTGGTGGAGAGGCGTCCCTCTTTCCACCGCTTGTTCCGCATCACGACGGCAAGGAACGGGATATTGTGGCGGAACCCGTCGATGGCAAACGCGTCGAGCGCGGTTCCCATCTGCTCGATCGCTTCGAGCCGCTTCGGCGCGTGCGTGACGAGCTTGGCGATCATCGGGTCGTAATAGACCGAGATCTCGCCCCCCTCCTCCACGCCCGTGTCGAGCCGCGTGGTGATGCCGTCCTCGGTCCCGAGCTTGGGCGGGCGGAAGCGCACCAGCCGTCCCGTCGATGGCAGGAAGTTTCGCTCGGGGTCCTCGGCATAGATGCGAACCTCGATGGCCGAGCCCTTCAGCTTCACGTCCTTCTGCTTCAGCGCGAGCTTCTGGCCCGAGGCGACCTTCAGCATCTCCTCGACGAGATCGAGCCCGGTGACGAGCTCGGTGACGGGATGCTCGACCTGGAGCCGCGTGTTCATCTCCAGGAAATAGAAGTTGCGCTTCTTGTCGACGATGAACTCGACGGTGCCGGCCGAGTCGTAGCCCACCGCCTTGGCGAGCGCGACGGCTTGCGCGCCCATCGCCTCGCGCGTCTTGGCGTCGAGGAACGGGCTCGGCGCCTCCTCGACGACCTTCTGATTGCGCCGCTGGATGGAGCATTCG
>CAYMJW010000127.1:5945-7291 GCA_964390455.1 uncultured Methyloceanibacter sp. | reverse complement strand
GGCGCGGCGGATTTTCGACACGATTGGGTGCCAGGGAAAACGGCTGGCGGCCGTCTTTCGGCCGTCATGGTGTCGCGATGAACCTGAGCTGAACATGGCAGACAGGGGCGGTTCAAGCCGGGAGTTCCATGGTGTTTGCTGGCCCATGCCCCCGCGAGGCGCGCGGCCGACCGGAAACCTTGGAGGGGTGTCCGTGTTCATCTTCGATCGCGTGAAGCAGGAACCGAAGTCATGACAATCGTGGAAGGTCGCACCCGGGCCAACGCCCTCGTCACTCTCGCCGCGCTGCTCGCGGCATTTCTCTTGACGCTCGCGCCGGCGAACGCCGCGCCGCGTCCCAATGGCTATCCCGTCACCAACGTCAATCTCAGGGCAGGACCGGGCACCAACTATCCGGTCATCGTCGTCGTGCCCGCGCGATCGTGGATCAGCATTCAGGGGTGCCTTGCCGATTACGGCTGGTGCGAGGTGGCTTTCGAGCGCACGCGGGGCTGGATGCGATCGATCTATTTGCAGGGTTGGTACCGGGGTCACTACTACGCCTTGCGCGACTATGCGCCGCGTCTCGGCTATCGCGTCGTGACCTTCGACGTCGGCCCCTACTGGGACAACTACTACCGCGACCGGCCGTTCTATGCGCAGCGCGCGCGCTGGGTCGCGCCCCAAGGCGGCCAAGGCGGGCCTTATGGCGAAGGCGCGACTTACGGCGAGGGCTGGGCTAATCGCGGGAGCTTCTATGGCCGATTGGAGCCTTACGGGAACTGGATCTGGCTCCAGGGGCAATATGTGTGGGTGCCGGGGGATGTCGGTCCCTATTGGCGTCCCTATACGGTCGGCCGCTGGGTGTTCACCGAGCGCTATGGCTGGATGTGGGTCTCCGATGAGCCGTTCGGCTGGGCCACCTATCACTACGGCCGCTGGGGGTTCTCGAACCGCGTCGGTTGGTTCTGGGTGCCGGGCAGCCGCTGGGCCCCGGCCTGGGTCGCGTGGCGCGCATCGAACGACTATCTTGCCTGGGCGCCGCTGCCGCCGACCTCCGACGAGGGCGTGAGCATCAACATCACGATCGGAAACGTCCCCGACTATTACTGGCAGGTCGTGCCGAGCCAGGACTTTCTCTCTCCCGATCTGCCGCGCTGGATCGTGCGCGATAGAGACCGTTACGATCCGATCCTTGCCCACACCCGGCCCATCGGCAACGTCACGGTGGTCAACAACACCGTCGTGAACAATGTCGTCAACGTGACCTATGTCGAGCAGAAGACCAAGAAGAAGGTCATCGTCTACAAGGTCGAGAAGACGAACGACGAGGACAAGGGCAAAGACAAAGTCAAGGACAAGGACAA
>CAYMJW010000127.1:0-5845 GCA_964390455.1 uncultured Methyloceanibacter sp. | reverse complement strand
ACCTGCGGCCAAGGAGGAGGCTCCGCCTCCGCCTGCGAAGGAAGAGGCTCCGCCCGCGCCGCCGCCAGCAGAGGAGGCCGCGCCGCCGTCACCACCTGCGGCCAAGGAGGAGGCTCCGCCTCCGCCTGCGAAGGAAGAGGCTCCGCCCCCTCCGCCGCCGGCAGAGGAGACCGCACCTCCACCGCCTCCAGAGGAGACAGCTCCGCCGCCGGTCGAGAAGTCGGCACCGCCGCCGCCTCCCCCTGCCGAGGAGGAGGCAGCACCTCCGCCGCCATCTCCGCCGGCCGAGGAGGCTGCGCCTCCGCCTCCTCCTCCACCTCCTGCAGAAGAAGCGGTGCCACCACCTCCGCCGCCACCAGCGAATGAGCCGGCGCCGAAGCCGAAGAAGCAGGACAAGCCGAAGGAGGAGCAGCCAGACGACGGCGGAGCACCGTCGTTCGCGCCGCCGCCTCCGCCTGAGGAGTCCGGGGCGCCGCCGCAGCCCGAACAGGACATGGCACCGGCGCCCCCGATGTCGGGCGACGACGGGCAGAAGAAGAACAAGGACGGAAAGCAAAAAAAGAAGAAGGACAAGGACGGCCCATGCCCTGAGGGCATGTTTGCGCTCGAGGACGGCACCTGCGTGCCCGCGCAATAGGGCGAAATCGATAAGGCGAAAAAGGGCGCCGGCTCGACGGCGCCCTTTTTGTTAGGGTGTCAACAAGCGGTCCGTGAGACTCTCAAGATCGCACCGGCAACGATCGTTGCCGCCAGAAGTCCACGACACACAGCGCGATCGTGGCCACGCTGACGGGGAAAGCGATCAGACCGCCATAGCTGCGCACCCAGCGGAGGTCACCACGGTATCCGTGCGACGCGAACGCAAAGCCGAAATGATACAGCGAAAGGAGCAGGACCGCCGGGATGAGGATGATCGCCATGCGATCACCCGATGGCGTGTTCAACAAGGGCAAAGCGGCAACCATGAATAGCCAGGGCAGATAAAATTGCTGATGCCCCACCTTGTACAGGGTGAGCATCACCAGATAGCCGAGCACGGCAGCCTCGAGCCAGTTGCGCTTCGCAATCCAGGTGCAGACAAACGTCATCGCGACGCCGGCGGCCACGACGGCGCTGTTGTAGTGCTTGAGCCACGTCAGGACCTCGCTTTTCACGTGCAAATTGGCGAGCGACTTCAAGATCGACATCAGTTTGGCGTCGCGGGCTGACCCGTGGAAAATTGGGTGCAGGGGTCTTTGTCCCCACACCGCCATCGCAAGACACATGCCCACGAGAAAAACTGCCAAGCCGCTGAGTATCACCGGCCAACGCAGCCGCCTTTCATCCAATGCAAAAAAGGGCAGCAACAAAAGCGGATAGAACTTGACCAGGGCAGCCAAGCCGATGAGCACGCCGCAGGCGATGAAATGCTCGCGTAGGCGGAGGAGCACCGCGCCAACGATCAGCGCCGCCACCAACGCGTCGTTGAGACCATAGATGAAGCTGACGCCGATCGTCAGCACGTTCGTGGGGATCGCCAGGACATAGATCAGGGAGATCGGAGCGAGACCCCGCTCGCGCAGCAGACTGACGAAAAGCGCCGCATTCGCCAGGAGCAACGCCGTGACCACGAAAAATTTCGGTGCGAGCACGCCGTAAGGCAGCAGAAACGCAAGAACGGTATGGATGGGTCCATACGCGTTGCTGGTCGACCAGGGGTCGGCACCATCGAGAACCAATTGCCACTGGCGAATATAGTGGACGTAGTCGTGCTTGATGCCTTTGTTCCAGCATAGCCACAGCATCAGCGCCGACCAACCGATCAAAATCGCGATGGCAATGGAGTCCAACCTCGCCGGCAATCGCGCTGATCGGTCGGTGCGATGCAATCAAGTCACCGCTTGCGGATCGGGCCAGCGTTGCTGCCCCACGTGAAGATGGACGTCACGGCATAGTTCCAAACGACGCCGATCAGCACGCCCGCCGCGACCGAAAGCGGCCACGGGGTCGCCTGTACGGCAAACAGGTAGGTTGCGATGCCGATATTGGCGACGAGACCGACCGACGACGTCAGCCCAAAGCTGAGCCAGCCTCGGAGCCACGCCCATCCGTAAAGGCGGCGATCGTAGTAGGTGAAAATGTTGTTCAGCGTGAAATTCGACGTCATCGCGATCAACGTCGCCACGCCCTGAGCGGTTTGGAAATCGACGCTCGACATTTTAAAAAGAAGAACGAAGACGATCAGGTGCACCACCACGCCGAGCGCCCCGACCAGCGCAAAGATGACGAATTTGGCGGGCACGAAGCGACCGACGGCCTTGTCGATCAGGAGCTCGACGAACTCGAGCACCACGCGAGCGTCCAGCTTGCTCGCGCCCAAGGATCTTGAGCGCATCCGATAGGGCAGCTCGCGGAAGCGGAGCGGCTTCGGCGCCGTCAGAAAGAGATCGAGCAGAACCTTGAAGCCCGTGCGCGACAAATCCCCCGCGAGGCTGCGGAACAGGTCGGCGCGGACAGCAAAGAAGCCGCTCATCGGGTCGCTGAGGGCAACTCCCGTCACGCGGCGCGCGATCAATGTGGCCCACGCCGATGCGCGGACTCGCTCGCGTTCCCAGTTATCGACGCCGCCTGGCTCCAGATAACGGGAGGCAACGACGATATCGAGTTCGTTCGAACGGAGGGCCTTGAGCATGGCGGGCAGCAATGTTTCGTCGTGCTGCATGTCGCCATCGATCACCGCCGCGATCGGAGCCGTGCTTGCGAGCACCCCTTCGATCACCGCGCCACTCAGTCCACGACGGCCGATCCTCTGAATGCATCGAATGCGCAGGTCGGAATTGGCCAGAGCGCGTACCCGGTCGGCGGTTCCATCCGGGCTGTCGTCATCGACGACAACAATCTCATAAGCGTGGCCGTCCAGGGCGATCTGCAAGGCGCCCAAGAGCGCCTCGATGTTCGCCGCTTCATTGAAGGTTGGGACGACAACGGTAAGCTCCAAGAGAGGGCCCGGCGACGTGGCGGGAACGTTGCCGGGATCAACACCAACATGCGAAGCGATGTCCGCAGGACTGGCTGAGCCGTTCATCTGCCGCCCCCCGATGGCCTGGTAGCCCGTTGACCGGGCCGCTTATTACCCTCTGGGCCCAGGTTATAAGCCCGGGGAGACGGGCGCTAGCCCGTTCACCAGCAGCCGCTCAGATGGCGCCCGAGCCGCTCGTCGCGTGCCGCCTTGCGCCGCGCGATTTGTGCCACGCGCTCACGGAGAGCGCCATCATGGCGAGCCGGATCGCAGTGACCGCCGTCACCGCAACTTTTAGTCCGTCCCCGCGGCGGTCGAGATCATAGGCAAGGGGGAAATACGCATAGGTCACCCAGGACAAGATGAGCGCCAAGATCAACATGACGCGCGAATCGGAGAATGCGGCCACAGGGAGGATCCAAAGAACGAATTGCGGCGAGTAGAAGGGAGAGAAGGTCAGGAATCCCAATAGCGCAAACAGGAAGGCATTGACCAAATCTTGAAAGTTGCGCGGGCGCGTGGCGGCCGCAATCAACGCACATGACAACTGCAAGGCGTGTGGCAATAGCGGAATGTCCTGTGCTGTGAGCCGAATGCCGAGCACGAAGTTAACGGCGTCGTAAAACGACTCGCCATTGAACTTCCTTTCAGTCTGCTGTGCGAATGGCTCAATCATCCCGGTCCAGCCCGAAAACGCCAATGCCGCGAGCAAGCAGACGGCCATCGGCGCGAGAGCGATGAGCCCGCATGACATCGCGGTCCTAAGACCTCGCTGGTACAACACGAACACACAAAACGCCGGCAACAGGAACAAGGCGTATCCTTTTAGCGCGGCCGCGATACCGAGAAAGAAAGCGGCTTCCAGAAAGCTCGTCCGGCGGATCGCGAGCATTGCGAGCAGCGTGGCGGCGGCCGGATAGATGTCGTAGCGAAACAAGGCGAAGTAGATCGGGGCGGGAGCAAGCCATGCGAGCGTCGCCAGACGAGACGTGTTGTAGGCGACGCAATAGACGGCCCAGATGTAAACGAGAGCGGCCGAGAGCACCCAGGCGTAAGCAAAGGGAACCTTGCCGGGGCCGACCCAACTTCCAACGTAGCGCCAGACCGCAAATATCAGATTGGCGAGAAGCGGATACTCGGAGGAGACCTCGCGATAGAGGCGTCCTTCACCGACGACCCAGCGACTCGAGCGGAAATAAACGCCGATGTCATGGGCGTCGAAGAGGAGACGTACATCGGAGGCCTTTTCGGGATGGCTCACCGCGATGAGGGCCAGCAGCATGATGATCCCGACTGGCACCAGATGGATCAGATGACTGGGAGCGCTCTCAGGGCCAGCGGGCGCCGGCATGCCGGTGTCGCGCCCTCTCCCGGGTTTCAGAAACGCTTGTGCTATCCGCTTCATGTCGACTAAGGCTGACGGAGGGTGGTTGGCAACTGACGATGCGGCTACCCCGATGTTGGACCTAAGCCCCGGCACATGCCTATCACCGGGAGGACGTCGATGAAGAGACAATTCTGGAGCGGTCCTGCGACGCTTGCCGCGGCGGCCATCTTGGCCGTCTCGCTCGCTTCGCCCGCCGCCGCGAAGATTATGTGCAAAGGCAATTTTCAGGTGACGAAGTACGGGCTTCTCGCCACGCCCTATTGCCAGGAAGGTGAGATCGCCCGCGTTGCCCGGAGCTATGGCGCCAATGTCACCGACGCCGAAGTCCGCAAGAACCCGCTCACCAAGGTCTATCTCTGCCAGATCTATGGTGGCGACAGCAGACTGAAAGGGTCCTGCGGCGCCTATGCGCCCGAGAATTACGGCCGCTAGAGAAAACCCAAAGACAAGCGGGGCCTCCTGCCGGCCGGACGAGCCTCTTATCCAAAATTTTAGGAATGGCGCGTAATTCGTTAACCACGCGGAATTCCAAGTTTGGAGGGGCACGTGCGGAGTACGCTCTTCGGTTTAGCGGCCATCGCCATCATCGGCGTCGCCATCGTCTTTGTCGGGCCGCTGTTCATACCCACCGACGGCCTACGTGACAGGCTTCTCGCGCAGGTCGAATCCACCACAGGTTATCGATTGAGAGTGAGCGGCCCGGTCAAGGTCGCGCTGTTTCCTTCGCTCGATCTCGTGGCCAAGGATATCGGCGTGGCCCGAAGCGGCAAGGGCGAAACACCGGAGCTGGCAACCGCCAAGGAGCTCCGCTTCGGCTTGCAACTCTCAGCGCTCTTTGGCGGCAAGGTCAAAATGACCGAAGTCACGCTGATCGATCCTGTGATCGCGCTGCCGCGCGCTGAGAATGCGTCCGCGGGCGGCGAAGGGGACGAAGCGAAGGGGCAGGCAGAGGGCTCCGCGCTCGCGAGCCTCAAGACTCTCTCCCTCGACAAGCTTCACATCGAGAACGGCACATTGATCCTGCCGGCGTCGGCCGGAGCTCCGGGGAAGCGTATCGAGGCGCTGAACCTCGATGCCTCGCTGCCTTCAATCGGCGCACCGCTGTCGTTCGATGGCAGCGCCGTGGTCGATGGCAAGGAGATGCGCGCATCAGGCTCGATCGGCGAGCTCGGCAGGTTCCTCGACGGGGACGCGGTCCCCGTCGCGCTGAAAGCCGACATCCCCGCCCTTGGCGGGGATGCGACGCTCAACGGCATCGCGACTTACAAAGGGGGAAATTTCGCGCTCAGCCAGTTCACGCTTCGCGCCGGCGACAAGGCTTTGGCCGGCAGCGCAAGCTACAAAAAGAGCCTGCTCACCCTCCATCCGCTCACGCTGAATGCGGGCGGCAACAGCCTGTCCGGCTCGGCGGTCGCCGATCTCTCGGGCGCCGTTCCCGCCATCAACGCCGCGTTCACAGG
>CAYMJW010000126.1:0-7332 GCA_964390455.1 uncultured Methyloceanibacter sp. | reverse complement strand
GTCTATTTCCGGCCCAAGCCCAGATGCGAGGACGGCTCCTACTGCGCGCGCCCGCAATCCTCGCTGATCACCCAAATCGCGCTCTGGATCGCGACCGCGCTCGTCATTCTGGCCTCCACCATCGATTGGTGGGCGAGGCTTTTCTACTGAAGGAGGCACTAATGAAGAAGCTCGTGATCATCGGTGCGCTGGCCGCGCTCGCGGGGCTTGGCGCAATCGCCACGCTCTTTCCGCAGCAAACGGCCGCACAGGCGCAAGCCCAGAACCAGGCCCAAACGCGCACCGCTTCGTTCGCTGTCGACAAAATGACCTGCGCAACGTGCCCGATCACCGTGCGCACAGCGATGTTGCGCGTCGCCGGTGTGCGCTCGGTCGAGGTCGATTTCGATGCAAAGCGCGCCACGGTGAGCTACGATCCAGCCCGCGCCACACCCAAAGCGATCGCCGACGCTTCCACCAACGCCGGCTATCCCGCGCATCTCGTCGCGCCGGCCTCATGAGAGAATGGCCGGTCCTCTCGATCGGCATTGTCGCAGCCGCGCTGTGCTGCCTCTTGACGCCGATCATGCTGGCGCTCCTCGGCGTCGCCAGCCTTCGAGCAATCGCAGGAGACCTGTTTCTGCCCTTGCTCCTCGGCGTCGCCGCGCTGGCTGCGTTGGCGTTGGGGCTGAGGGCGTTCGCCCGCCACCGCTGGCGCGGCGGCGCTCATGACCATTCTCACAAGAAAGCCTGACATGTCCGATTGCTGCCCGGCGCCCTCCAAGAAAGATACCTACGACCTCACCGTCATCGGCGCCGGCTCGGCCGGGTTCTCGGCGGCCATCGCCGCCGCCGAGCAGGGCGCGCGCGTGGCGCTGATCGGACACGGGATCATCGGCGGGACGTGCGTCAATGTCGGCTGCGTGCCGTCCAAGACCATGATCCGCGCCGCCGAGGCGCTGCACGGGGCGCGCGCCGCCAGCCGCTTCGATGGCATTGTCGGTGAAGCCCGTGTGGTCGACTGGCGGCGCGTCATGGCGGCCAAGGACGAGTTGGTCGAAAACCTCAGGCAGAAGAAGTACGTCGAGCTGCTGCCGCAGTATGAAAGCATCACCTACGTCGAGGGCGCAGCGCGCGTCGCCAATGGCGGTGTCGCTGTCGGCACGAGCTTCATCCAGGCGCCGAAGATCGTCATCGCCACCGGCGCACGGCCCGGCGTTCCGCCGATCCCGGGGCTCGACAAGGTCGATTATCTCACCAGCACGTCGCTGCTCGAGCTGGACGCATTGCCCAAAAGCCTGATTGTCGTGGGCGGCGGGTTCATCGGCGCCGAGCTCGCGCAGATGATGGCGCGCATGGGCGTTGCCGTGACCATGGTGTGCCGCTCGCGCCTGCTGCCGCAGGCGGAGCCGGAGGTGTCCGACGCTCTGATGGACGTGTTCCGGGGCGAAGGCATGCGCCTCCAGGGCGGCGTCGCCTACGACGCCTGCCGGCAAGACGCTTCGGGCATCGCGCTGTGCGTCAAGCAGGACGGAGCGCTCATCGAGCTGCGTGCTGAAAAACTGCTCATCGCCACGGGCCGGACGCCTAATGTCGAAGGGCTCGACCTCGCCGAGGCGGGCGTCGCCCAGGATGAGCGCGGCGCCATCGTCGTCGACGCGCACATGCGGACCAGCAAGGCGGGTGTCTACGCTGCGGGCGACGTGACCGACCGCGACCAGTTCGTCTACATGGCCGCCTACGGCGCCAAGCTCGCCGCGCGCAATGCGCTCAATGGCGATGCACTCTCCTACGACAACGCAGCGATGCCGTGGGTGGTGTTCACCGATCCGCAGGTCGCCGGCGTCGGGCTGACCGAAACACAAGCCGCAGCCGCCGGGCATGAGGTGAAAACCTCTGTCGTTCCGCTGGACCAAGTTCCGCGCGCGCTGGCCGCACGCGACACGCGCGGCCTCATCAAGCTTGTTGCCGATGCGCGCAATGATCGATTGCTGGGGGGGCAGATCGTCGCGCCAGAAGGGGCCGACAGCATCCAGACCTTGGTGCTGGCGCTCAAGCACGGCATGACCGCGCGGGCGCTGGGCGAGACCATCTTCCCCTATCTCACCACCGTCGAGGGCCTGAAGCTGACCGCCCAGGGCTTCGAACGCGACGTCGCCAAACTCTCCTGCTGCGCCGGGTGACGCCATGGCCCCGCAACGTGCACCCGGCGAAGACAGCGCGCGGCGGGACCTGTCGGCCCGCTCCGGCAGCTTCCTTACCGTCTGGGGAGCGCCGATGCTCGCCGGCCTCGCGGCTAGTATGTTGGCGCCATCGACGGCCTGGGCCGCCGGCGCATGGTCGCTGGCCCTGGCCTGGATGGGCGGGGCGTGCCTCCTCAACGCCCGCCGGTGCGGGCGCGTGCATTGCTATGTCTCCGGCCCGATCCTGCTTGTCGGCGCGGGACTCACTGCAGCGTCTGGCGCAGGCGTTCTCGACTTCGGTCCGTCCGGCGTGTCGCTCATCGTCGCCGCAACGCTGGCGTTGGCGGCGCTTACCTACTTGCTTGAGCTAGTCTGGGGTAGATATCGCCGCTGAGCAGCAGCGGCGAAGAAGCCTGGCCTCCCGCGATAGTTCGTCATCTTTAAGCGACGTGACCTTCGGCACATAGGCGGCTCCCCGATACGCGTCTCGCAGAGGCCGCAGAGGTCGAAAGGAGTCCTGCACAGGAATCACATCGGCGCGCCTCGCCGGTTCGGTCCCAATCGTAGGTCTTTGCTCCTTCCAGCAAACGGAAGGAGGCATCATGCCCTGGACAATCAAAAACCCCACAGCTGCCGACATTGCGCCGGACTGGTTGCGGCCCCACTGCGAGAAGTTTCTGCAAGATCTCGCTGAGCAAGGCTACGCGCCTGGGACGATGCGAACCTACGCCAGTGCAGCCCGGCTGCTCTGTCAGGAAGTCACCCGTCGAGAACTGGGCGAGCGAGAGCTTGTCGGCAGGACACTATCGAAGACGCGCGCCGCCGCGCTCGCGGCGATGCACCCGAACAAGTACGATCAGAAGCGATACTGCCTTGAGCGGTTCATCGACGCTCTTGTCGCGGCCGGCGTGGCCGAACGGCCGACGCCGCCGAAGAAAGCGCTGACGGCGATCGAGCGCTTGGCGGCGGAGTACGAGGCCTATCTTCGCGAGCAGCGAGGAGTGAGCGAGGCGACGATCTACCACTGCTTGCGATTCCTCGATCGCTTCATCACATTCCGCTTCGGGGAAAAGCTCGGCAATCTCAATGACATCACGCCCGACGACATCGTGAGGTTCCTGCGCGAGGTCATGAGCCGAAAGAGCCCGTACCGCGACAGGACGCCGCCGACGCACCTGCGCAGCTTGTTCCGCTTCCTGTTCTGGAGCGGGAAGACGAAGCGTGACCTGGCGAGCAGCCTGCCGCGCGTTGCAACGGGACGCGCCTCGCACCTGTCACGCGCGTTGCCGCCGGAAGAGATCGAGCGGCTGGTGGATGCGGTCTGGGCGCCGGACGCGGTCGGCCGGCGCAACTACGCGATGCTGATGGTCCTCGCCCGCCTCGGCTTGCGCGCGCCCGAGGTGATCGCGATCCAGCTCGACGACATCGACTGGCGCGCCGGCACGATCTTGATCCGGGGCAAAGGCAAACGGCACGACCGCATGCCGCTGCCTGAGGACGCCGGGGAGGCCATCGTCGACTACATCCGCAACGGTCGCCGCGGCTCCTCGCGCACGCTGTTCGTCTCCAACAAGCCGCCCTACCGGCCGTTCGTCAACGCACAGATCCTGAACACAACCCTGAGGGCGGCGTTCAAGGAGACCGGGCTCCGGCCGCCGCAGATGTATATCGGCTCGCACCTGCTGCGGCACAGTCTCGCGACCGACATGCTGCGCAAGGGCGCCTCGCTCGATGAGATCGGCGACGTGCTGCGGCATCGCTCGCGCAGATCGACGGCCATCTACGCCAGGCACGACATCGACGGGCTGCGCTCGATCGCGCGCGCCTGGCCGGTCGAGGGAGGGCGCGCATGACCACCCTGTCGCAGCGTCTTGCCGACTATCTGGCTGTCCGTCGCAGCCTTGGCTTCAACCTGACCTTCGAGGAGCGCGTCCTGCGGGTCTTCACCGCCTTCGCCGATCGCGCGGGAGCAGATCACATCACGGTCGATCTGTTCCTGCGCTGGAAGGCCGCCTATGGCCATGCGAACAACGACACCTGGTCGCACCGGCTCGCCATGGTGCGGGCCTTCGCCAGCTGGCTCAAGGGATACGACGATCGCACCGAGATACCGCCAGCTGGGCTCATCCCAGCCAAGCAGCGGCGGCCCCGGCCTTACATCTACTCGGAGAAGGAGGTGGCGACACTGGTCTCCCGTGCCGCAGGTCTACGGTCGCGCTACGGCATCCGTGGCTGGACTTGCTCGACCTTGTTCGGGCTGATCGCCGTCACCGGGCTGCGTATCAACGAGGCCCTGAGGCTCGACGACGACGACATCGATCTCGACGTTGGCGTCATCACGGTAAAGCGCAGCAAGAACGGCAAGGCCCGCCTCGTGCCGATCGCATCGAGCACCGCCGAGCGGCTGGCGGCCTACCGCGCCGAGCGCGTGCGGCTTCTCGGGCCCACGGCAGACGCGTTCTTCCGCAATGACGAGGGCCGGCGAATGTCGGACTGCAGCGCGCGCTATAACTTCGCGGTCGTCTCCCAGGACATGGGACTCTGCGAGAGACAGCGCTTCTCCAAGCATGGGCGCGGTCCCCGCATCCACGACCTTCGCCACACCTTCGCGGTGCGCACCATCATGGGCTGGTACCGCAAGGGCCTCGACCCCGACCGGGAGATGCTGCGGCTCACCACCTACCTCGGCCATCTGAAGCCCGACCATACATACTGGTACATCGAGGCGGTTCCCGCGCTGATGCAGCTTGCCTCGAAGCGAGCGGAGCGCTCGCTCGCGGCAGGCGCGGCGGGGAAAGGCGGCGCGAGATGAAGACACATCCGCTTCCCGCCTACGTGCAGCGCTTCTTCACCGAGCGCCTGGCCATGCAGCTGAAGGCAAGCCCGAACACCGTGGCGAGTTACCGCGACACGTTCCGGTTACTGCTCAGATACGTATCCGGCCGGCTCCGACGGCCGCCAACCGAGCTGCAGGTGACCGACATCGACGCCGAGCTGGTCGGCCAGTTCCTCGCCGATATCGAGAGCACGCGCGGCAACAGCGCCCGCAGCCGCAACGCACGGCTGTCGGCGATCCGCTCGTTCTTCAAGTATGTCGCCGTGAACGAGCCGCAGCTGCTGCACCACTGCCAGCGCATCCTCGCCATGCCGCCGAAGCGGCATGAGAAACGGGCGATCGACTATCTATTGCGCGCCGAGATCGAAGCTCTGATCGCGGCGCCGGACCTCTCCAGCTGGCACGGCCGCCGTGACAGGGCGCTCCTGGCGCTCGCCCTCCAAACCGGATTGCGCGTCTCGGAGCTGATCGGCCTGTCTCGCGGCGACATCGTGCTGGGCGCGGGCGCGCATGTCCGGTGCATGGGAAAGGGACGCAAGGAGCGGGCGACGCCGATCCGCAAGGACAGCGTCAAGATGCTGCGCGACTGGCTCACCGAGCGTGGTGGGGCGGAAACCGATCCTGTCTTCGTCAGCAACCGCAACCAGCGGCTCAGCCGCGACGCCGTCGAGCAGATCGTGCGGAGGCATGTGCAGGCGGCGTCGGTAAGATGCCCGTCGCTCAAGAAGAAGCGGGTCACGCCGCACGTGCTGCGCCATAGCGCGGCAATGCAACTCCTTCAGAATGGCGTCGACCGCACCGTCATCGCGCTCTGGCTCGGCCATGAATCGGTCGAGACCACGCAGATGTACATCCACGCCGACATCCAGCTGAAGGAGAAGGCGATGGCCCGAACCCGGCCGATCAAAGCGCCGCCCGGCCGCTATCAGCCCGGCGATAAGCTGCTCGCCTTCCTGGAAGCGCTCTGATTATGCCGATATGCCGCGCTGGCCTGCGCACTCGTCATGGGACATCCCGCTCCGGCGCGGCATAATCCGGCGCTCGGCATAATGGCCGAGTTCATGCAGCTTGGTGCGGTACCAGTTGATGGGCTCGAAGTAGGCCTCTTGGGGCGGGACTTGGATGAAGTCATGCGAAGGCGAATAGAACGCCATCTCGCCGCCGATTCTGAAGTCAGCCTTGGTCGCAGCGATGACCGCTTCGACGTGCGGCAGCACCTCGCTCCAGCCCGGCAGCGGTGCAGCGTCGGGATCGGCAGGAAGGCCGTCGCATTGCTCGACATGGAAAACGGTGAAGCGCTTGAGGAAGCCGACACGGCGAGCTTCCTCGCCGGAAGCGTTCGCCTTCTCCTGCTCGACCTTCGGGATGAAGGTGTCCGCGTAGACAACCATCGTCCCCTTCTCGCCCTTGCGCACGGCGCCGCCCATGGCGAGCGCCTGCCGGAAGGTGAGCCAGCGTTGCGATGGTCTCCCCTGCTCGATCGCGGCCGCCCAGAGCAGGAGGATGTTGATGCCGGAATAGGCGCGCCCGGTTGAAGCGTTTAGCGGGAGGCCGAGCCGCGCCGTTGGAGACGACGAAGCCCAGGGCTGCACCCAAGGGAAGCGGCCCTGCTCAAGTTCGGCGACGATGCGGGCGGTGACGGTGTCGTAGAGAGAGTGTGCGTTCGCATTGGCGGCCATGATGACCTCCTTGGAAAATCGAGTTGCTGGAAAGGAAAGTGGCCGGCGGCCTCAGCCGCCGGCCCGGCGGTCAGGCCGCCTTCTTCCGGGAGGACTTGCCGGCTTTCGGGGAGGCTTCGGCATCGGCGGCCGTGTCTTCCACCTTCGGCCTGCCGCGGGCGAGGATCTCGACGTCGCCGAGGCCGGTGACCACGAACTCGACCGAGTAGCGGGTTTGTCCGCGTTCATCTTCCCAGGATCCAGGGCGGACCTGGCCGACGAGGCGCAGGCGCGTGCCTTTCTGGACGCCGTTCTCGATGAGCTTCACCTTGGCGGGCGCAAACACCACCACGCGTTGCCAGTAGGTCTTTTCGTTCCAGTCGCCGGCTTCGGATTTCCAGCGCTCGGACGTTGCGAGCGAGACGATAGCGAGTTTCTTGCCGTCCCTGATCGGCTTGATCTCCAGCTTGCCGACATTGCCGATGAATTCGAACTGGGCGCGGTCCATGATGAGCTTCCTTGTGATCCCGCGGGACCAATCCCGCCGGGGTCGCGTTTGCGACGCCCTTCAGGAGCGGCCGGGAAGCAAGCGAAGCGGTGACCGCGCAAGGGGTTGGTGCGGCCTGCAGCGTGGCACACGCGAAGCCTCGGCCCCTTGAGCGGGCATGCGCCGGAC
>CAYMJW010000125.1:0-7354 GCA_964390455.1 uncultured Methyloceanibacter sp. | reverse complement strand
CGGGCCTTAAGCTCGGCTGCGGCGGTGGCGCAGGTCTTAGGCTCGGCTGAGGCGGCGGCGCAGGCCTGAGGCTCGGCGGTGGCGCTGGAGCAGCCGAAGGCGCCTGGACAGGCATCGCCTGCCAGACATGCGCGCATTTGGAACAACGAACTTTCCGGCCCTCAGGCGGAAACACCGCCTTAGTCTCGTAGCGCGTCCCGCAAGCCGGACAGATAATGAGTGTTGCCATCTGAAAAGCCAAAATGGCCTTTTATCCTGGACTTTGCCCCGGGCCCCATACGCCGCCCAAATCCATTGATACCGAACCGGGAGTTCAGCATAAAGTGCCAGTCTTCCGCAATCTTAAGCGCCTTAGAGAGCACGGGTGATCCGCTTTGACAATGTCGGGCTGCGCTACGGCACAGGCCCGGAAATCTTGCGCGACGTCACCTTCCACGTGCATCCGGGGTCCTTTCACTTTTTGACGGGGCCTTCGGGGGCGGGAAAGACGACGCTCCTGCGGCTCTTGTTCATGTCGATCAAGCCGTCGCGGGGGCTGATCTTCGTGTTCGGCGAGAACGTCACCGAGCTTTCGCCCGCGGGGCGCGCGGCACTCCGCCGGCGGATCGGCATCGTGTTCCAGGATTTCCGCCTGCTCGAGCACCTCACCACCTGGGAGAACGTCGCGCTCCCCTTACGCGTGATGGGCAAGAGGGAGGCCGACTACCGCGAGGACGTGACCGACCTGTTGCGCTGGGTCGGGCTTGGCGACCGCATCAATGCCTATCCCGAAGTCCTCTCCGGCGGCGAGAAGCAGCGCGCGGCGATCGCGCGCGCCGTGATCGCGCGGCCTGAGCTCCTGCTCGCCGACGAACCGACGGGCAACGTCGATCCCGCGATCGGCAATCGCCTCTTGCGCCTGTTCGTCGAGCTCAACCGGCTCGGCACCTCGGTCATCATCGCCACGCACGACTATGGCTTGATGGAGCAACTCGACGCGCCGAGGCTCGTGCTCTATGACGGCCATTTACAGGTGCGCCGATCCCAGTGACCCTGATAACGGACATCAAGGACTATCCGTGGCGGAGCCTTCTCGCCGGGCTCCTGCCGCGGCGGCTCCAGACCAAGACCGCTCAGATCGTCCCGCCCGCGTCCATTGCCGGCAACGCGCTGACCGTCGTGATCGCCATTATGTCGTTCCTCGCCTGCCTGACCTTGGGCGCGGTGTACATGATCAATCAATCGGCCAACGCCTGGGTCAATGACATCGCGAGCGAAATCACCGTCGAGCTCGATCCGGTCAACAGCGCCGACATCGAGAAGAAGATGACGCTGGTGTCCCTGTTCCTCGCCAAGCAGAAGGGCGTCACCAACGTCAAGCCGCTCACGGCGGAGGACAGCGCCAAGTTGCTCGAGCCCTGGCTTGGGCAATCGAGCGCGCTCCAGGCGCTTCCCATTCCGCGCCTGATCGCGGTCGAGATCGACCGCTCAAATCCTCCCGACATTCAGCTCATCAAGACGGCGCTGTCGGAGAATTTCGAGGGCGTCGTGCTCGACGACCACCGCCGCTGGCAGGCCGAGATCAGGACGCTGACGCGCTCGGCGGCGCTCGGCGGGCTCGCCGTGCTCGCCCTCGTCGCCGCCGCGACCATCGCCGTGATCGTGTCGGCGACGCGGAGCGCCATGGCCTCGAACCGCGAGATCATCGAGGTGTTGCACTTCGTCGGCGCCAATGAGCGTTTCATCAGCCGCGAGTTCGAACGCCATTTCCTTGGCCTCGGCGTCCGCGCCGGACTGATGGGCGCGGCCGCCGCCGCGCTCGCCTTTCTGCTCTTGCCGGCCATGATGGACATGCTCGGCGGCGGAATCGTCACCGCCGCCGAAACGCAGCGCCTGATCGGCTCCGGCCAGCTCGACCTCAAAGGCTATCTCCTTTGCGTCGTCGTGGTGGTCGTGGTGGCCTCGCTCTGTATGGTTACCTCGAGGCTCGGCGTGATTCGCGTTCTCAAGAATTACGCTTGAGAAACAGAGATTTGAGCCGCGGCACTGCGTAAAAGCTTTCGTTTCGTGCCCGCGGAATTTGTGCCTATTCTCGCGCCCAACGGACAGGTGCTGGAGCGAGCGGTGAGGGAGCAACAAGAAGAGCGCAGAGGCCGGTTCAGCGGCTTCCTGGGGGGCGTGCGGCTCATCTTCGACGGCGTGCTGTTCCTCTTCGTGCTGTTCATCATCGGATTCATTGTCTTTGCCAACGGCATCGACCGCGAGCAAGGCTCGCCGCAAGAGACCGCCGACGGCATCGCCGTCTTGACCGGCGGCACATCCCGCATCGACCGGGCGATGGCGCTGCTCGCCGCAGGCAAGGCCAAGCGCGTGCTCATCACCGGCGTCAACCGCACCACGACCGTCGACGAGCTGAAGCAGCTCGCAAGCCAAGGCGGCCAATACTTCACCTGCTGCGTCGATATCGACAAGGAGGCGCGCAACACGATCGACAACGCCACGGAGACGCGCGAATGGGTCACGCTCCACCGTTATCGCTCGGTCATCGTCGTGACCTCGAACTACCACATGCCCCGCGCGCTCGCCGAGCTTGCCAGGGTGATGCCCGGCGTCGCGCTCATCCCCTACTCGGTGGTCGACAACAACGTGCATCTTGACCGCTGGTGGACCTATCCCGGCACGACCAAGCTGCTTCTGTCGGAATATCTGAAATATCTGCCGGCGCTGGGGCGGCTCGGCGCGAGCGAACTCGTGCGCAAGCTTCTCGGCGGCGATCCCCTCTCAACCGAAGTTACCGAGCCCTAGCGGTGCCGATCCGGAATGGCGCGATCGCTTCTGTTCAATCTCATGTTCTACGTGACGACGGTGCTGTTCCTCGTGCTGGGCAGCCCGCTTTTGTTCGGCCCGCGGCGCTGGGCCATGGCAGCGCTCGCGTTGCATGGGCGTTTCGAGCTCTGGCTGCTCAAGGTCATCGTCGGCACGAAGCTCGAAGTGCGGGGGCTGGAGAAGCTGCCTGAAGGCGCCTGCCTCGTCGCGGCCAAGCATCAGTCGGCATGGGAGACCTTCGCGCTGATCCCGCTGTTCCGCGACCCCGCCTATTTGATGAAGCGGGAGCTGTTCTGGATTCCCCTGCACGGATGGTTCTCGCGCAAATTCGAGATGATCCCGGTCGACCGCGACAGGGGCCCGGCGGCGCTTCGGCGCATGCTGCGCGAGGCGAAAGACCGGGCGGCGAAAGGGCGCGAGATCATCATCTTTCCCGAAGGCACGCGGCGGGCGCCCGGCGCGCCGCCCGACTACAAGACGGGCGTGGTCCTGCTTTATGAGGCGCTCCGCATCCCTTGCGTGCCGCTCGCGCTGAATTCCGGGGTGTTCTGGCCGCGCCGGAGCCTCGTGCGCCGGCCTGGGACGATCGTGGTGGAGATTCTCGACCCTATCCCGCCGGGGCTGCCCAAGGCCGCATTCCTGGAGCGGCTGATCGGCGCGATCGAGCCGGCTTCGGCGCGGCTCCTGGCCGAAGCAAAGGCCGGGGAACCGGGTGTTAGGAGGCCCGTTAACCTTTGAATGCTTGACTGGGCGAGGCTTATGTTCTACCTTTGTTCTTAAGAGTCGAGGTGCCGTCTTGAATTCCTCGTCGCGGAACCCATTTCACAGAGTGCTTTACTGGTTGACGGGTTGGGATCCCATGTGGACGCGCAAAGTCGAAGTTGAGAGCCCCCAATGGGGACTTGCGGACGAGCCTGCTCTCGTGTGCTCGGAAGCGGCCTTCGCCCAGGCTTTTCACTATTGGCGGGGCGCCTCGGGACGGCGTTATCTGCACAGTGTCTATAGCCTTATCGGCTGCCCTGCCCTGCCGCGCGCCAACTATATCCTCGTTCGACGCTACGACGACGGGACCCGGGCCGCGCTCGCCTTTGGCCAGACCCGCGACGAGACCGCGAGCCTCAATCTCGCCCATCTCCGCCATCAGGGCGCAAAATGCGGGGCAAACGAGGTGCATATCCACCTCCTTGCCGAGACCGCCGATGCGCGCGCGCAGGTTGAGGATGACCTGATCGCCGCCCATTCGCGCAGGCTCGCCACCGCCCACGCGGCCTAGGCGCCAACCCGTTCAGCCGCTGCCGGTTCGATCGCGACGGTTTCACCGCCAATCGCTGCTGTGCTATCGAGGCGCCCGGACGCATCCAATGGATGCTCGGCGACGGGGAGAAGTTGAGTTGGCGGGGCTGTGGAAAATACCGTGGGTGCGGCGTCAGAGGGCGCGTCTGCGGCGTCCTTTGCAGGTTCTCGCGAGCCCCGTCCTCGGCAATTACATCAAGCTCGTTCTCGGCACCTCGACGCAGATCGCCGATCCGCCCGACTTCATCGCGCGCGCCAGGGCGCAGCATCCGCAAATCATCGCCATGTGGCACGGGCAGTTTTTGCTGCTGCCGGGGATCTACCCGCGGGAGATCCCGGGCCGCGCCATGATCGCGCGCCACGACGACGCCGAGGCGCTGGCGCGGGTGCTCCGCCGCTTCGGCCTCGGCCTCATTCGCGGCGCGGGCGCGGGCGAGCGCAAGCGCGACCGCGGCGGCGCCGAGGCCGCGCACGGCGCCGTCGCTTCGCTCCGTGAGGGCTTCAGCATCGCCATGACGGCTGACGTGCCGCCGGGGCCGGCGCGGCGCTGCGGCATAGGCATCGTCACTATCGCGAGCATTTCGGGGTGTCCGATCGTTCCCTTCGCCGTCGCGAGCTCGCGCTATTTCGCGGCGAACTCCTGGGACCGCATGACCATCAACTTCCCCTTCTCCAAGGTCGGCATCGTCATGGGCGATCCGATCCCTGTGCCGCGAGAGGCGTTGCGCGAAGAGCGGGAAAAGATCCGGCAAGAGGTCGAGGCAGCGATGAACGCGGCCACGGCCAAGGCCTATGCTCTCGCCGGCGCCGACATGACGCGGGCGACGCCTGTGCCGCGAAAGGTCACCACTTAGGCTTCGCCAGGTCGCGCCGATCCGCAGTCAAAGATCGCGACTCACAAACCGGATTTCTCGTCCAGCCCTCCCAATAGGATCCCTTCGCTTTCGACAGCCGCCAGGCGCTGGGCCTTGAGTTCCCTATAGTCCTCCGAGCCATACCAAGCGGTCGCCCGCTCGAGGCTCGGAAACTCGATCAGCACGAGGAAGCTCGGGCGCCAGTCGCCTTCCAATGTCGCGGGCTCGCCGCCGAGGACGCGATACCTGCCGCCATAGGCGGCCACCACAGGCGCCACAGCTTCTTTGTACCGGGCCAGCCCGGCCGGATCCCTCACTTGCTTGTTATGGAAGATGAAGAAAGCGCTCATAGCTGCCTCCATGTTGGCGTGCCTATTTCGTGTCGATCAGTAGAAGACGGAAGGCGTGTAGCTCCCGTTGGGCGTCGAATATGCGCCAATGGTCATGAGTGTCATCGGCTTCGACGCCCGCATGCCCTCGCTGAGGCACCACCGGAAGAGGCCCGTCTGGCGCACCGGGAGCAGGAACGACAATGGCTCGGCATTCAGGGCCCCCGCGCCAACGATCAGGGCCTTCATGTCTTCCTCGGTTGCGGCGACGCCATGGCTGCTGATCCAGAAGGTCGGGCCGGTCAGGTAGCCGGTGACCTGGCCGTCGCGTTCGACGACTAAAGGCGCGAGGAGCCGCAAAGCATCCGCCAGTTCGCTCGCGCGCGGGAAGCCGTGGACGCGGGTGCAGAGCGCGTTGCAAGCACCAAGGTCCCGCTCCGTCATGCGGCGGACCGCAAGTCTCGGCTCGGGCACGCTCCGCGGTGTTCCAGTCATCACCAGTACAGGCTCCCGCACTTCGAAGCCGAGCGAGGCGTAGAGCGAAACCGAGCCCATGTTGAAGGAGTCTTGCAGCAGCCGAATGCCAGCGGCGCCGTTGGCCCGGTCGAGCGCGGCCTGCATCAGGCTGCGTCCGACGCCACTGCCCTGGCGGCCCGGTTCGACGGTAATCGGGCCGACACCGCGGATGGCGTCGCCTTCGCCGAGGAAGTTCGACCCCACCACGCGGCCGTGCTCTTCGGCGACCACGGCAAAGATCGACGGATGGGCGATGAAGGCCTGCGCCAGTGCGACGGCCGCCTCGATCGTCGGGAAATCCGGCAGGAAGCCGTGACGCTCCGCCAGCCCTTTGAAAGCCTCGTAGATGATGCGTCCTGACGGACCGGCATCGGCCGGCGTTGCGACGCGAATATGTACGGTCAACTGTCTCTCCGTCTCGGTCGTGGCGCGCGACGCGGATCTTCCGCCTCGCCAGCCGAATCTATGCCGTTCGCCCAAGGCGCCCAATCAGCATTGTTGCGGAACCGCTAGGCCGAGGCGCAGAATGTCAGGGTGTACGACTGGAATGACCTCCGGTACTTCCTCGCCGTTGCTCGCACCGGCAGCACTCTTGCCGCCTCGCGCGCGCTGAAAACGAACCAGACGACGGTCGCCCGGCGCATCGGCGTGCTCGAGCGGGCGATCGGCACAAAACTCTTCGACAAGAGGCGGACAGGCTACGTCATCACCGAAGCCGGAGCCGAGCTTCGCGCGAGCGCCGAGCGGGCCGAGGTCGAGGCGAATGGTTTTGCCGAACGGGCTGGAGCCATCGGGCGGCGGCTTTGCGGGGTCATACGCGTCACCACCAGCGAGGGGCTTGCCAACGTCCTGATGGTGCCGGCGCTGAGCGCCTTTCGCGAGCTCCATCCGGAGGTGCGGGTCGACTTGATCATCGATGAGCGGCGGCTGGACCTCATGCGGGGCGAGGCGGATGTGGCGCTGCGCACCGGAGCGCCGCCGACGGAGAACGGCCTTGTCGGCCGGCGGCTCGACTCGCTTGCCTGGGCGGCCTATTGCAGCCGTGACTATGCCGAGCGACGCGGCTGCCCGAGCGCGGTCGATGCGTTGTGGAAGCATCCGGTGGTGGGCGCCGACGGGGCGATCGCGGCGCTGCCTGGCTGGACCTGGCTGCAAGCGGCCGCGCCGGATGCGGAGGTGGTGGCGCGTACCAGTTCGATCACCAACCTCATCTCGGCCGTGAAGGCGGGACTCGGGATTACTGTTCTGCCCTGTGTCCTTGCGGATGGCGAGCCGGACCTGGTGCGCTGCATCGGCCCGATTGCTGGCGTCCAGTCCGATTTGTGGCTGATGACCCGCGAAGACGCTCGCGACCTCCGTCGCGTGCGCGCCTTCCTCGACTTCCTCGCCGCGCATGTGGCAGCAATGCGCCCGCTGCTGGCCGGCGAGGCGAGGACCGACGTCGAACGGCCGCCTCATAGGCTGATGAAGGCGAGGACGGCGGCCACTTAAGCGCCGGCCGATCGATCAGCGGCGGCTCGCTTCTCCGGAGCTGAGGACCGAGGCGACAGAGCGACC
>CAYMJW010000124.1:0-7411 GCA_964390455.1 uncultured Methyloceanibacter sp. | reverse complement strand
AGAATCGAAGCAAGCGGCAGCTTCGCCACCGGAACCTCTCCCGCATGCGATAGCGTGACGGTCGCCGTCATGCCGAGAGCGACAGAGTCGTCGGGATTCTCGATGGTGAAGCGGCCGGCATAGGTGCGCGTGGCGGCATCGGCCTGCGGCGCGAGCTCGCGCAGTTTTGCCTTGAACCGCCGCTCCGGATCCGACCACAACGCAACCGTTGCCTCGGACCGGCGCGCTTCGCCGAGCCACGTCTCGGGCAGAGCGATGACGGCTTCCGTCTCGCCGCGGTGAGCAAGACGCACCACCGGTTGCCCGACGGCGACGACCTGGCCGGGCTCGGCCAGCGTTGCCGTGATGACACCGTCGGCATCGGCCTTGAGATCGGAATAAACGAGTTGGTTGCGCGCCAGATCGAGAGAGCGCCTGGCGCGCTCGAGCCGGCCGTCGGCCTCGTCCTTGGCTGCCTTCTTGCGGTCGAAGTCGGCCGTCGAGACCCAGCCCTGTGATTTGAGCGTGGTAAAGCGTTCGAAATCCGAAGCGGCCTGGTCAAGGCTGGACGTCGCCGCGGCGAATTCGGCCTCGGCGCTCTGAACTTGCAATTCCAAGTCCTCCGGATCGAGCCGCGCCACAACATCACCTGCCGCGACAGGGTCGCCGACATTGACGATGCGGTCCACGATCTTGCCGGCGACCCTGAAGCCGAGATCCGTCTCGTAGCGGGCGCGGACGACGCCGACGAATTCGCGCGTCGTCCTATCGTTCTCGAAGGTCACGTGCTCGACCTCGACCGGCCGCGGGGCTTCGGCAATGGCCGAAACCGCCTGGTCGTCGCAGGCCGCAAGCAGGGGAAGGAGAGCGACGAGGAAAGCGGCTGAGAGCAGTGAGCGTGAGGGCGACGGCATGGCGGCAACTCCTTTTCTTGACCATGACGAGTGACGAAATTCGATTATCATCAGTTTTTCGACATGGTTCGATGTCCATTGGAGAGGCATGTGATCTACCTGCGGGGAGTGATGGCCTGGAGGAGAAAGCGGACGGAGGCACTGGCCTCCGCCTCGAGATCGTGTCCGTCCTGAAGCGACTGAGCGACCAGCACCGGGTGGCAGAAGACGGCAAGCGATCGCATGAGAATATCCGACGCATCACGGGGATCGACAGATCCGAATTCCCCCGCTTCGATACCGTCGCGCAGGATCAACTCAACCACGGTGCGCACGGTTTCCTTATGGGCAAGGATCGCGTCCCAATTCTGCTCCATCGCAACCAGCACCATGTCGTGCACGCGTTTCTCTTCCAGCAGATTTTCCTTGTGATATGCCAGAATCTCCAGGATCAGCCGCTCGACCCGCTGGCCGGCCGGCGCCTTGGAGCGGGCAACCGCCCAGGCCTTCTCCTCGACTTCCGACAAGCAGCGCCGGCAGATCGCCTCGACAATGGCGTTCTTCGAGGGAAAGAATCGGTAGACATTGGCGGGAGACATGCCGAGCTCGGCGGCAATGTCAGCCACGGCCGTCTTGGCGAACCCTAATCGCCGAAACAGCGCATCGGCGGTCTCAAGGATCCGCGCGCGGGTATCATCGGGCTTTGCTCTGACTTGCGCTCTCACGAGATTGGCTCGCTGGAACTTTTGTGAGTATTGACGATTATCATAATTCGTCACTTCGTCTTCGTCAAGAGCGGATCCCAAACGCTTTTGGACCTAGGGACCTCGAATGCGGGCCCCATG
The DNA here is from genome assembly GCA_964390455.1 of uncultured Methyloceanibacter sp. Taxonomy (GTDB): domain Bacteria; phylum Pseudomonadota; class Alphaproteobacteria; order Rhizobiales; family Methyloligellaceae; genus Methyloceanibacter. The sequence goes on along the minus strand of CAYMJW010000124.1, from coordinate 5,694 downwards.
CTATCGGTCCGCGATTGCTAGGCGCTAATTCGTCTCGCCCCTGCGTTCGCGTGAGGCCCAGATTGGGCTGCGACATTCTGTGCCAGGCCAACAGTCAAGCTATTGATTTTTATAGTAAAGACATGAAGCCTTGGATCACCCAGACTCGGTTTTGTGTGCGGCGCACAAAAATATGCTTGACGATTATGCTGCAATGCACATAAGACAGTTTCGCTCAGACCCCAAATCCGAGCCAGCGATATTCCCCTACAGGAGCTTCAGTCCGATGCTTGATGCATTTCAGAAAATGACCGACGAGTCGCAGAAATTCGGCAAAGAGGGCTTCGATGCCGCTCTTCGCTCTTACGGCGAATGGAACAAGGGTTTCCAGGTGATCGCCTCCAAGGCGACCGACTACACCAAGAAATCCTTCGAAGACGCCACCCGCGCCTTCGAGCAGCTGCTCGGCGCAAAGTCGATCGAGCAGGCCATCGAGATCCAGTCGACCTACGCCAAGAAGGCCTATGACACCTGGGTCGCCGAGGCGACGAAGTTGAGCGAGCTCTACGTGAATCTCGCGCGCGACGCCTACAAGCCGGTCGAGCAGGTCGTCAAGAAGGCGCCCAAAGTCTAGTCTGTGCCGTTGCGTTAGGGCGCACCGCAAGGCGCGCCTGTCAGGATGCGACCCGGAGGGCTCCCGCCCGTCCGGGTCTTTTTTTGCCCATTCGCCACCTCAGGCAAACGATAAGCTCAATTGCCGGGGGACCTTGGGACCGGACCACCGTGGTCAAGCGTGTTGACGCGGCCCCGCAGCAAGGGAGCAAACGGCCATGCGAATTGCGACCGGCCATACGACAGCGCTCGGGGTTGCGCTCGCGAGCCTTATTGGCTGCGCGATTTTCGTGATGGACGGAGCGCGCGCGGGCGAACCGGCCGCGGAAGCGAGCGCGTGCCCGAGCGGGCAGGTCAAAGCCTCAGGAACCTGCGTCGCGATCGATGACGCCAAAGCCAGGATCGAAGCGATCATTCGCGAGGGGATGGCAAAGAACGATCTCAAGGCTGTTCTCGCCGGCGTCGCCTTCGACGGCCGGCCGCTCCTGGTGGAGGCGTGGGGCGAATCGATGACCGGGGTGCCGGCGACGCCCGACATGCATTTCCGCAATGGCGCGGTTGCGATCGCCTATATGGGGATCGTGCTGCTCCAATTGCACGATAAGGGCGTGCTTAGCCTCGACGACACGCTGTCGAAATGGTTCCCAAACTATCCAAAAGCCGATCGCGTCACGCTCAAGATGCTCATCAACGGGACGTCCGGCTACGCCGACTACGTCACGGATCAAACGTTCATTGATCGGTTCTACGCCGATCCGTTCCGGCAGTGGACGCCGGATGAACTGATCGCGATCGCGCTCGCCCGGCCGATACCGTGCGACCCCGGCACGTGCTGGTCCTATGCGCATACGAACTTCGTCATTCTCGGCAAGGCGCTGGAGAAGGTGACCGGGCGCCCGCTGCAAGAGCTGATCCGCGAGGGAATCCTCGAGCCGCTTTCGCTCAACGATACGCGGAGCGAACTGACGGCGCTCATCCAGGAGCCGGTGCTTCACGCCTTCGATGCTGAGCGCGGGCGATACGAAGAGTCGACCTATTGGAACCCGTCATGGACGCTCGCCCACGGCGCCATCATGACCACGAACATTCCTGACATCTTGAAGAGCGCGGCCGCCATCGGCGAGGGCACACTCGTGTCGCCTAAATCGCACGCGGCGCAGCTTGCGCCCGAAACCGCGAAGTTCAAGCAATGGAGCGAGACCACCTACTATGGTCTCGGGGTCTTCATTGCCGATGGCTGGATCATCCAGAACCCGTCCTTCGCAGGATATGCGGCGACCATGGCTTACCTTCCCGCGCGAAAACTCGCGATTGCGGTTTCCGTGACCGTGGGCGAGACAGCATCGCAGGACGGCAATCTCTCGACCGACCTCCTCAAGGAGATCGCCGCCTACCTCGCACCGGAGGCGCCGTTCAAGCGATGAGCTGAACGGTCTGAACCTGCCGCGCGGTACTCTGTGTTCAGCCTAGTGCCGCCACTTCTTATAGGCGTAGCGCTTTTTGTATCTGTACGGCCGATCGTATTTGTACCGGTACGAAGGGTACGCATAATAGCGATACGGGCGGTATCCGTAGTACCCGTACGGACGATAGGGATAGCCGCCCCAATAGCCGTAGCGCGGGCCGATGGTGATGCTGAATCCGAAACCCGGTCCACCCCACCAGCCCCACTGAGCGGCGGCTTTCGTGGGGGCCAAGGCGACGACGGCGATTGCCAATGCGCCCAAAGCGCAAGCCAAATGTTTTCTCATCGGGCTTTCTCCAATTGCCAATCAAGCGTGGGCTAAGTCTAGCACCGCGCGCCTGCCAACGCATCAGTCTCGTGACCGCGCTCTCGCCGCACCGACGACGAGACGGGCGAATTCCGCCGCTCGGTGGCCAACGCGGGCATCAACGTCCATGCCTGCTTCGTTCCGAAGCGTTGCGTAGCCATGAACCAAAGACCAGGCGGCGAGCGAAAGGCCCTCACCTTCGTCCGGCGGTGCAATCGCGGCGATGATCGCTTCGAGCGCGGCGTAAGCACGGCGGGATGCCTCGCGGGCGCGCACGTGGCACTGAATGTCCACCAGCTCGCGCGAAAACATCAGCCGGAACATCGCCGGGTCGTTCGCGGCGAAGGCAATATAGGCTTCTGCGGCACGCGCGAGCTTTGTCGAGGGTGCAAGCCGAGGCGCGTTGGCGATCTGCCACATCGCATTGCCAAGACGCCGGAACCCCTCTGCCGCCAAATGTGCAAGCAGGTCCTCCTTATCGGCGAAGTGATTGTAGGGCGCCTGCCGCGATAGGCCGGCCGCCTCGGCGACGGCGCGGAGCGAGAGTCCGGCGGCACCGCTCTTTGCCAGAAGAGCCTCGGCCGCCGCGACCAGCGCATTGCGGGCATCGCCATGGTGATAGGACGCGCGCGGTCTCACGTCTGCTTCCTTGTCCTTCTTCTCCGGCCCTAGCCACAGGATATTGACATCGTCAACATTGAAAATATTGTCATCGTCAACATTGGCTCACCATGAGCCAGCGCGAGCCGGATCTCGCGGCTGATCGAGGAGAGCAGGACCGGCGATGACCTTCTATTTCACCCTCTCGGTTCTGCACCATCTTGCGGTATTCACGCTCGTCGGCCTGCTCGCGGCGGAGATCGCGGTGCTCCGCGAGCGCATGGCGGCGCGCGACGTGATCGCCTTGCGGGCTTGGACATTGCCTACGGCGTTACCTTCGCCGCACTCCTCGTCATCGACCTTTCGCGTGTGTTCTTCGGCTTGAAGGGCGCCGGGTTCTACCTCGGGAATGTGTTCTTCTGGACGAAGTTCGGCGCGCTCCTTATTGCTGCCCTCCTCTCCATCGTACCCACGATCAGGTTTATCTTCTGGCGGCGTGCGCTGGCCAAGGACCCCGGCGCTCTGCCGGCCGAGGACGATGTCCGCAGCGTGCGTCTCTGGATGGTGGGCGAAACAATCCTCCTCGCGACGGTCCCGATCTCGGCCGCGGCGCTCGCCCTAAACCTTGGCGGATGACGATAGCCGCCTCCGCCGTTGCGCGGCGGCAACAAAGACCGGCGGGTTTCTCGCCCTTCCATTCCGGGATAGGCGATTTGCTGTGATGCACCCAAAATTAAAATCTCCGACGTGACCCAAAAGTCACGGTCTTTGGGTCGGCTTTGAGGGAGACTTTGGCTCAGGTCCGCTGGGGGGCGGGCCGCTTCCATCATCGAAGGAGGCCCAACCATGCGACCTTGGCAGGGGTTTCGCGCGGTTCTCATTGCGTTATTCGCATTGATGTCCATGGCGGCGTTGGCGCCCGCCAGCGCCGATTCCGGAAGCATCACCATTCGCGAGTTGAAGGGCGGCTGGTTCATCGGCGCGTCCGGGGGCAACGGCACGCTCGTCTTTCGCGGCCGCCGCTATCCGCTGTCGGTCGGCGGCTTGAGCGCGGGGCTCGTTTTTGGCGGTTCAGGAACCACGCTCCACGGCCGTGTCAGCAATATCCGGCGCGCTTCCGACGTTGCCGGGCTTTATGTCGGTGTCGGTGCGGGGGCGGCGCTCGGTGTCGGGGCACGAACGATCGTGCTGCAAAACGAAAAGGGCGCCGTGTTGAGGCTGTCCGGCAAGCAGGTCGGGTTGATCGCCAATGCCGATTTCAGCGGACTGGGGATCTCGCTGCGATAGCAGCGCCAACCGCTATTGCTGGTCAGCCCGCCTGCTTCTGTACCGCAGGCGGTTGCCAAGACCCGTCGAGGATTGAGGGTGGGGTTTCGTCAGGCCAGTATAGACGCAGCATCAGGACGAACTTGTCCGTAGGCGCCGGCAGCCAGTTGGATTCCTTGCCGGCGCCGGGCGAGGCGTGCTGAATGTAGAGATCGACCGAGCCGTCTTCGTTCGGCTTGAGGTCCTGGCGCGCGCTGATCGAGTAGCGGTTGATCGCATTGGCCACGAAGAAATAGTTGCTGTCATACATGGTGAGCGACCAGAAGCCTTTGACCGGCGGCAGCTCTCCTTTCGCGAAATGCATCACGTAGGTGCTCGCCCCGTCATAAGCCTCGTCCTTCGCGTCCTTAAGCGAGGTCGGATAAACGGCGTCCTGCGGCCGATTGGCGCCGAGCCCGATGGCGGTGACGAGCGCCCGCATCAGATAGTCGGTGCCGTAAAGGCCGGTCTTGGTGGTGAAGCCCCAGCCGTTGATGTCCTTCACCTCGGGGTTAAGCTTGAACTGGGCCATGATGCGGTCGAAGCCCACTTCAGGAATGCGCTTGGCGAAATCGGCGTTGAGCTTGCTCGCGTCGTAATCCTGACCCGGCACGAGCCCGATCTTGGCGAAGCGCGCAAGCTCGGACGCATCGGCCGCTGATGGCGGATTGGTCTTCATCAGCTCGGCGAGCAGCGTGAAATATTCGACCGCCGTGAGTTTGTTCACCTGATCGCGCACCGGCGTCTTCATGTCGATCGACGGATCGACCTTTCCGTCCGGCGGCGTGTAGGACTTGCCGTAGGCGCCGAGCGGCACGAGCCCGACCTGGTCCTGGAGCGCGTGGACTTCCTTGTAGTCCTCCGGTGTGCCGGTGCAGTAGATGCGGCCCAACAACCAGACGATATTCGTGGGCGATTTGTACTCCTTGACGCCGTCGGGAAGCGACCCGCTCCAGCCCGGCCCGGTGATCGCATAAACTTGCGCCTCCGTTCCGGTGGTGCGCTTGCCCGGAACCTCGAACACGTTCGTCCAGCCGTCGAGCATGGGGAACAGCGCATAGCGCCCGTTCATGTCGGGAAGACTCAAGACCCACGGCTCCTTGCCGACATCGAAGAAGGCGGTGGTGTAGAGCGTGTCGGCGTTCGGCGCGGTCACATCGCGGAATGAGGCATCGGGATATTGGCGAAGCTTGATAATGTGGCCCATCGGCGCCCGCGTTCCTTCCGGCTTCGCCACATTGGTGATGACCCTGCGCGTCATCTCCATAGTCACCAGCGGATAGCCGTAGATATAGGCGTCCGTGGCGAGCCAGAACTCTTCGAGCCCCTCGCCGAGATTGAGTTCGCCCCATCCGGCTCTCGCCATGGGTGCTAGCGCGCTGCCGGCGAGAAGGCTTAAACCTCCGAAGGTGACGGAACGCCGCGT
>CAYMJW010000123.1:0-7473 GCA_964390455.1 uncultured Methyloceanibacter sp. | reverse complement strand
CTATCCCAATCCGATGATGGGAGGGCCCGGCGACCGCGTGCATATCATGCAATGGCGCGCCGCCTTCCAGCGCGACATCGAGGAAGGGCATGAGCCGAGGATCGCCGACCTCTATCCGAACGTGCACTCTGACGTCTATCCCGACGAGGTGCTCAGGGCGACGGATGCAAGCGCCTATACCGGCGCGGTCGGCCTCGACAATCCGATCTCGCGGCCGAAGCACAGCGCCGTCATCGACCAGATGGCTGAGGGCTTCGGCACGCTCACCGTCGAGCCGGACCAGCAATCGGATGGGCTTGGGGTGTGGAAAGATGGAAAGTGGCACGTGGTTATCACGCACCCTATGGCGCCGGGCGATCCCAACGATCCGACGCTCGCGCCGGGGAGCGAGACTTTGGCCGCGTTTGCCGTGTGGGAGGGGGGCTCGCGCGAGGTCGGCGCGCGGAAAGCCTGGTCGAACTGGGTCCCGCTTAAGCTTGACGCGGTCTCGCCATGAAGCGGATCGCGCGCAAGCTGGACCGGCGAGCGTCTTCGCCAATAGGCGAGCGGCAGCGACGGGGGCTCGCCTGCGCCGAATCCGTCGCCATGGCGGCGCTCTACCGGCTGATCGCGTGGGGCTTCGCCTATCCGGACCGAGCGCAGCGCGAGACAGTCGATACGATGCTGGGCGAGATCCGTGAGAAGGTTCGTGCCGGCGCGCTCCCGCCCCGGCTTGCCACTTCGCTTGGCGCCTTTTCGCGCGCCTGGCGCTTGACGCCATCGCGCGATCTTGCGTTGGAGTATTCGCGTTTGTTCTTGGGCACGGGGCTTGTGCCGGTGCGCGAGGGCGGCTTCGGCGACGGTCTCAGATTCGCCGGCCAGCCTTTCGACATCGCCGACCTCAACGGATTTTACGAGGCCTTCGGCTTCGTGCTGACCGAGACCGCGCCGAGTCCACCCGACTACCTCGGAACCGAGGTCGAATTCCTAAGCCTGCTTCATCTCAAGAGGGCCGTTGCGTTCGGCAGGCACGCGGAGAAGCATGCGACGCTGGTGGACCGAGCCATGGCGCGCTTCCTGACCGAGCATCTCGGCCGCTGGGTCGATAGTCTTGGGGACGCTCTGCGAGAGGCCGTCGCCGCAGCGCCTTACGCCGCGCTCGGCCGCCTGTTGCGCGAGGCCGTAGCCGCGGACTGCGCGAGGCTGAAGGCGAGGCCGCGGCGCGCGCGTTGCGGGATCGCGCCCGACCCCCTCGCCAAGGATCGGCTGGAATGTCCGTTTGCCGCACGCGATCCGGGCGGGAGCCGGGCCGAGATCGCCGCGTAGGGACACGTCATGCTGTCGACTCCCGCCGCCCGGACAAACGAGGCGCTCAAAGCAAAGATCCTCGACGTGCTCGCGCGCCAGCATCTGATGACGATCGCCACCATTCGCTCAGACGGCTATCCGCAGGCGACCACCGTCAATTACATCCACGACGACGCTTGCACGCTCTATTTCGCCACCGACGCGGTGTCGCAGAAAGCGGGGAACATCGCGCTCAACGACAAGGTCTCGGTCGCGATCGTGGACCGCGCCGGCGACTTCTATAAGCTCCGCGGCCTGTCGCTGTCCGGCACTGCTGCGCGGATCCACGATCGACACAAGGCCGACGAAATTGCCTTGCGCCTATTCCGGGCTCTGCCGCAGTCGCGCCGCTTCGTTCCGCAAGACCCGCAATCGCTCGCGGTTTATGCCGTCACCCCCGTCGCCATCGCTCTCATCGACTACGCTTCGGGCTTCGGCACCACCTACCTTGTCGAAATCTAGACGCATCGCGCGTGGGTGCGTTACTGGAGTGCTGATTGATGTTAACCCCCTGCACGCGAAGGTCTACGAGCCGCCCCTCAGAAAAGTTCCAATCTTACAGTCCTGGCAGCGCAGCCCTTGTTTTAGATACTCTCGACACTCTTCCGTTTCGCCGTGAGGACAAGCGATAGCGATGATCGACGTTATGGCTTCTTGCTTGGTCTTGAAGAGAGCGCCCGATGGAGTTTTATAGAGGGTCACTTCCGTGACTATTTCTCCTAGTAGTTCCTCGATTCTGGCGATTTTTTCAACCATCGCCCACCTTCTATTTGCAACGTCCGCTTTGACGCAATGCTGACAACTGGCGAGACTGTGAGCGGTGTTCCTTAGTGGCGCTTCCGGTGCGCGGTAGAGTGTGGCTAGTCAGACTTGCGCATACTCACAATGTAGACGGCAATGTCGGCAAGCTCGCTTTGAGTCAACGGAATAGTCGGCATGGGGTGCTTGGGCAGCACGATATGCGCCATGATACTGCCCGTGGTTTGCCCGGCTTTATTGGCAACCTCGTTGAAGCTCGGAACATCGGCATTGATCTGTTGTTGCTGGCTATCGACCAAATGGCAGTTCGAGCAGAGCCGCTGCGCGAGTTTCTTGCCGCGAAAAGGATCCGGCTCGCTCGTCACCGGACCGGCGAGTGCGAATTCCGTTGCAAGCAGGACGGGGATAGCAAGTATCAACACGATGCGCGCGTGCATGAAACCTCCTCGCCCTCCGACGCACATGGGCCGGTGTTCTACGCACCCAGGGCCTTGAGCGCGGCCCTGTCAATGAGGTGAACGCGTCTTGCCGATTCGAGCTTGATCGCACCCATCTTTTTCAACTCCGCGAACATGCGCGAGACCGTCTCGAGTGTCAGCCCGAGATAATCGGCGATGTCGTGGCGTGGCATGGCGAGGTCAAGGACCGAGCTTCCGCCCATGCGCGCACTCGTCTCCAAGAGAAACGCGGCAATACGCTCAAGTGCATTTTTGCGGCCGAGCAGGAGGAGATGGTTCTGCGTGTGACCGAGGCCACGTACGGTCAGGTTCAGAAGCTCACGCACGAAACTGGCGGGCTGCCTGTCGGTTCCGGCCGTGCCTTCCCATCTGTAGGCGATGACCTTGGTGGGCACCACGGCTTCGGCCGAGGTGTGATGGATTGCATCGGCATCAAGTCCGAACATTTCGCCCGGCATGTGAAAGTCGGTGATTTGACGGCGTCCGTCTGGCAGGAGCTTGGAAATGCGCACGACGCCGGAGATGACCTTGTAGATGTAGCCCGAGTTTTCGCCCTCGGCATAGATCTCGGCATTGCGGCCATAGCTCACGGCGATGCCAAGCTGGGCGCCCAACTCTGCCGCCCCGGACTTGCCTTTGAAATGGAACGGGCGATGCTCATTGGGGGTGTCGGCAAAGGCGGGTTGCGCCAGCATCTCTTAGGTCCTCCGCAGAAATGAGTTTGTCTGACGCAAATCAGTACGCCCGAGCCTGAGGCCCGGGAATTCGGGGAGGACCCCTAAGGGATATTACGGAGTTGCGCGGGAAAACGGCTGGGGCGGGCGCGATTTGCCCTAATGCGGCCGGTGCGGCCGGGCGACCGGAGCGCTTGCTTTAAGGGCCGATTTGATCGCCTCAAGCAGAACCCCGCCGACCAAAGGCTCTTCGACCACCGTGGTCACCCCGGCTTGCTTGGCGCGGGCGAGCACTTTCTCGGTCTTATCCCCTACCATCAGAATGACGGGAAAGCAGAGCTCGGCCAAGCAACTCTCGTCTTTGCCGATCACCATCCGCACGAACATGTCGTGATCCAGCACGAGGCAGTTCGCGGCGTCTGGCTTCGCCGTCGAGCCGAGCAAGGAATGCTCGTCGCAGAGCTTGACGCCGAAACCTTCGAGCTCGAGCGAGAAACGCAAGGAGTCGGCCAAAACGCCATTGCCCACGGCGATCAGGACGGTTGCGGATTCGGCCAAATCAATCCCCTTCGCGCGGCATGGCGCGGCTCTCGCATCATCGCGCATATCACAGCAGATACGCGCTTCGGGGGGCCGCGCCTTGAGCGAAGTCAAATAACGGTCAGGCACGTCGCCTACGTCTTGGCGCCGCGGGCCGGGGAAATCTCCCCAATGACGGCCATGCGGATCAGCTCCGACAGGCTGCGCGCGCCCATCTTGGTCATCAGGTTGGCGCGGTAGACCTCGACCGTGCGCGGGCTGATGCCGAGATCGTAAGCGATGGTCTTGTTGGGGTGCCCCGCGACCAGGCCTTCGAGCACTTGCCGCTCGCGTTCCGAAAGCGTGGCGAGTTTGCCGGCAACAACCGCCGCGTCGCCCCCTTCCGCATGAGCGCCGCGGTCGAGGGCGGATTGTACGGCATGCAAAATTGCCGCGTCGTCGAACGGCTTCTCGATGAAATCGACGGCCCCCGCCTTCATGGCTTCCACCGCAAGAGGCACGTCGCCGTGCCCGGTGATGACGATGGCGGGAAGCGTGCAGGCTTTCGATCGGAGGTGCAGCAGCAACTCGATTCCGGTCATGTCCGGCATGCGAACGTCCGTGACAAGACACCCATTCTTGACCGCGGAGAGACCGGCGAGAAACACGCTGGCTGACTCGTAAAGCCGCACAGTCAAGCCGGCCGAGCCCAGCAGGAAGGCCAGCGACTGGCGCACGGCTTCGTCGTCATCGACGATATGCACGATCCGGTCAGGCATCGACGGCACCCGGCTCGACTGCTGATTGCAAGGTGAAACGGAAGATCGTACCGCCGCCTGGGTTCGTTTCGGCCCACATCTCGCCGCCATGCGCCTCGACAATGCGCTTTGAGATCGACAACCCGACACCCATGCCGGCGGGCTTCGTTGTCACGAATGGCTGGAACAGCCGCCCGGCAATCTCCTCCGATAGTCCGCTGCCGGTATCCGCCACGCTCACCGTTATCTTGTCACCATTGGGCACCGAGGTCGTCACCAGCAATTCCTTGCGCTCGCAACCCTGCATCGCCTCGATGGCATTGCGCACCAGGTTGAGCAACACCTGCTGGATCTGCACTTTCTCGACCAGGACCGTATCGGTGTGGCTGGCGACGCGAAACACGGTTTTTACCCCCGCTTCTCTCGCGCCGACGAGAGCCAGCGCGCTCGCCTCCTCGACCAGCTTACTGAGGTTCTCGGGCCGCTTCTCGGTTTCGCCGCGCGCCACGAATTCTCGCAGCTGGCGGATGATATGACCGGCACGCAGCGTCTGCTTCGTCGTCTCGGCGAGAGCATCGCGTATCCTCGGCACATTGCGATGCTTGACCGGCTCGAGCAGCCGGTTGCAGCCTTGCAGATAATTTGAGATCGCCGAGAGCGGTTGATTGATCTCATGCGCGAGCGTCGAGGCCATTTCGCCCATAGCTGTCAACCGCGACAGCCGCGCGAGCTCCGTTTGCAGCTCGTGTAGCTGGTCCTCGGTTTTCTGCCGCTCGGTAAGATCGCGGATGAAGCCGGTAAAGAAGCGGCGCTTGCCCGATTGCATCTCGCCTACCTCGAGCTTGATGGGGAAGGTCGAGCCGTCCTTGCGCTGGCCGGTGACCACGCGGTCGATACCGATGATGCGCTTTTCACCCGTGGCGAGATAGCGCTGCATGTAGCGGTCATGCTCGTCGCGATAAGGCCGAGGCATCAACATAGAGACATTCTTACCAATGACGCCAGATTCCGCGTAGCCGAACAATCGCTCCGCGGCAGCGTTGAAGGATTGGACAATGCCCTTTTCATCGATCACCACGGTCGCATCGGGAGCGGCATTGAGGATGGAACGGAGATGCGCTTCGCGCGCCCGCAAGTCTTGCGTGTGGGTCGCATCGCGGATGCGAGAGCGGCGAAGCTGCTCGCCGAACCACGAAATACCCCCACCGACAGTAGCGAAGATGAGCGCCTCAAGCAGCGCCGGTTGCGAGAAATTGCCGCCACCTACGAGCAGGACCCCAAGCGCGACGCTGAGAACGGTGGCCAAAAGCCCGGGGCCAAGGCCGCCAAATCCGGCTGCGAACAGGATGGCCGGCATGAAGATGAGGAAGGCGCCGCGGTTCTCGAGCCAAGGGTGCAAGCCCCAGGCCAACATGAGCCACATTCCGACGACGGTGACCGCGGCCCAATAGTGAACACGCGAGGTCGTCGGATCGAAAAGAGCTCGCAGAAGGCGGTCGATACGGCCGCCTTCGGAGCGCGTAGCTACCGGGCCATGCATGCCAAATTCTATCAGTTTCTAGCCCCCGCAGAACATAAGTCGATAAAGACCTCCATATGCGACACATCGCGGAGTTTGTTACTTGGCGCTCCTCTGGGTTAATGTCTTGATCCTTATCAATGTCCCTAAGGTTGGGCCCGGCGATGGTGCCCGCTTCAGAGGGATTTGAGTCCATGGCAGCACTGCTCGAGCGCGAAGAATGGAAGGCTTTTTCCGACTTTATGGTGCTGGCGGCCTCGGGCCTGCTTGTCCTTGTCGGTCTGATCCTGGCGATGGCGGGGACCGACCCCGCCATGCGGTTTCACGGATGCTTGCTGCTTGGGGCCGCGGGCCTCGCCTTCCTCTATATCCTCAGTCAGCTCATTGAGCGGCGAGCGCCGGCCAACGCGACGGGCTATGCCGACGGGGTTATCCGCGCCGGCGTGATCGCGACAGTGTTCTGGGGCGTCGCGGGATTTATCGTCGGCGACTTCATCGCCTGGCAACTTGCCTACCCCGCGCTCAATCTCGATTTGCCGTGGACGAGTTTCGGCCGCCTGCGCCCGCTTCACACTTCGGCGGTCATCTTCGCCTTCGGCGGCAATATCCTCATCGCCAGCTCGTTCTACGTCGTGCAGCGCACGAGCCGCGCGCGACTTGCGGGCAAATGGTCGCCCTGGTTCGTGTTCTGGGGCTACCAGCTTTTCATCGTGCTTGCCGCCACCGGCTACATTCTCGGCGTCACCCAGTCGAAAGAGTATGCCGAGCCCGAGTGGTACGTGGATCTCTGGCTCACGGCGGTGTGGGTCGTCTATTTCCTCGTCTTCGTCGGCACGCTCGCCAAGCGGCGGGAGCCGCATATCTATGTGGCGAACTGGTTCTACCTCGCCTTCATCGTCACCGTGGCGATGTTGCACATCGTCAACAATCTCGCGGTGCCGCTCTCGCTGCTCGGCTCGAAGAGCTACGTGATCTATTCGGGCGTGCAGGACGCCATGACCCAGTGGTGGTACGGGCACAACGCGGTCGGCTTCTTCCTGACGGCGGGCTTTCTCGGCATGATGTATTACTTCGTGCCGAAACGCGCCGAGCGGCCGGTCTATTCCTACCGGCTCTCCGTCGTGCATTTCTGGTCGCTGATCTTCCTCTATATCTGGGCCGGCCCGCACCACCTGCACTACACGGCATTGCCGCAATGGGCGCAGACACTCGGCATGACCTTCTCGATCATGCTGTGGATGCCGTCCTGGGGCGGCATGATCAACGGCCTCATGACGCTCTCGGGCGCCTGGGACAAGCTCAGGACCGATCCCGTCGTGCGCCTGCTCGTGGTCTCCGTCGCCTTCTACGGCATGTCGACCTTCGAGGGGCCGGTGATGAGCATCAAGGCCGTCAACTCGCTCTCCCACTACACCGACTGGACCATCGGCCACGTGCACTCCGGCGCGCTCGGCTGGGTG
>CAYMJW010000122.1:4447-7485 GCA_964390455.1 uncultured Methyloceanibacter sp. | reverse complement strand
GCCGCCTTGGCGTAATACGACTTGAGCTGGTTCAACACCTTCTGCTTGTCGAACTCCGCGCCCATGGCGAGCATGGCGTCGGCGAAGCGGCTCGCGATCTCGGTGATCTGCTCGGGACTGAGCTGGTTGAGGATGCCGATGCGAACCTGCACCGGCTCTGACAGCGTGGGCCAGATGCCGAACCCCTTCGCGCGCGCCCCCTGCACCAGCTCCTTCTCTTTGCCCTTGAGCCTGCCCGGCAGGTTGAGCACGATGAGGCTGGTCATATTCGATGTGACGTCGCAGCCCATGGCTTCGACGGCCTGGCGCAGCGCCTTCTCATGATAGGCGTAGTCCGAGGCTTTGCGGCGGCGGCCATAGCCGAGAATGATGCGGAGCGCCTCGTGGAAGGCGGCGACCGCGTAGCAGGAATGGGTCTGGTGATAGCCGGGCGTGTCGACGTCCTTGCCGTCGACGATGCCCCAATGGCGCGCGTCGAGGATCGGGTGATGCACATAGGTGCGGCAGCCGCGCTTCCTCACCACCTCGATCGCCTTGTCGGTGAAGCTGACCGGCGCGTAGGTGAGCGGCAGCGACAGCACGCCCTTCTGTGGACACGACGCCCAGGCCGCGACGCCCGGATAGTCGTCGATGTTGAAATCGGCGACGCCGAGGCTCGAAACGGCGTCGACGATGCCCATCACGCCATGCTTGAGGCAGGAATCGCTGAAGGCCTTGAGGTCGTTGATGCGGCCCGAGCCCGTCTCCCAATGCGCCATGAAGGCCCACATCGGCTTATGCGCGGCAAGCGCCTTGTCGATGGTCTCGGCGGTGATCGACTGGCCGTGTGGCGTCTCGACCACGACGACGCTCTTCGGCTTCGGATTGAGCGAATCCGCCGCAAGCTCCTCGGCGGTCGCGGCCTTCATGCGAATGGTGAGACTGTCGATGCCGGAGAAGGTGCCGTTCGGGAACGTCACCACCTTGTCACCCGGCAGAATGAGCGACAGCACGCAATCGAGGCCCGAGAACCCCGTCCCCGCCACGCCATAGGTGTAGACATTCTTGGTGCCCCACAGCTCGCGCAGCATCTGCTTGGACTCCTGCATGCCGCGCAGAACGTCCTTTTGCATGTGATCGGCGACGCCGGTCTTGGCGAAGCGTTCGAGCACCCGTGGGTCGGTGTTCCCAGGCCCTGGGCCGGCGGCGAGCGTTGCGGGGATTTCAAGCGGCGGGAAGATCTGCGTCATGGGAACACCCTCTGGTCTAACGGCTCTCGCACAAAAAGCGGCACAATCGTCTAGCCGTCAAGACGCACCGCGGCAAGACTGGGAGAGCCAGGATTTTGGCCTTCGATCGCACTGACAAGGCCCGCTTGCGTGGCCGCTGCGAAGGAGGTCGAAGCGCAGACAAGGAAGAAGCCCCGAACGGGGGGAGCGGGGCTTCTTCCATTGAGTTCCCTGCGGGGACGGTGATGGGAGGGAACGCCATCACCGAGCGCAACCTTACGCTGAATTCGAAGCGCAGTCGGGACTTTTTTGCGAAGATGGTTAAGGTTAACAATCTGACACTGGCCGACCCGGCAGAAAAGGCCGTAAATTGGGGGAAATAGGGGTCGGGGGTAAATCTCCATGGCAAGCAAGTCCTTGAGTTTGGCCGCATCTCTGGCGGCCCTGATTGCCCTGATAGGCGGTCCCGCCATTGCCGCTCCTTGCGGCAACAACGCGTCCGGCTTCGAGAGCTGGAAGAAGGCCTTTGCGGGCGAGGCGTCGGGCAACGGGGCCGGTCCCAAGGCGATCGCGGCGCTGATGGCGACCAAATATTCTGTCGGCACGATCAGGGCCGACCGCGGCCAGAAGAGCTTCAAGCTGAGCCTCGACCAGTTCATGGCCAAGCGCGGCGGCCCGGCCATCGCCGCCAGGGGCAAGGGGATGAAATCGGCCAACGCCGCCCTGTTCGCCTCGATCGAGAAGCGCTTTGGCGTGCCCGCAGGCCCGCTGATCGCCATTTGGGGCATGGAGACGGCTTTCGGCAGCTTCATGGGCAACCAGCCGACGATCTCCGCCGTCGCCACGCTCGCCTATGACTGCCGCAGGCCCGAATACTTCACCGATCAGCTCTACGCGGCGCTCCAGCTCGTCGATCGCGGCGTGTTGAGCGGCGCCACGCGCGGCGCCATGCATGGCGAGGTCGGCCAGACCCAGTTCCTGCCGAAGAGCGTCCTGCTCTATGCCGTCGACGGCGACGGCAACGGCGTGGTCAACCTCAACTCCAAGGCCGACGCGCTGGCCTCGACCGCGAACTTCCTCAAAGGCCATGGCTGGGTCAGGGGCGCGGGCTATCAGCCCGGACAGCCGAACTTCACCGCCCTCCAGGGCTGGAACGCGGCCGGGGTGTACCAGCAGGCCATCGCCATCATCGGCAAACGCATTGACGGCGGCTAGGCTTACCGCGCGGGCGAATCTGCGCTACCTGCTTGAAACGTGACCGCACGCAAAGACCAACAGACCGAGGGGCAGTCGTCCCGCGCGCTTGCCCAGGCGCTCGGCAAGCTCATCGCGCTCGTGCTTGTCGTGGTCGTTGTGATCCTGATCGAGCGCTATTGCACCGTCGAGGTGCCCCCCTTCGGCCCGGGCGCGAATATCGTGTCGGTGGATGGCGACACGATCCGCGCAGGGAACGGCGTCGAATACCGCCTGTTCGGCATCGACGCGCCGGAGCTTGGGCAGAGCTGCGCCGAGGCCAACGGCAAGACCTGGCTCTGCGGGCGCGCGGCGAAGGCCAAGCTCACCACGCTCATCAAGGGCGGCAATGTGAATTGCGAGTCGCGCGCCACCGACCGCTTCGGCCGTGTCGTCGCGGTCTGTAGCGCAGCGGGAGTGCCCGATCTCGGCGAGGCCATGGTGCGCGACGGCTACGCCATCGATCTCGGCGGCGCGGCCGGCAACCCTTATCGCGATGCCGAGGCTGAGGCGCAAACCGCCAAGCGCGGCATCTGGCGCGGAACCTTCGAGCGCCCCTCCGATTGGCGCCTGGCCAATCCGCGCGAAGGAAACTAG
>CAYMJW010000122.1:3199-4347 GCA_964390455.1 uncultured Methyloceanibacter sp. | reverse complement strand
GCGGCCGTCATGACCGACCTACCGCCGATGGTGAAATGGGCGGCGGCGATCATCGCCGGCGGCGGCGTTGCCGGCGTGACCCAATCCGTGACCACGCTCGTCAGGGCAAAATCCACGGTGTTCACCGGCGGGCTCGGCAACCCGGCGGTCGCAACGGCCGAGTTCGGCGGTTCGCTTCTCCTCTCGCTGCTCGCGCTCGCGGCGCCGGTGCTCGCGCTCGCGGCCGTCGTCCTCCTGTTATGGCTCGCGCTCCGTTGGCTGCGGCGGATCTCGCGCAGCCCGCAGTCTATGCCGTGACTCTCGCGGACGGTTCGGCTCGCAATTCCGCTTCGCCCGGCGGCTCGAACACACTGATGCGATTCCGGCCTTCCGCTTTCGCCTGGTTCAGAGCGGCATCGGCCTCCCGGTGCAACCAGGTGAAGTCGGTCTCGTCGCCGTCAGAGACGGCAATCCCGATCGATACGGTGAATGGAGCGCCGGCGAGCGGCATCCCCTCCCTCGACAACCGGCCGTGGATCTGGCGGGCGAGCTCCATGGCTCCGGCGGCATCGCAGTCCGGAGCGAAGAGCAGGAACTCGTCGCCTAGCCGCGCGCATTCGTCATTTTCGCGCAGGCTTGCGCGAATGGCCGCGGACGTCCGCGCTATGACGGCATCGCCGGTCGTGTGACCGCGCATATCGTTGATCCACTTGAGATTGTCGATATCGACGATCAGCATCGCGCTTCGTCCAGCATAACGCTCCACCGCCTTCTTCACGATGTCCATGGCGCCGCGCCGGTTGAGCATGCCCGTCAAGCTGTCGCGGATTGAGCTTTCATAGAGCTCGCGCAGGCGCCGCTGCATCGCCCCGTGATAGACGGCCGCCGCATAGCCAATCGCGAGCGCCAAAAGCAGCGCCGCGCCGAGCGTGGCTATGGCGATGGCGCGAAAGCGAGCCTCTCGCGTCAAATAGTACTGCGTGTCGAAATCGACACCGGCAAAGCCGCTATAGCGGCCTTCGCTGTCGTAGATGGGCGCGAGCCCGGTGAGAAAGCTTCCGTAATCGTCCTCCTCGAAGTCTGGGTTGACATATGTCTTGCCCGAAGCGACCTGCTCGAGCCAGTCATCATCCTCGCGCGGCACAAATCGCTCGTTATAGGCCGACGCC
>CAYMJW010000122.1:0-3099 GCA_964390455.1 uncultured Methyloceanibacter sp. | reverse complement strand
ATCGCGCCGACGTCCTTTCGGAGCTGCTCCCAGCGGGCCTGTTGCGACAGCCACTGCGGAATGGCGACGATCGACACCAGGATCGCGGCCGCGGCCAGGCTCGCGAAGGCGAAGACGAACCAGCTAAAGCGTCTTTCGGAGTGGTCGGTGCGTCGCAGCAAGAGCGCTTCCCGCAGGCAGGGAACAAGGCGAGCGGCGCCCCGCGGTCCGGGGGCCTTTAGGCCGCGGCGAGGCTAGCGCTGAAAGCCCCAATCGTTCATTGCAGCCCGAAATTAACCTTACGCAGCCTTTGAGCCGCGAGCCGCGAGCACGTGATCGGCGGCCTTGCCCGTGAGCTCCGCCAGGTGATCGAACTTGGCCTGAAACGTGCCGACCCCCGCCGTCGCCGACCGGAGTTCCACGATCAGATTCTGGATTTCGGACTCAGGGATGTGCGCCTCGACCACGTCCCAGCCGGTCCAGCCGGGGCGCGCGTCGAAACCGAGAAGCTGCCCCCGCCGCGACGACACGATCGAGTTGGCCTTGGCCGTGGCCTCGGACGGCACCGCGATCTCTACCGCCATGATCGGTTCGAGCAGCACCGGCGAGCATTGCGGCATGCCTTCGCTCATGGCGATGCGGCCGGCCTGACGGAACGCCATGTCCGAGGAATCGACCGAGTGGTAGGACCCATCGATCAGGCACACGCCGACATCGACCACCGGAAAGCCGAGCGGGCCCGCATGGAGATAGTCGCGCACCCCGATCTCGACCGATGGAATGTAGTTCTTCGGCACGACGCCGCCCGAGATCTCGTCGCTGAACTCAAAACCGCTCCCGCGCGGACGCGGCTTGATGGTGACAACGACGTCGCCGAACTGGCCGTGACCGCCGGATTGCTTCTTGTGACGGCCGCGCACTTCGACCGATTTGCGGATGGTCTCGCGGTAAGGGATCTGCCGCGGCCGGGTCGAGGCATCGATCCCGTATTTGCGCACCAGCCGCTCGAGCGCGACGCGCAAGTGCATTTCCCCCTGCCCCCATAGCACCATCTCGCCCATGTCCTGGCTGTGGGTGAGCGAGATCGAGGGGTCCTCCTCGATGATCTTGGCGATGGCGGCTGTAAGCTTGACCTCGTCCTTTTTCTCTTTCGCGGCAATGGCGAGGCCGAACACGGGCGTCGCGGTGGCGGCCGTGTCGATCGCGATCTTCTTGCCCTTCTCTTCGGTCAGCGTGGTCCCCGTCTTGACGCTATCGAGGCGGCCGAAGGCGACCGTATCGCCGGGCTTGGCTTCGCCGCGCTTGACCGGCTCATGGCCCATGACCGTGAAAACGCCCGAGATGCGCTCTTCACCGCCCGGTCCATAGACGGTCGTGCCATCGGCGAAACTGCCCGTGAGCACGCGGGCGAGCGTCAGCTTGCCGCCATGCGCGGTGTGGAAGGTCTTGGCCACGAAGGCGCAAGACGGGACTTTATCCACGCCCAGCCGCTTGGCTGTGACTTGCGCAAAAGGGGCTTCGTGCCTGAGCGCCTTGAGCAAGCGAAGGATGCCGTTGCCGTTCTCCGCCGAACCCATGAGCACGGGACAGATCAAGCCCTCGCGGAACTCCTTGGAGAGATCGTCGAACACCTTGTCGCGGGGCGGCGGCACGTCTTCCAATAGCTGCTCCATCAGCTCGTCGTCGTAATCGGCAAGCTTCTCGAGCATGGAGAAGCGCGCCTCCTTCTCGCTCGCGGCGAGAGCGTCGGGAATCGCCACGACCTCGCTCGGCGCGTGTTCGCGATAGACAAATGCGCGCTCGAGCGCGAGGTCGATAAAGCCGGTGACGATGTCGTTCTCCCAGATCGGAATCTGGCGCAAGACCAGCGGCTTGGTGCTCGCGGGCTGGAGCATCGGCACGATATCGCGCACGCGCGCCTCGGCCTTGTCGATCTTGTTGATGAAGAGGACATGCGGGATGCCGCGATCTTCGAGCTGCTTGATAATCAGTTGCAGCGCAGGGACCTTCTTCTCGTCGGGCTCGCAGACCACGACGGCGGCGTCGCAGGCGGTCAACGCATTGACCGCATCGGCCTGAAATTCGATCGAGCCGGGGCAGTCGAGGAAGGTGAAGCTGTCGCCGAGGAAATCGACGGTGGCGGCGTTGAGCTCGACGCTCATGCCGTGATGGCGGGCCTCCTCGGAGGCGTCACCAACCGTATTGCCCTCTGCCGTCGTCCCCTGGCGGGTGACGGCGCCGGTTCGGGCGAGGATGGATTCGAGAAGCGTCGTCTTGCCGCTGAGATAGGGGCCAACCAGTGCGATGCAGCGGGCGCTGCGGGCTGGTTGGCCCTGCGCTTGGCCCATGGTCTCCTCCTTCGCGGTTATGCCCCGCGCGGAGAAGGCTCCTGACGCACCCACCCGCGCAAGCCTTAAGGGCACCATCGTGACAAGCGGAACGGCCTCTGGCAAGGCCCCCGTTTCGGCGGTCTTCGGCGTGCCGCGGAGGCACCAGCGGTCACCCGCCCGCCGACGATGGGCGGGCTGCCATGTTCCCGCACCTATGGCATTATACTGGTGAGGTGGCGGAGGGACTGTTCATGCGCGTGTTTCGGGCGTTTGTGCTGACTGCAGGAGCGACTCTTCTGCTCTTGGCTATTGGCGGCAACAGCGCGGCGGCTTTGGTGCGGGTGCTGCAGCCATCATCCGCAGATGCGCCGAGGCTCATCCTTAAGGTCATCATGGAGTGCGGCACATTCGACGGTAAGTTCCAATGCAGGCCCTCGCGCGGCGGCAAGGCCTTTGGCAAGGGCGCAAACCCGGGCGACGAGAACAAGGAAGCCCGTCCGGAGCCGCAGTCTGGCGGCGTCTTTCCGGGCACGACTGGCGGCCAAGGCGCGCCAGCCGACCCCAACGCATGCCAAGGCGGAATGGTCGGCACGCCGCCGAATTGCCGCTGCCCCGAGAGCACGGAGCAGTTGGGCGGCGTCTGCGTCCGCTACACCGCGTCCACATGCAGCAACGGCCTCGCGGTGAACGCCCCGGCGCAAGCCTGCCAGGGGGTCGAGGAAAAGGTTTCCTGCAAGCTGCGCGAGGACGGGCTGAAGGATTGCTGCTGCATCACCTACGACAAGTTCTA
>CAYMJW010000121.1:0-7503 GCA_964390455.1 uncultured Methyloceanibacter sp. | reverse complement strand
CCCATGTCCATGCCGGCCTTGATGGCGTGATAGAGGAACACCGAATGCATCGCCTCGCGCACGCGCTCATTGCCGCGAAACGCGAAAGAGAGGTTCGATACGCCGCCCGACACATGCACATAAGGAAGCTCGGCCTTGATGCGGCGGGTCGCCTCGATAAAGGCGTGAGCGTAGTCGTTGTGCTCCTCGAGCCCGGTCGCGACCGCGAAGATGTTGGGATCGAAGATGATGTCTTCGGGCGCAAAGCCAGCCTTCTCGATCAGAAGCTGATAGGCGCGTTTGCAGATGGCGAACTTGCGCTCGGCGGTTTCGGCCTGGCCCTTCTCGTCGAAGGCCATGACCACGACGGCGGCGCCATAGCGGCGCACCTTGCGCGCGTGGTCGAGAAAGGGCCCCTCGCCTTCCTTGAGGCTGATGGAATTGACCACAGCCTTGCCCTGCACGCATTTGAGCCCCGCCTCGATCACCGTCCATTTCGAGGAATCGATCATGATCGGGACGCGGGCGATGTCCGGCTCGGCCGCGATCAAATTGAGGAACGTGACCATGGCCTCTTCGGAATTCAGCAGGCCTTCGTCCATATTGACGTCGAGCATGTTGGCGCCGCTCTCGACCTGCTGGCGCGCAACTTCCAATGCCGCGGCGTAATCGTTCGCCTCGATCAGCTTGCGGAAACGGGCCGAGCCGGTGACGTTGGTCCGCTCGCCGACCATGACGAAATTCTGGGCGCCGTTGCTCATATCAACACTTATCCATGCACGAAGGGATCGAGGCCGGAGAGGCGAAGCTTGTGCGCGACCTCAGGTACGCGCCGCGGCTTGTACTTGGCGACGGCCGCGCCGATGGCGCGAATGTGCTCGGGCGTGGTGCCGCAGCAGCCGCCGACGATGTTGAGGAGGCCGTCGCGCGCCCATTCCTCCAGAAGTCCCGCCATGAATTCGGGGGTCTCGTCGTATTCGCCCATCTCGTTGGGCAGCCCGGCATTGGGATAGACGCTGACATAGGTGCCCGCGACATGCGCGATCTCATCGACGCAAGGGCGGAGCTGCTCGGCGCCGAAGGCGCAGTTGAGCCCGATGGAGAAGGGCCTGAGATGCTCCATCGAGTACCAGAAGGCCTCAGGCGTCTGGCCTGAGAGGTTGCGCCCCGAAAGATCGGTGATGGTGCCCGAGATCATGATCGGCAATCGCTCGCCCAGCTCGTCGAACACCTGCTCGACGGCGAAGCCCGCGGCCTTGGCATTCAGCGTGTCGAACACCGTCTCGATCAGGATCGTGTCGCAGCCGCCCTCGACCAGCCCGCGCGCTTGGGTGGCGTAAGCCTCGACCAGCGCGTCGAAGTTCGTGTTGCGGAAGCCAGGGTTGTTCACATCGGGCGAGATCGAGGCCGTGCGGTTGGTGGGGCCGATCGCGCCGGCGACGAAGCGCGGCTTGTCGGGCGTCTTCTTGGTCCAGGCGTCTGCCGCCGCGCGCGCGAGCTTGGCGGCGGCGACATTCATCTCGTAAGCGATGTCCTCAAGCCCGTAATCGCTCTGGCTGATGGCCTGGGCATTGAAGGTGTTGGTCTCAAGGATATCGGCGCCGGCTTCGAGATAGGCGTTGTGAATCTCGGCGATGATCTCGGGCCGGCTCAGGACCAACAGGTCGTTGTTGCCCTTGAGATCGCGCTTGTGGTCCTTGAAGCGTTCGCCGCGGTATCCCGCCTCGTCGAGCTTGTAGCGCTGGATCATGGTGCCCATGGCGCCATCGAGAATGAGGATGCGCGTCCGCGCTTCCCGCTTCAGCGCTTCGATACGTTGTTCCCGGGTCATGACGCCGCCTTCACTTCCGCAAACGCCTTGGCCGGGCGCAGACCCAGCAGATGGCAGATGGCATAGACGAGATCGGCGCGGTTCAACGTGTAGAAGTGAAACTGGGTGATGCCGCGGTCGACAAGATCGAGCACCTGCTCGGCGGCGACGGCCGCGGCAACCAGGTAGCGCGTCTCCTGGTCGTCGTCCAAGCCTTCGAATCTATGACCGAGCCAGTCCGGCACATGCGTGCCCGATTTGGCGGCGAAGCCCGCGATCTGCTTGAAATTGTGGATCGGAATGATGCCCGGCACGATGGGGATGGTGATGCCGCACGCGCGCACGCGATCGAGATACCGGAAATACACCGCGTTATCGAAGAAGAACTGGGTGATCGCGGTTGTGGCGCCGGCGTCGATCTTGGCCTTGAGCATGTCGATATCGGCCTCGACGCTCGGCGATTCGGGGTGCTTCTCGGGGTAGCAGCCGACGGAGACCTCGAACGGCGCAATCGCCTTGATGCCTTTGACGAGGTCGGCGGCGTTGATGTAGCCGCCTTGTGTCGGCTGGTAGCGCTCGCTGACGCCCCCGGGGGGATCGCCGCGCAGCGCCACGATGTGGCGCACGCCGAGATCCCAATAGTCGCGGATGATGTGGTCGTTCTCCTCGCGGGTGGCGGCAACGCAGGTGAGATGCGCGGCCGGTGTCAGCGTCGTCTCACGCAGGATGCGCGCGACCGTGGCGTGGGTCCGCTCGCGGGTCGAGCCGCCGGCGCCATAGGTCACCGAGACGTAACGCGGCCGCAAGGGCTCCAGCCGGCGGATCGAGCGCCACAGCGTCTCTTCCATCGCCTCTGTCTTGGGCGGAAAGAATTCGAAGGTGACATCGATCGCGCCGCGGCCGAGGATGCGGCTCTTGGGTTCGCGGTTCTTGGGGTCGGTTGCGGTGAGCACTACGCGGCGGCCTCCACCTTGGCGCCCGCTTTCCGCTTCTTCGCGGCCTTTGCGGACTTCAAGCCGAGCCACAGCGACACGGTGAGCTTGTCTCCCGAACGCGCGGGCTTGAGTTCGCGGAAGCGCTCGAGCGTGAGGCCTGCGTTCTCGAACAGGCGGCCGAGTTGGTCGCGGGCGAAGCCGAGCCGGCGATGGGCCGATTGCTCGCGCAAGAACTCAAGCTCATGCGGGGCGAAGTCGACCACTAGCAGCCTGCCTCCCGGCGCCAAGAGACGCGCGGCCTCGGCAATCGCCGCGGCCGGGTCGTCGAGAAAATGCAGGACCTGATGCAGCACCACGGCGTCGGCGGCGCCGTCGGGCAACGGCACGTTATTGAGATCGCCGTGGCGCACCTGGGCATGCGACAGCCCCGCCCTCTCGAGCTTCATGCGCGCGTAAGCCAGCATGGCGTGATTGAGATCGAAGCCGAGCGCGCGGGTCGCACGCGGGGCGAAGAGTTCGAGGACGCGGCCCGTTCCGGTGCCGAGATCGACGAGCAGCGTGAAGGGACCTGGGCCGAGCGCAGCATCGATTGCCGTTTCGACCTCTTTCTCGGCGACATGCAGCGCGCGGATCTCGTCCCACTCGCTCGCATGCGCCTTGAAATAGGCTTGCGCCGCTTCGGCGCGCGCTTGTTCGACGGCTGAGGCCCGCGCGCGGTCACGCGCGAGCGTGAGGTCGGCAGGGTCGAGGCTCGCGACGATGGCCCGGGCGAGCACCGCTTCAGCGCCGGAATCGGCAAGCCGGAAGAACACCCATGAGCCTTCGCGGAAGCGCCGGATCAGGCCCGCTTCGGCCATGAGCTTCAGATGCCGGCTGATGCGGGGCTGGCTCTGGCCGAGGATTTGGGTGAGGTCCTTGACGTTGAGCTCGCCCGTGGCGAGCAGCGCCAGGATGCGAAGCCGCGTGGCCTCGCCGGCCGCGCGCAAGCCGGCAAGCGCATGGGCGCGCGACAGGCCTGGCAGGGTCTTTGCTCCGTCTGACATAAAGATATGTTTATACGTTTTATGACGCGGATGCAAGCCCGCGGCGCCACGGCTCAACGCCGGGCGAAGTGCTTGTATTTGATGCGTTTCGGCAGGACCGAGTCCTCGCCCAGCCTCCGCTTCTTGTCCTCCTCGTAATCCTCGAAATTGCCCTCGAACCACTCGACATGGCTGTCGCCCTCGAACGACAGGATGTGGGTGGCGATCCGATCCAAAAAGAAGCGGTCGTGGCTGATGATGACGGCGCAGCCGGGGAAGTCCTCGAGCGCCGCTTCGAGCGAGGACAGCGTCTCGACATCGAGATCGTTGGTCGGCTCATCGAGCAGGATCAGGTTCGCGCCCGACTTCAGCATCTTGGCGAGATGCACGCGGTTGCGTTCGCCGCCCGAGAGCTGGCCCACCTTCTTCTGCTGGTCGGCGCCCTTGAAATTGAACCAGCCGACATAGGCGCGTGATTGCACCTCGCGGTTGCCGAGCTTGATGACGTCGTTGCCGCCGGAGATCTCCTCGAACACGGTCTTCTTGCCGTCGAGCGCATCGCGGGACTGATCGACATAGCCGAGCTTGACCGTGTCGCCCACGCGGATGGCGCCGTCATCGGGCTTGTCCTGGCCCACGATCATGCGGAAGAGCGTCGTCTTGCCGGCACCGTTCGCGCCGATCACCCCAACGATGCCGCCGGGCGGCAGCTTGAAGGAGAGATCGTCGATCAGGAGCGTGTCGCCGAAGCCTTTGTTCAGATGCTCGGCCTCGATCACGACATCGCCGAGGCGGGGTCCCGGCGGAATGGTGATCTGCGCCTTGCCGCCTTTGTCGCGCGCCGATTCGGCGAGCATCTCCTCATAGGCGCGGATGCGGGCCTTCGACTTGGCCTGGCGCGCCTTGGGGCTCGCCCTGATCCAGTCGAGCTCGCGCGCAAGCGTCCGCTCGCGCGCCTCGTCCTGCTTGCCCTCGACGTCGAGCCGCTTCTTTTTCTGCTCGAGCCAGGACGAGTAGCTGCCCTTATAGGGAATGCCGGCCCCGCGATCGAGCTCGAGCGTCCATTCGGTGATGTTGTCGAGGAAGTAGCGGTCGTGCGTGACCATGATGACGGTGCCCGCATAGTCGCGCAAATGATGCTCCAGCCAGGCGACGCTCTCGGCGTCGAGATGATTGGTCGGCTCGTCGAGCAGAAGGATGTCCGGCTTGGCAAGCAAGAGCTTGCACAGCGCCACGCGGCGCCTCTCGCCGCCTGAGAGCGTCTTCACGTCGGCGTCGCCCGGGGGGCAGCGGAGCGCATCCATCGCCTGCTCGACCTGCGCGTCGAGGTCCCAAAGGCCTTGCGCGTCGATTTCGTCTTGAAGCTGCGCCATCTCCTCGGCGGTCTCGTCGGAATAGTTCATGGCAAGCTCGTTGTAGCGATCGAGCTTCGCCTTCTTCGCGGCGACGCCTTCCATGACGTTGCCGGTGACGTCCTTGCTCTCGTCGAGGACGGGCTCCTGCGGCAGATAGCCTACGCTCACGCCTTCGGCGGCCCAGGCTTCGCCCACGAACTCGGTCTCTTGCCCCGCCATGATGCGAAGCAGCGTCGATTTGCCCGAACCGTTCACGCCGACCACGCCGATCTTGGCGCCGGGCAGAAAGGCGAGCGTGATGTCCTTCAACACCTGCTTGCCGCCCGCATAGGTCTTGGACAGGCGGTTCATGACATAGACATATTGGGGCGTGGCCATGGGCGCTCCGGCAGCTCCTCAATTGCGGTCGCGAGGGAAGATTGCGCTTCTAGCCAATCGCCGCGCGAGACTCAATCGCTATCGCCGAAGAGCTCCGGCAAGCGCGCTTTCAGCTTGGCAGAGGGGCGCTGCCCCGCGCACAATCCGCTCCAGGCGCAGGGCCATTGAGGAAATCGCATGGGGGACAAGCCGGCCGGTCACGTCAATGACTGGGTGCTCACGGGGATGATCGCGGTTGCGGCATCCGACGGCGGGCTCGACGCGCGCGAGACCGGCCTCATCCAGCAAGTCTATCGCGATCACTCGGGCCAAGCGCTGAGCGCCGATGAGGTGGCGCAGGCGGCGCGCATGCTCGCCAAGCGCGATTGCCTGGCCGAGTTCGCCGCGGCGGCGAAGACGCTCGATCGGGGCGCCAAGGAGGACATCATCAGGGGCGCCTATCGCGTGCTCCTTGCCGATAACCGCATCGCCGGCGAAGAGCGCAAGAAGCTCAAGGATATCGCCGACGCGCTCAGGGTCCCCGAGATCCATTTCGGCGCGATCCTCGAGGATCTCGCCATTTCGCTCGCCAAAGAGCCGCGCTAGCGGCGGGTCTCGCGCCTTGTGCCGCGAAGCGCCGCTAGATTAAGGTGCGCCCGACATTAGCGACGTTTTTGCACCAACCGGCGGCGCGCCAAGAATGATTATCTCGCACGAGCACAAATTCATCTTCCTCAAGACCAAGAAGACGGCGGGGACGAGCATCGAGCTTGCGCTCTCGCAGTTCTGCGGGCCCGGCGATATCATCACGCCTCTGACCGCGGTCGATGAGGCGCTGCGCGCAGGCGGGCGCGGCGCGCAGAATTGGCGGCTGCATGGCTGGTGGCAGAGCCCGCGTCCGCTGCTCAAGCGCCGCTTGTTCAAATTCACCGCAGAGGATTACGGCTTCTACAATCATATGCCGGCGCAACGGGCGAAGGCGCTGCTCAACGACGACAGAGCGTGGCGGAGCTATTTCAAATTCGCCTTCGACCGCAACCCCTGGGACCGGCAGGTGTCGTGGTACCATCACCGCTATCGCCGCAACGGCGCGCCGCCGCCTTTCGCCGACTTCATTCATGAGGACCGGCGAGCGCGCATCAACAATTACGAGATCTATTCCATCGGCGGGAAGCCGGCGGTCGATTTCGTCGGACGTTTCGAGACGCTCGAGGACGATTTGCGGCATGCGCTCGGCCAAGTCGGGCTCACGCTCGAGGGCGAGCTTCCCCGCGCCAAGACCAGTTTCCGCGCGAACGCGATCCCCTATCGCG
Source organism: uncultured Methyloceanibacter sp. (assembly GCA_964390455.1). Classification (GTDB taxonomy): domain Bacteria; phylum Pseudomonadota; class Alphaproteobacteria; order Rhizobiales; family Methyloligellaceae; genus Methyloceanibacter. Next base: position 732 of record CAYMJW010000121.1, on the reverse strand, counting down.
ACTATTACGTCGGCGACACAAGCGCGATCGTCGGCGATTGGTACAAGCGCGAGATCGCGCTGCTCGGCTATGCGTTCTGAGGGTTGAGAGCGCCGCCCGCATGATCGTCTCGCACAAACACAAATTCATCTTCATCAAGACGAAGAAGACGGCGGGCACGGCCATCGAGGCCGCGCTGTCGGAACTGTGCGGGCCTGACGACGTCATCACGCCTTTTCGCGAGGAGAGCGAGCAGGACCGCAAGGGCTTAAGCCCGCAGAACTACCGCATCGAGCATCCATTGAAGCCGAAGCGGCCGCTGCTGCGGAAGCTCCTGATGCGGCCCGAGCGCTACTATCATGCGAGCGTCGGCTTCTACGAGCACATGCCGGCATGGCGCGTGCGCGACTATGTCGGCGAAGAGGTGTGGGGCAGCTATTTCAAATTCGCCTTCGACCGCAATCCTTGGGACCGGCAGGTGTCGTGGTATCTCTACAAGACGAAGGCGAAGCGCGCGCGGCCGAGCTTTGAGAATTTCATGGCGAGCCGCCGCCGCGCCTATGTCGACAACTACCAGCTCTACACGATCGAAGGCGCGCTCGCGGTCGATTTCCTCGGCCGCTACGAGAGGCTCGAAGAGGATCTGAACAAGGCGCTTGCGCTGGCCGGCGTCGGGCGCCGCGTTTCGGTGCCGCGCACCAACGTCACGCCGAACAAGGACGAGGCCCGCGACTATCGCAGCTACTACGCGCC
>CAYMJW010000120.1:2862-7615 GCA_964390455.1 uncultured Methyloceanibacter sp. | reverse complement strand
AGCGGAAAGCCGGCGCGGGTGAATTCCTCCGCCGCCACGGTTGCAGCAATCGGTTCGCTGTCGACCAGTACGCCGTTACAATCGAAGATGACCATCGGCCCCCCCGAATGCCCGGCTAGCAGTATGCCGCCGCCGCTTCATGCATTGAGACGAATCACTTGCGAATCATAGAACGCGGATTCGCGATTAGAAAGCCCGCTGAGGAATGATAGTGGGGGAAACGCTTATCCCGGACTTAACAACAGGAAAAACGTTCAATTTAGTTTGTTCTTGAGGTCTTGAATGCCGCTTTCCAGCAGCTCCTCGGCCACCTTGCCCTTGGCGGCTTCCCGCAGGATCGTCTCGGCAGCCGCCACGCCCGCTTCGGCCGCCGCCGCGCGGACGTCGGCAAGGGCCTGGGCCTCCGCCTGGGCGATCTTGGTCTCGGCCATCTTGGTCCGGCGCGCCACGAATTCTTCCATTTTCGCCTTGGCATCCACGGCCATCCGTTCGGCCTCGGCCTTGGCGCCGCTGATGATGAGCTGCGCCTCGGCTTCCGCCTCCCGCTGCTTGCTTTGGTAGTGCTGCAGGAGTTTCCGCGCCTCGTCGCGCAGGCGGGCCGCCTCGTCGAGCTCGGCCTTGATGCGGCTGCGGCGCTGGTCGAGCGCGTCCACGATCTTCCGGTGGATGCCGAAATAGCCAAGGACGCCGATAAAGATGAAGAAGGAGGCCGCGACCCAGAATTCGGCGTCGAACATGAAGCCCCCTTAGCGCTTGAGCACGCCGGCGACGGCGGCGGTCACCGCTTGGCCCGAAGGCTCCGTGCCGATCAGGTGCTTGACGATAGCCGAAGCGGTTTCGGCGGCGATGCCGCGCACGTTGCCCATGGCGGTTGCCTTGGTGGCGGCGATAGCTTTTTCGGCCTCGGCAAGTTTGGCATTGAGCCGCTCCTCGAGCGTCTTGCGGGTCCGCTCGGCTTCCGCCGCCTGCTGCTCGCGGGTTGCATTGGCGAGCGCCTGGGCGCGCGCGCGGGCTTCGGCAAGCGACTTCTCATAGGCCGCATTGGCTGTGTCGGCTTCCGTCTTCAGCCGTTGCGCCTCGGAGAGATCGCCTTCGATCTGCTTCGACCGCGCATCAATGATACCGCCCACGCGCGGAAGCATCAGCCTTGACGCCATCAGATAGAGGATGGCGAAGGTGATCGCGAGCCAGAACAGCTGCGACACGAAGGTGTCCGGCTGGAACGGCGGGAACGCCTTCTTGTGGCTGCCGCTCGGCGCCTCGGTATGGGCGGTCGTCGCCATCGATCAGAGCGCGAACAGCAGCAAGAGCGCGATGAGCAGCGAGAAAATGCCCAGGGCTTCGGTAACGGCAAAGCCGAAAATCAGGTTGCCGAACTGGCCCTGCGCGGCGGAAGGGTTACGCACGGCGGCGGCAAGATACTGACCGAAAATCATGCCGACGCCGACGCCGGCTCCGCCCATGCCGATGCAGGCAATGCCGGCGCCGATCATTTTCGCAGCAACAGGATCCATGAAACGCTCCTTGAGGTTGGCTAGAGTTCAGTGACCAGGATGAATGGCATCGTTGAGATAGATGCAGGTGAGAATGGCGAAGACATAGGCCTGCAGGAAAGCGACCAGCAGTTCCAGCGCGGTCAGCGCCACTACAAGTGATAACGGCAACACGGCGCCAAGCCAGCCGGTGAAGCCGAAGGCGCTCAGCATGACGATGAAGCCGGCGAAAACCTTGAGTGTGATATGGCCGGCCAGCATGTTGGCGAAAAGCCGCACGCTGTGGGAGATCGGCCGCGACAGGAACGACAGCACTTCGATGAACACGATCAGTGGCAGGATGTAGATCGGAATCCCGCTCGGCACGAACAGCTTGAAGAAGCGCAGGCCATTCTTCCAAAAGCCATAGGCCAGCACGGTGATGAAAACCAGCAGCGCGAGCGCCACCGTGACGATGATGTGGCTCGTCACCGTGAAGCCGTAGGGCAGCAGGCCAAGCAGGTTCACCACCAGGATGAACATGAACAGCGAGAAAACGAGCGGAAAGAATTTCATCCCTTCCGCGCCGGCGGTGCTGCGGATGGTGTTGGCGACGAATTCGTAGGACATCTCGGCGACCGACTGCGCGCGGCCCGGCACGAGCGCGCGCTTGCGCGTCGGGATCAGCATGAGTGCCGCGGCCGCCAGCAGCGCGATCAGCATGAACAGCGCGGAATTGGTGAAGGCGATCTCGTAGGGCCCGATATGCCCCAGAATGAACAGCTTCTTCAGCTCGAATTGGTGGATCGGATCGCCCATAGCCTTCGCAACTGCCTAGTCCGGGGCCTTCGGCCCCATGTTCACGCCCGCCGCCCGCATTACGTTGAGCACGCCCGCGGCAAAGCCGAGCAACAGAAACACGATCAGCCCCCAGGGCGAGATGCCGAGCCAGCGATCGAGCAGCCAGCCCAGCGCCGCACCTACCAGCACGCCTGCCACAAGCTCGGTGGAGAGCCGGAAGCCGCGGGCCATCGCCGACGCATCGCTGGCCGGAACAGGGCCGGGCCTGTCGTCGGCGTGATGGCCGGTATGTTCAGCCAACCGTTCGCCGAGACGCTTGAGCCTCGCGGAGAGAGCAGCTTCGTCGGTCGGGGAAGCGCCGTGATCGCCGTTGTCGCGCGCGCCGTCAGCCATGCTTTCGACACTCGCGCATTGCGGCCATCGAGGAAGTCCCGCCGCCCCCAAAGCCGCGCGGACCATACTGAGTGGGTCTAGGTGAGTCAAGAATCGGGATGAAGACCTTAACACTTTGAATCTACAGCGAAAAATTCGACAAATCCAACCGCTTTCCGGTGCGTTTTCAGAGGGATTCGCGCGGCAACCATGCTGCGGGAAATCCCTCATTTCCGCGCTTTCGCGTGCGATACTGGCCGCAAAGCCGCCAGATCCGCTCGATAGATGTTGAGAACATGATGCGCATGGGTGTTGCACTCCTTCTCTGCAGCGCGGCGTTTGCCGCCGGCTCCGCGCGCGCGCAGAGTGAGACCACGGAGTCGCCTGCTGCGAGCGCGCCCGTACAAACCGCTCCCGCTCCGTCCGAAAGTACGCCTGCCGTAATCCCGCCCGTGGAGAATAGGCCGTCTCAAGGACCTAGCGCTGAGACAGCGCCACCTGAAAGCGCCCCAGCGGAAGGCCCACCGGGCGAAGGTGCCGAAGCCCGCTATAGCTTCAGCCGCGTGCAGGACGGCTACGTGCGCCTCGACAATCGCACCGGCCAGGTTCTGTTTTGCGGCAAGCGCAGCGTCGGTTGGAGCTGCCAGTTGTCCCCGGAAGACCGCGCGGTGTTCGAAAACGAAATTGCCCGCTTGCAGGAAGAAAATGCCGTTCTGAAAAAAGATTTGCTCAAGCGGGGCCTGCCGCTGCCGAGCGGCGCCAAGTCGACGCCATTGGTTCAGAACGATCAGGCCGTGCTCGCGCCAAGCGAACCCCGGTTCGACCGCATGAAGGTGTTTGTCGAGAAAGTCTGGCAGCGCCTCGTTGACCTGATAGTCGGCTTGCAAAAGGATGTGCTGAAGAGAAGTTGAGCCGTCGCAGCTCGGTCGAGGTTATCGGTGAAGCGCCTTTCCTCCATCAAAACCGCCGTGCCGCAGCTCATCGCCACCGCAACGCTTGCGGTTGAAACAACCGGCACGGGTTTTACCGAAATCACAAGCGATGCCGCGCGTTTCGTCACCGGGGCTGGGGCGGGCGAGGGCGTGTTGCTGCTCTACCTGCGGCATACTTCCGCATCTCTCGTTATTCAGGAAAATGCCGATCCCGATGTCCAGACAGACCTAGCCACGGCGCTGCGGCGCTTGGCTCCGGACGATGCGGGCTGGGTTCATGATGTCGAAGGGCCGGATGACATGCCCGCTCATGTGAAGGCCATGCTGACGGGGATATCGCTGCATGTTCCGGTTGTGCAGGGATCTTTGGGACTAGGGACGTGGCAGGGTATCTATCTGATCGAGCATCGCTTCCGGCCGCACACACGCGAGGTCGTGCTGCAATTCGTGGGTAGTGGCCAGCAGGGATAGGGACGGAATTTTCCCTCTACAGCGCTGGTATCTAATATACCAAGGCTGGCCGTAATCGAAAAATCGTGTAGATTGTATAGTCTCGAAAGTAGACGTCTCGCGCGTACAGGGGTTCCAGCGTTTGAATAACCTCAGTTATCGTCTGATTATCGCCGACGACCATCCGTTGTTTCGCGGTGCATTGCGCGAGGCGGTGAACGGCTTGTTCGATCGGGTCGAAATCAACGAAGCCGGCAGCTTCGAAGAAATTACCAAGCTGCTCGAGCGCGGCGGCGACATTGACCTCATCCTGCTCGATCTCGCTATGCCGGGCGTGCGCGGCTTTTCAGGCTTGATGTGTCTGCGCGCACAATATCCCGGCGTTCCGGTTGTGGTCGTTTCCGCCAATGACGATCCGACGGTCATTCGCCGCTGCATGAATTTTGGCGCTGCGGGGTTCATCCCTAAAACGCTGGGCATCGAGGTGATGCGCGTGGCCGTCAAGCGCGTGCTGGCGGGCGGAGAATGGACGCCGCCCGACGTCAACCTCACGGAATCCGACGCGCCAACCGCCGATCTGCTCGAGCGACTCGCAACGCTGACGCCGCAACAGGTTCGCGTGCTGATGATGTTGTCGGAAGGCTTGCTCAACAAACAGATCGCTTACGAGTTGGGTGTTTCCGAAGCCACCGTGAAAGCGCATGTCTCAGCCATACTGCAAAAGCT
>CAYMJW010000120.1:1314-2762 GCA_964390455.1 uncultured Methyloceanibacter sp. | reverse complement strand
CGATCGGCGGTGATAAGAATGCCGGGGAGGTCGGCGCCAAAGCGCCGGCGCAGCTCGACGATGGCATTGATGCCGTTACCCTGGTCTAGGTGATAATCGACCAGCAATCCATTGAGGGGAATCTTTGCTTCGGCGATGACGGCAATGGCTGTCGCCAAATCCGGCGCCTGGAGAACCTTGCATCCCCAGCCTTCGAGCAGCACCTGCATGCCGTCGAGGATCGTGCGCTCGTTGTCGAGGCATAGGACGGTGGTGCCGCTAAGCTGGCGGTCATCTGCGCGCTTGATACTCGGCTGCGCCGGCGCCATCGCCGCTGCGGCGGCCGCGAGCGGGACTTCCACGGAAAAACGTGAACCGCGTCCGGTCGTAGAGTTCAGCTCGATCTTGTGATCGAGGACGCGCCCGATGCGCTCGACAATGGACAATCCAAGGCCCAGCCCGCGCGCTGCCTTGGCGCCTTCGTCGAGACGATGGAATTCCTTGAAAATCTCGCGCTTTTTTTGCTGCGGAATGCCGAGCCCGGTGTCGTAGACATCGATCCGCAAACGGCTGCGCCGGCGCCGGCATCCGACCAGCACCCGCCCGTCTAGCGTGTATTTGATGGCGTTGGAGACGAGGTTCTGCACCAGGCGGCTCAGCAGCCGGCGATCCGATTTCACGGTCAATGAACACGGCACAAAAATGAGTTCGAGTCCCTTTTCCCGAGCCAGTGGCGCGAATTCGACTTCGATCTGACGCAGCAGTTCCTCGATGCGGAAGCTGACGATCTCCGGCTTCAGCGCGCCAGTGTCCAGCCGTGAAATGTCGAGCAGCGCTCCAAAAATTTCTTCCACAGCCTCCAGCGATGCGTCGATGTTTCCGACAAGGTGAGCGTCTTCTCCGCCGCCATTTCGCTCGACCAGGCTTGCGACATAGAGCCGTGCCGCATTGAGGGGCTGTAAAATGTCGTGGCTCGCGGCGGCGAGAAATCGGGTCTTCGAGATATTGGCTTCTTCAGCTTGACCTTTGGCGCGTGCGAGCTCGGCATTGAGCCGGGTTAGTTCCTCGGTGCGTTCGCGCACGCGGCGCTCGAGCGTTTCGTTGACACGCTCCAGCGCCTCGGCGGCTTCGACGCTCGGCGTCATGTCGGTGAAAGTAGTGACCACACCGCCGTCCGGCAGCTTGTTTGCGCGCACCTCGATGACAAGACCGCGCGCGGAAAAGCGCTCCAGGAAGGGCTCGGTGCCGGGGAGATAGTGAGCCAGACGCGCGCGCAAGGCTTCCTCCGACGGGAGCGTGCCGCCGGCATCCCTTTCCGCATTGAACCGCAGAATTTCCTCCAGCGCGATACTGGTTTGGACGACTTCCGGTGGCAGATCGAGGATCTCGCCGAATTGCCGGTTCCAGCAGACAAGGCGCAGGTCCTTGTCGAATACGGCGATGCCTTGACGGACGTGATCGAGCGCCGT
>CAYMJW010000120.1:0-1214 GCA_964390455.1 uncultured Methyloceanibacter sp. | reverse complement strand
GCTTCCGCTTCCGGATCGAGATTGATCCGCCGCTCATGCGCAAAGCGGGCGAAGGAAGTCCTCGTGCGTTCTGCGCCAAGATAGAGCGCGACTGTTGCAGTCAGTTCTTCGACCGTGACCGAGGAGCGCCAGCGGCGGAAGCTTGGCGCTACCGGGTCGCGCTCCGAAGGGACGAAAAGATTGGCCTGTTGCCGTTCCATCGAAACCGGCGCGCGGCTAAAGGAAAAAGCCACATAGGCAAGGATGTTCAGCACAAGGCTCCAGAAGACGCCGTGCACAAGAGGAGCCAATGAAAGCCCGAACAACGCTTGTGGCCGCAGTAATGCGAAGCCGCCGGGGCCTTCCGTCAGGAACTGTTCGCCGACAATACCGATGCTGGAAAAACTCGGCAGCAGCAGCGTGTAAGCCCAAACCAGGATGCCTACACTCATGCCGGCGATGGCGCCGCGGGCGGTACTGCGTCGCCACAGCAATCCGCCGAGAAACGCGGGCGCAAGCTGGGCGATGGCGGCGAAAGACAAGAGGCCGATCGAGGCGAGCTGCGTGTCCCCCGCGTTTCGGTAATACAGATAGGCGAGAAACAAGATGCCCAAGATGGCGGCGCGCCGCACCGTGAGCAGCATTGCTCCCATATTGTCTTGACCGCCAAACAGCGTTCCTCGGCGCTTCAATACCAAGGGCATGACGATGTCGTTCGACACCATGATGGAAAGGGCTACCGATTCCACGATCACCATCGCGGTGGCAGCGGATAGCCCGCCGACAAAAACCACCATCGCAACCAGATTGGAGCCCGCGGCCAGCGGCAGCGTGAGCACGAACATGTCACTGTTCACGCGGCCCTCGGGAAAGGTCAAAAGGCCGGCAAGCGTGATGGGAATCACGAACAGATTGATGAGCACCAGATAAAACGGAAACAGCCAGGCGGCGCGCTTGATCTCGGTCTCGTTGTTGTTTTCGACCACGGTTACGTGGAACTGCCGCGGCAATAATATAATCGCGAACAGTGATAGGAATGTCATTGCCAGCAGCGTGCCCCAACCGGATTGCCCGGTCAGCACCGCCGCGGTGGCGGGCGCTTCCAGAGCCTGCGTAAAGAGCGCAATGGGCCCATCGAACATCCAGAAGGTGACAAAGACGCCGACGATAAGAAAGGCGACGAGCTTGACGAGGGATTCGGCGGCGATGGCAAGCATCAGCCCGTGCTGGTGTTC
>CAYMJW010000119.1:3830-7933 GCA_964390455.1 uncultured Methyloceanibacter sp. | reverse complement strand
GCGAGGTCCTTGGTGATGCGGATCGCCTCGTGCCGATCGGGCTGGATGTGGTTGCATAGCCGCTCGATCGCCGTGTTGAGAAACTCGATCGACAGTACGAAGAACAGGCTCGCGATCAGGGCAACCCAGGTCCACAAATCCCGCGCGACGAAGAAGGAGAGCGGGAACAGGACGCAGGCGATCGCCACTTCCTGCTTGATGGCCGATTCGGTCGAAAGCCCTTCCTTGAACCCACGGAGGCTGTTCCAGAAGGCAGCACCGATTCGCGCAAGGCCGCCTCGCCCGGGAAGCGCCGACTGCGCGGCGGGGCGACCGTGGCCGGCGGCGGGTTTGTTCGACCGGTCCTTTTCTGGCTTTTGGTTCATCGCGTTGGCAGTCCGGCGAAACCGCATCGGAGGCGAGGGAGAGGTATAGGCGAGCGGGAACCGGCTGAACAGCGGAGCCTATCGCTTGTCCCCCCGGCCCAAGCGCCGCTATAAGCGCCTCGTGGCCAAGACCAAATCATCCCCCGCAAGAGCGAAGGTCCGGCCCGCGCCCAAAGCGCGCGCGGCGGCCGAGAGCGTGGCCGACGTGATCGCTTCGGTCCATGCCAAGGCCAAGGTGCTGTCGGAGGCGCTGCCCTATATGCAGCGCTACGACCGCAAGACCGTGGTGGTGAAATATGGCGGCCACGCCATGGGCGATCCTGTGCTCGCCGCCGATTTCGCCCGCGACATCGTGCTCATCAAGCAGGCGGGCGTGAACCCCGTCGTCGTGCATGGCGGCGGCCCGCAGATCGGCCTCTTGCTCGACCGGCTGAACATCCGGTCGGAGTTCAAGGGCGGCTTGCGCGTGACCGACCGGGCGACGGTCGAAGTGGTCGAGATGGTGCTCGCGGGCTCGGTCAACAAGGAGATCGTGACCGCCATCAACACCCAAGGCGGCAAGGCGGTCGGCATCTCCGGCAAGGACGCCAATCTGATGCGGGCCAAGCGGCTCGAGCGGCGCTGGCGCGACCCCTCCTCCAATATCGAGCAGATCGCCGATCTCGGCTTCGTCGGCGACCCCGCCGCGGTCGACCCGCATATCATCGACGTGATCATCAACTCCGATCTGATCCCGGTCGTGGCGCCGATCGGGGTCGGGCCTGATGGCGAGACCCTAAACATCAATGCCGATACGTTCGCCGCGGCGCTCGCCTCGGCCTTGAAGGCGAAGCGCCTCCTGCTTCTGACCGATGTCGAGGGCGTGCTCGACAGAGACGGCAACCTGATCAAGTCGCTGACCACGGCGGAAGCGCAAGAGCTGATCGACGACGGCACGATTTCCGGCGGCATGATCCCCAAGATCGAGAGCTGCATCGACGTCATCGCCGAAGGGGTCGAGGGCGTCGTGATCATCAACGGCAAGGTGCCGCATGCGGTTTTGCTCGAACTCTTCACCGAGCATGGCGCGGGCACGCTGATCGAGCGGCGCCGGCGTCGGGGCACCTTGGGGGGAGGAAAATGACGGAGCGCCAGCGGCCAGCGCGCGGCTTCGATCACGTCGAGGCGTGGGTGTTCGATCTCGACAACACGCTCTACCCGGCCGACTGCAATCTGTTCGCGCAGATCGACCGGCGCATGGGCGAGTTCATCGCCAATGCGTTCGGCATCCCGCTCGCTGAGGCACAAACCTTGCGCGAAGCCTATTACTACGAGCACGGCACGACGCTCGCGGGGCTCGTGCGCCTGCACGACGTGCCGCCCGACGATTTTCTCGATTACGTGCACGACATCGATCTCGGCGCGGTCACCCCCTGCCCCGAGCTCGCGGCGGCGCTCGCGGCGCTTCCGGGGCGCAAATTCATCTTCACCAACGGCTCGCGCAAGCATGCCGAGGCCGTGGCCGGGAGGCTCGGCGTCTCCGGCCAGTTCGCCGACATCTTCGACATTCATGCGCTCGGCTACATCCACCCGAAGCCGAAGCGCGAGGCCTATGAGCGCTTCATCGGCGCCCATGATATCGTGCCGGGCAAGGCCGCCATGTTCGACGATCTGCCGCACAATCTCGAGACCGCGCACGCGATCGGCATGACCACGGTCCTGGTGCACGGGCTCACCCCGCACCCCGAGCACCAAGCGATGACGGGCTGGACCGGGCTCCCGGCCCATATTCATCACCGCACAGAGTCGCTTCCCGTTTTCCTTGCCGGTATCTGCGCCGCGCTCGCGGCCGATGACGCCAAGCTCTCTCCCCAAGCCCAAGCGCAGTTCTGCCTCATCTGACCCAAGGCCCCCTATGACCCACGATCATCTCAAGACCTTCATCGACAGCGCCTACGAGCACGCCATCGAAATCACGCCGGAGACCAAGGGCGTGGTGCGCGACGCCGTAAACGAAGCGCTCGATCTTCTCGACAAAGGCGAGCTTCGCGTCGCCGAGAAGCGCGATGGCGCCTGGGTCGTACAGCAATGGCTGAAGAAGGCGATCCTGCTCTCCTTCCGCCTTAGCGAGCCGCACAAGATCGACGGCGGTCCCGGCGGCGGCGCGTGGTGGGACAAGGTTCCGACCAAATTCGCCAAGTGGAAGACCAAGGACTTCAAAGAGGCGGGCTTCCGCGCCGTGCCCGGGGCGGTCGTGCGCCGCTCGGCCTATATCGCGCCCGGCGTCGTGCTGATGCCCTCTTTCGTCAATCTCGGCGCCCGGGTCGAATCCGGCACCATGATCGACACTTGGGCCACGGTCGGCTCCTGCGCGCAGATCGGCCGCAACGTGCATCTGTCGGGCGGCGCCGGCATTGGCGGGGTGCTCGAGCCGATCCAGGCCAATCCCGTCATCATCGAGGACAATTGCTTCATCGGCGCCCGCGCCGAGGTGGCCGAAGGGGTGATCGTCGGCGAAGGCTCGGTCCTGTCGATGGGCGTCTATATCGGGCAATCGACCAAGATCGTCGATCGCGCCACCGGCATCGTGCATCAGGGCCGCGTGCCGCCCTTCTCGGTGGTCGTCTCAGGCGCCATGCCGGGCAAGCCGTTGCCGGACGGCACACCGGGGCCGTCGCTCTATTGCGCCGTCATCGTCAAGACCGTCGATGAGCGCACCCGCGCCAAGACTTCGATCAACGAATTGCTCAGGGACTAAGGCGGAGCGGTAAAGGGAGGGCGAGCATCTTGGACCTCAATTGGCTCAAGTGGCTTCTTTTCAGCTTCAAGGGTCGCATCGGCCGGAAAGTCTGGTGGCTCACGGGCCTCGCCGTTGGAGCTGTGCTATACGCAGGCATTGTCTTGATCGGGCATGCAGTAGGGCCCGACGGCAACGTCACGGGCGCGGCTTCGGCCCTTGGGTTCGTGGTGCTTGCCGCGCTTGCGCTCGACGTTTGGATCGGCTTCGCTCTCTCGGTCAAACGGCTGCACGATCGCGACCGCACGGGCTGGTGGCTCGGAGCGCAGATCATCATCAATATCGCCGCGATCGGCTTGATGATTGTGTTCGCTTCGCTGGACCAGCCGCTGCTCGCCCGCGTCGTTGCGCTCCTCGCCATAGGGTTCACACTCTGGCTCTTTGTCGAGATCGGCTTCCTCAGGGGCACGCAAGGGCCGAATCGCTTCGGCGCTGATCCCCTTGGGGGCAAGCGATCTCACGCGGCGTCTTAGGACCGGCTATGTTGGCAGAGAGCGCACCACCAATGCCGGATGAAGGGGACAAGCGGTGAACCTAGCGGACGTGGATCTCACGTCTCTACTGCTTGCGCGCGATGGGCGCATCAACCGCGCCAAGTTCTGGATCGGCGCCGCCGGTTTCCTTGCCGTCTGGATCATCGTGGACGGAATTTTCGGCTCGTCGATCTTTGGGCGGATCTTGAAGCTCCTCCTCGCGATCGGGCTCGCCTACCCGGCTTATGCGGTCGCCGCCAAACGCTTCCAGGATCGCGACAGGCCCGGGGAGACGGCGCTGTTCGGGCTCGTTCCCGTTTTCATCGCCATTATGCTGAATGCGTTCGGCCTCACAGGCGATCCGGACGGCGCAAACGCACTCGGCTGGATCTGCCGGTTGATCTATCTTGGCGTCGGGCTCTGGTTCGCCATCGAGCTCGGCAGCCTCAAGGGCACGCCCGGGCCCAACCGCTTCGGCGGCGATCCTCT
>CAYMJW010000119.1:0-3730 GCA_964390455.1 uncultured Methyloceanibacter sp. | reverse complement strand
ATGACCAATCGCTTAAGCCCATGACCGCACTTGGCGATAAGGCCGTCCAGCTCGCGCAGAGCCTGATCCGCTGCGAAAGCGTGACGCCTGCGGATGCCGGCGCGCTCGATGTTTTGATCGGCGCGCTGAAGCCCGCGCGCTTCACCTTCTGGCGCCTCAATTTCAAGGACGAGAACACGCCGCCGGTGGACAATCTCTATGCCCGTATCGGCGAGGGGCCGCCGCATCTCTGCTTCGCGGGCCATGTCGATGTCGTCCCGCCGGGGGACTTTGCGCTGTGGAGTCGCCCGCCGTTCGCCGCCGAGATTGCCGACGGCGTCCTCTATGGCAGGGGCGCGTCCGATATGAAGGGCGCGATCGCCTGCTTCACCGCCGCGGCCCTCGATTACGTCAAGTCGCGCGGTCGCGAGCTCGACGGCTCGATCAGCCTTCTTATCACCGGCGACGAAGAGGGCCCGGCCATCAACGGCACGCGCAAGGTGCTCGACTGGATGAAGGAGCAAGGCGAGCGTCCCGATCATTGCCTGGTGGGCGAACCCACCAACGCCAAGCGCATCGGTGAGGCGATCAAGATCGGACGGCGCGGGAGTCTCAATGGGACCCTGAAGGTGACGGGCGTGCAAGGCCACGTCGCCTATCCGCATCTCGCCAACAATCCGGTCAAGGGATTGGTGAAGATCATCGCCCGCCTCTATGACTCGCCGCTCGATTACGGCAGCGCGCATTTCTCGCCGTCGAACCTCGAAGTGACGAGCGTCGATGTCGGCAACGCCACCACCAATCTGATCCCGGCCTCGGCCGAGGCGCGCTTCAACGTGCGCTTCAACGACAAGCACAGCGCCGAGTCGCTCAAGGCGCAGCTCAGCGAGCAGGCGACGCTCGCGCTGGCGGGAACCGATCTCTCGGTGAGCCTCGCGTTCGAGCCGCCGTCCGTGTCCTTCCTCACCGATCCGGGACCGCTCGATGCGCTGCTGAGCGAGGCGATCAACGAAGTCACCGGCCTTACGCCGTCGCTCTCGACCGATGGCGGAACGTCCGATGCCCGCTTCATCAAGGAGTTCTGCCCGGTCGTCGAGTTCGGTCTTCTGACCGCGTCGATCCATAAGGCCGACGAGCACGCTTCCCTTGCCGACCTCGAACAGCTGACCGCGATCTACCGCCGCTTCATCTCGCTCTATTTCGAGACCTTCGGGGGCGCCGATGCCGGGTGATCCCCGGCCGATCGGAGTGTTCGACTCCGGCATGGGCGGGCTCACCGTGCTGAAGGCGCTCGCTTCCCGCCTCCCCAACGAGCGCTTCGTCTATCTCGGCGACACCGCGAGGCTCCCCTACGGCACCAAGAGCGCGGAAACGGTGCAGGCTTACGCGCTCCAGGCGACGCGGCTCCTGCTCGACGAGGGCGTGAAGATGCTGGTGATCGCCTGCAACACGGCCTCGGCCGTTGCGCTCGACAGTCTGCAACAAGCTTTCGCGCCGCTTCCGGTGATCGGCGTGATCGAGCCGGGCGCGCGCGCCGGCGTCGCCGCCACCTCCAATCGCCGCATCGCCGTCATCGCGACGGAAGGCACCGTCAGGGGTGGCGCTTACGCGCGCGCCATAAGGCGGCTGATGCGCGATGCCGAGGTGGTGCAGCAACCCTGCCAGGTATTCGTGGCTCTGGCCGAGGAGGGATGGACCGATTCGCCCGCGACGCGCGCGGCCGCCGAGCATTATCTCGGAACGCTGTTCACGCGCGCCGGAGCGCCTGACACGCTCGTGCTCGGCTGCACCCACTTTCCCGTCTTGGCAGACGCCATCAGAGCGGTCATCGGCGATCGCGTGACGCTCGTGGATTCAGCCGAGACCACGGCCGGCGCCGTGGCGGATGCCCTCGCCCGCGCCAGACTGGCCAGCGAGACGAACGCGCGCGATGGGGGCGCCGTGCGCTTCTTCGCCACGGATTCGCCCGAGCGTTTCGCCCGTGTCGGCGCGATCTTTCTCGGGCGCGCGATCGACCCCGCTTCGGTCGAACTCGTCGATCTCAGGACCTTTGCCTAAGCCTTCGGCGGCGGCTCGTTGTCCGGCAGCACGGCGGAATCGTCGGTGGGGTCGGCCTGCTCGAGATCGGCAGGCGCCTTGGTGTCGGCGGCGACGGTCACTTCGCGCAGCAGTCCGCGCAACCAGGGGCGCCCGAGCAGCAACAGGACGGCAAGCCCATAAACCGCGGCGCCCAGCACCACCAGGATCGCGAGCTCCGTCTCATCGCGGAACGAGGCCCAATCCGAAAGTGCGCGTTCGAGCCCGTAGGCGCCGGCGAGGAGCGCTGCCCCAAGCACGAGACCCGCGGCGATCAGCTTCGCCACGGGCCTGCCGATGGCCGTGCCCGACACCGCAAAACCTTGGCGGCGGGCAAACCACGCGAGCAGGCTGAGATTGATCCAGGCGCCGACGCTGGTCGCGAGCGCGAGCCCCACTTGCGCGAGCGGCCCCATCAGCACGACCTTCAGCGCGATGTTGATCGCGGCGGCGAGGAGCGCCGCCTTGACCGGCGTCGCCGTGTCGCCGCGCGCGTAGAACGGCGCCGTGAAGCTCCGCATCAGCACGAAGGGAAGCAGCCCGATCGAATAGGCGGCGAGCGTCGCGCCGGCGGCGCTCGCGTCCGCCGCGGTGAAGGCGCCGCGCGCGAACAGCGCGCGCATGATGAGATCGGGGATGATGATGGCTGCTGCGGCGCAAGGGATGGTGAGGAGAAGCGCAAGCTGAATGCCGCGCGCTTGCGCCGAGGCCGCGCCCTTCGCGTCGCCCGCGGCAAGCCGCCGCGTCATCTCAGGCAAGAGCACCGTGCCGACGGCGATGCCGACCACGCCGATGGGAAGCTGGTTGATGCGGTCGGCGTAGTAGAGCGCCGACAGCGCGCCGGTCGGAAGAAACGAGGCGATCAGCGTGTCGGCGAACAGCGCGAGCTGCACGCCGCCCGCGCCGATGATCGCAGGCCCCAGCGCCTTGAGGAAGCGGCGCGTGGGCTCCGACATGCGCGGGATGCGCAGGCGCACGCCATAACCGTGGGCCTCGGCATCGATGCCGACGAACAGCACCTGCGCCACGCCCGCGATCAGCACGCCCCAAGCTGCGGCGTGGCCGGCATCGGAGAAGAAGGGCGCGAGAAGAAGCGTCGCCACCACCGACAGATTGAGGAGGATGGGCGCGGCGGCTGCGGAAGCGAAGCGGTTGTTGGCGTTGAGGACGCCTGCGAACAACGTCTCGATTGAGACCAGCGCGAGGTAGGGAAAGGTGATGCGCGTGAGCGCGACGGCAAGGTCGAAGCGGGCCGGATCGTCCATGAGACCCGGCGCGAGCACGCTGACCACCCAGGGCGTGAAGAAGAGCGCGAAACCAAGCAGCACGAGATTGATGGCGATCAGGGCTGCCGCGATCTGATCGGCGAAGAGCTTGGCGGCGGGGAGCCCCGCTTCTTCGAGCGTGCGCGCGTAAGCCGGGACGAAGGCGGCTGCGAACGCGCCCTCGGCGAAGATGGCGCGGAAGTGATTGGGAAGGCGGAAGGCAACGAAGAAGGCGTCGGCAATGGGGCCTGCGCCGAGGACCGCGGCCATGACCACGTCGCGGACAAAGCCGGTGAGGCGCGAGACGAGCGTGAGCCCGCCAACCGTGGCGATGCGCCGGATCATGCTCTCTCGCGCTTGGTCAAGGGTCCCTCCCCGTTCCCGGCCAAGGCGTATCCGAATTTCAGCCC
>CAYMJW010000118.1:2691-8235 GCA_964390455.1 uncultured Methyloceanibacter sp. | reverse complement strand
GGCGCTTTCGATCCTCGTCGGTGGCGGGCTGCTCCATCCCGCCACCGCCGCGGAATCACGTATGGCAAACGCGCCTGCGCAGGCCGCTTATACCTCCGCGACTTATATCGCGAGCAGCGAGAATACCTCGAGCTTCGTTCCGCTCGGCATCGGAAAATCCGTGGTGATCGACCTGCCGCGCGACGTCAAGGATGTGCTGGTCGCCGATCCCAAGATCGCCAACGCCGTCATTCGCTCCGCGCGCCGCGCTTACATGATCGGCGTGGCTATCGGACAAACCAACGTGTTCTTTTTCGATGCGGAAGGCCGGCAGATTGCCGGCTACGACATCGCTGTGACCCGCGACCTGAATGGCGTTCGCGCCGCGCTCAAGCAGTCGCTGCCTGACGTCAGAATTGAAGGTGTGGGCGACGGCATCATGTTGACTGGCAGCGTCTCCAGCCCCGCCGAGTCGCAGCAAGCCTTCGATCTCGCAGTGCGCCTGGCAGGCGCTGATACCAAAGTGGTGAACAACATCGCCATTCGCGGGCGCGATCAGGTCATGCTCAAGGTGACGGTCGCCGAAGTTCAGCGCGACATCATTAAACAACTCGGCATCGACCTCAATGCCAACATCGGCTTTGGCACGACGGTGGTCAATTTCAACAACACGAATGCGTTTTCGGCTTTCGGACAGCCGCTTGGCGACAGCAGCATCGCGGCAGCCACCAATAATCTCACTGCAACTTTGCGCGCCATGGAACGAGCCGGCGTCATCCGCACCTTGGCGGAGCCGAATATCTCCGCCATTTCCGGAGAGACGGCGACCTTCGTCGCCGGCGGCGAGTTTCCGATACCCTCGGGGTTGAGCTGCGACACCACGCGCTCGCCGCCCGTCTGTCAGCCGCAAATCGAATACAAGAAATTCGGCGTCAGCCTAAATTTTACCCCGGTGGTGCTGACCGAAGGCCGCATCAGCCTCAAGGTCATGACCGAGGTGTCGGATCTTTCCACCGACAATGCCATGACCCTTCAAATGCCGGGCACTAGCCAATCTCTGACGGTGCCCTCGATCCGCACGCGGCGCGCTGAGACGGTGCTTGAAATTCCCTCAGGCGGTGCGCTGGCGATGGCCGGCATGCTGCAGGAACAGACGCGGCAACAGATCAACGGCTTGCCGGGATTGATGCAGCTTCCCGTGCTGGGCGCCCTGTTCAAGAGCCGCGACTACGTGAACCGCCAGACCGAGCTGATGGTGCTAGTAACGCCCTATATCGTGCGCGCGGTCGCGCCGAAGGACTTGTCGCGGCCTGACGACGGCTTCGCGGATTCGAGCGAGCCCTCGAGCGCGCTGCTGGGCCGTCTCAACCGCATCTACGGGGTCGCCGGCCGCGTGGATCCGAACCAGATTTATCACGGCACTTATGGCTTCAATCTAGATTGACATTCGTGCCAGGGAAAATATCGATGTTGAGGTTCCAATTTTTTAAAGCTAACCGGCGGATTTCGAAGGCGGCGCTTTTGCATGGCCTTCTCACCGCCGCGGGCGTGATGGCCCTGTCCGGCTGTTACACCGTGAAGGACACAACGAATTCCATTCCGACTGACTATCGCCAGCGCCACCCGATCACCATCAAAGAGACCGATCACACCGTCGCGATCCTCGTCGGGTCAAGCCGCGGCGGGCTCAATGCCTCTCAGCGCGCGGATGTCCTTGCCTTTGCGCAAGACTGGAAGCGGGAAGCCACCGGCGGCATCATCATTGAGCAGCCGGCAGGTACCTCGAATGAAGTGGCCGCCGGAGAAGCCGTGCGCGAAACGCTGGCGACCTTCGCCGCTGCCGGCATACCGATGAATGCCGTCGCTGTGCGCGCCTATCAGCCGAAAAATAAAATCGCCACCGCAACGGTCAGACTCAATTATCCACTCATGGCGGCGCAAGCAGGGCCTTGCGGGCTGTGGCCGGCCGATCTCGGGCCGACCTATGAGCCTAGCCACATCGAGAACAAACCTTACTGGAACCTCGGCTGCGCCAGTCAGCGCAATCTCGCGGCTATGGTGGCCAATCCCACCGACCTGGTGCAGCCGCGCGCTGAAACTCCGCCTTATGCGCCGCGCCGGTCGGCCGTGCTGGAAAAATACCGCAAGGGTGAAAGCTCCGCGACGACATTCCCGAACGAAGCCAAAGGCATGATCAGCGACGTCGGCCGATGATAAAACACGCACTAGAACCCGCCGAAACCGCGGTCCTACCCGAGGAGCCCATTGCTCAGGACGAGCACATCGCTCCGGCGCCGCGGGTTTCAATTCAGGCTTTCTGCGAGACCGTCGAGACGGCCGCGGCGATACAGGCCGCGGGCGAGGATCGCCGGCTGGCAAAGGCGCATCTGAAGATCCAGATGGGCGGGGTGACGGCCGCGATAGAAGCCTACCAGGCTGCGCCAACGCCCAACGTAGTGTTTCTGGAAGCCGAGGCCCGCAGCCACGATATTCTCGCCGGCCTCGACAAGCTCGCGGAGGTCTGCGACGCGGGCACGCGCGTGGTCGTCATCGGCCACACGAATGACGTTGTGTTCTATCGCGAACTGGTCCGCCGCGGCGTGAGCGATTATCTCATCGCTCCGGTTGGCACCATCGACGTCGTCCGGGCCATCTGCGGCCTGTTCTCTACCCCCGATACCAAACCGCTCGGCCGCATCATTGCGGTGGTGGGCGCCAAAGGCGGTGTTGGCGCCTCCGCCATCGCTCACAATATCGGATGGGCGATCGCCGGCGACCTTAATATCGACTCGGTCGTCGCTGACCTCGATTTGGCTTTCGGCACCGCCGGCCTCGATTACAACCAGGATCCGCAACAAGGCATCGCTGACGCGGTATTCTCGCCCGATCGCATCGACACCGCTTTCATGGATAAGCTGCTGTCGAAGTGCACGGACCACCTGAGCATATTGGCTGCGCCGGCGACGCTGGAGCGCGTCTATGATTTTGCGGCCGAGTCCTTTGAGGCCGTATTCGACTCGCTACGCTCCACCATTCCCTGCATCGTCCTCGACGTCCCGCACCAGTGGACCGGCTGGACCAAGCGCACGCTGATCGGCGCCGACGACATTCTCGTAGTCGCTGCTCCCGACCTCGCCAACCTGCGCAACGCCAAAAACCTGGTCGACTTGCTGCGCGCCGCACGTCCCAATGACCATCGGCCATTCTATTGCCTCAACCAGGTCGGCATGCCGAAGCGGCCGGAGATCAAGGCGGCGGATTTCGCCAAGGCTCTGGAGGATGAGCCGATCGCTGTCATTCCTTTTGAGCCGCAACTATTCGGCACCGCCGCCAACAACGGCCAGATGATCGCCGAGATCGCATCCGGCCACCGGGTTGCGGAAACCTTTCGCCAGCTTGCCCAAGTGCTGACCGGCCGCACGGAGGCCAAGCGCCAGCGAAAGAACCTGTTGAGTCCGCTCCTGGAAAAGCTGCGGCGGTCAGCCTAATTTTGTTGGAGAGCGGATTTGTTCGGAAAACGCAGCACCGCTTCTGATGGACGCGGCCAGGTAGCGGAAGCGCCGCGGCCCGCGGCCGCGCCGGCTGGCGCTCCTGCTGCGCCCGGCGCCCCGCCTCCGGCAGCGGAGCAAGGGCGCACGCCGTTTCCCTCGGCGGGCCTTGGCGCACCGCTTATCTCCCCGGCAGTCCCGGGCCGGCCCCCTGCCCGCGAGCAACCGAAGCCAACAAACGCCGATAGCCGCCGCTCGGAGTCTTATTACGAGGTCAAGGGCACCATCTTCGGCGCCCTGATCGAAGCGATCGATCTCGCCCAGCTTGCACGGCTTGATGCCGAGGCAGCGCGCGAGGAAATCCGCGACATCGTCAACGAGATCATCGCAATCAAGAATGTTGTGATGTCGATTTCCGAGCAGGAGGAATTGCTCGACGATATCTGCAATGACGTGCTCGGTTATGGTCCGTTGGAACCGCTGCTGGCGCGCGACGATATCGCCGATATCATGGTCAACGGCTCGGGCACGGTCTATATCGAAGTCGCGGGCAAGATTCAGCGCACCAGCATCCGCTTCCGCGATAATCAGCAGCTTCTCAACATCTGCCAGCGTATCGTCAGTCAGATTGGCCGGCGCGTGGACGAGTCTTCGCCGATCTGCGACGCGCGTCTCGCGGATGGCTCCCGTGTGAATGCTATTGTGCCGCCGCTGGCGATAGATGGCCCGGCGCTCACCATCCGCAAGTTCAAGAAAGACAAGCTCACGCTCGAGCAATTGGTCAAGTTCGGCACCATCACGCCCCAAGGCGCGCAAATTCTGAAGATTATCGGGCGCTGCCGCGTCAACACCCTCGTATCGGGCGGCACCGGCTCCGGCAAGACGACGCTGCTCAATTGCCTCACGCAATTCATCGACGACGACGAACGCATCATCACTTGCGAAGACGCCGCCGAATTACAGCTTCAGCAGCCGCATGTGGTGCGGCTAGAAACCCGTCCTCCCAACCTGGAAGGCGAAGGCCAGGTCAGCATGCGCGACCTTGTGCGCAACTGCCTGCGCATGCGGCCGGAACGTATCATCGTCGGCGAGGTGCGCGGACCTGAATCCTTCGACCTGCTACAGGCGATGAATACCGGTCACGACGGTTCGATGGGCACGTTGCACGCTAATAACCCGCGCGAGGCACTGTCGCGCCTGGAAAGCATGATCACCATGGGCGGCTTCTCACTGCCCTCACGCACCATCCGTGAAATGGTCTGCGCCTCGGTGGATGTCGTAGTTCAGGTTGCACGCTTGCGCGACGGCTCGCGCCGCATCACTCACATCACCGAGGTGATGGGAATGGAAGGCGATGTCATCATCACACAGGATCTCTTCGTTTATGACCTGCTTGGCGAGGACGCCAACGGCAATCTGATCGGGCGGCATCGCTCAACCGGTATCGGGCGGCCGCGCTTCTGGGAACGTGCCCGCTATTACGGCGAAGAACAGAATCTCGCCGCCGCACTCGATGCCGCCGAGATCGCAAGCAAGACCTGACAATGCATACCCTCGCCCTGTTCTTTTTCGTGACCGTTGCCATCGGCGGCATAGGGTGGGTTTTTGTCTATCCGATCCTTTCCGGCGAGCGGCGGGTTGAGGAGCGGCGGGCGAACGTCGCTCGCGTGGCGCCGACGCGGCGCGGCGATCCGCGCACTGGAAAGAACCGGCGCGATCAGATCGAAGAGACGCTCAAGGAACTGGACGAGCGCCGCAAGGCTAACAGGCGTGTCCCGCTCGCCGTCAAAATATCTCAGGCCGGCCTTACCTGGTCGAAGCAGCGATTTTTCCTGACCGCCGCGGCCATGGGCGCAGGCGGCTTCATCTTGTTTCTGTTCACCGGCATGGGATTGTTGCCGGCTCTGGGTGTCGGGTTCGCGGCAGCCTTCGGCCTGCCTTTTTGGATTCTATCGTTCCTGAAAAAACGGCGTGAGTCGAAATTTCTCAATGTCTTTCCCGACGCGGTTGACGTCATCGTGCGCGGCATCAAAGCGGGATTGCCGTTGATGGACAGCCTGCGCGTTATCGTCACCGA
>CAYMJW010000118.1:0-2591 GCA_964390455.1 uncultured Methyloceanibacter sp. | reverse complement strand
TCACGAGCCCGGATTACATCGGCGTATTGTTTAGTGAACCCCTCGGCCATATTTTTCTAGGAGCTTCCGCAATATGGATGTCGATCGGCGTTCTGGTGATGCGTAAAATGATCAACTTCGACTTCTGAGCACCCATGATCAATTCAATTATCGATATCCTTCAGGATACCCGGATGCTGGCGATGATTTTCGCGGCTCTCGCCGCGATCGCCACGGTGCTCACTCTGGCGATGCCTCTTTTGGTCACCGATCCGCTGGAACGGCGTATGAAATCCGCCGCGTTGGAAAGGGAGAAGATTCGCCAGCGCGAACGCGAGCGGTTGGCAGAGAACACCAAGGTCAGCCTGCGGCAATCGCCGCGGCAATACATGCAGGCCGTCGTCACGCGGTTCAACCTCAATAAATGGGTGGGACAGGAATTGGCGCGGACCAAGCTCGTGCAAGCGGGCTACCGGGGGCAAGCGCCCTATGTCACGTTCCTGTTCTTCCGGCTGGTATCGCCCGCTCTCGCGCTCATAGTTACGTCGCTCTACGTGTTCGTCATGACGCCGCTCGACAAGCCGCTGACGGTCAAGCTCGGCATCTGCCTGCTTGCGACCTATGCTGGCATGCAGCTGCCTTACCTCCTTCTCAAGAACAAGATTCAGCGCCGCCAGACCCTCATCAAGCGGGCTTTTCCGGATGCCCTCGACCTTTTGCTGATCTGCGTCGAGTCCGGCATGTCGATCGAGATGGCGTTCCGCCGGGTAAGCGAGGAGATCGGCACGCAATCGATCCCACTGGCGGAGGAACTGGGGCTGACCACCGCGGAGTTATCGTATTTGCCGGACCGCCGCCAAGCTTACGAAAATCTTGCCAATCGGACCGGCCTTGAGGGCGTGAAATCCGTCTGCGTGGCGCTGCAGCAAGCGGAGCGATACGGAACGCCGCTCGGGCAGACGCTGCGCACCTTGGCGCAGGACAATCGCGACATGCGCATGGCGGAAGCCGAGAAGAAAGCAGCCGGCCTTCCACCTAAGCTCACCGTGCCGATGATCCTGTTCTTCCTGCCCGTATTATTTGTCGTGATCATTGGGCCCGCGGTCATCAAAATGATGGCGCTGAAGTAAGCAGCCCGGCGTGCGTCCGGAATTTTCTGGCTAACCGCGCAGCGCCGGCTTGCTCGCCGCGGGCGGTGACGCGGAGAGCGGCGGCTTCTTCGTCCCGCCTTTCTGCTGCGCCAGCATCTGGCGTAGAAAGGCGACATTGGCCGCTGCCTCGTCGGGCGGCAGATCCGCCCGCGCAATGGCTTCCGCTTCATCGAAGCGGCCCTGCAAGCCGACCACGAGCGCGAGATTCTGCCGCGCGCGCGGGCCCACATCAGGCTGCGCCGTGGCTCTGCGCAAAGTGATCTCGGCCTGTTTCAGATCCTTGGAAAGCGCATAGGACAGCCCGAGGTTTGACAGCACCGTAGGCTCGTCGGGCGTTATTTTCAGCGCGGCAGCGTAGTAGCGGCGCGCTTCCTCATAGCGTCCAAGCTGATCGAGCACGGCACCTTGCGCGGATAAAATCCGCCAGTCCGGCATTTCCGGCGTATGCGCGCGGCTCAATACATCGAGCGCCTGATTGTAGTTGCCGACATCTGCCAGAGCGCGGCCATAGGCGCCCAGTAACATCTTGTCATGCGGACTCTGCAGGGATGCCTGCTCCAGCACTGCGACGGCTTGCGTGCGTTGGCCTGTGGCGCGCAGCGCCTGGGCATATTGGATGGCGTTGTTGGTGTCCTCGGGGTGGGTGCGATAAGCCGCTTCCAATTTATCCGCCTCGACGCGCCATTCGGCTTCCGTGCGCGGCTGCGCGGGTGAGGATATCGACCCCGTGGTTTCCTGGCCTGTGGTCTTGCAGGAGCCGAGGCCCGTCGCGAGCAGCGCCGCGAGCGCGGTCGAAGCGAACAGGCGCAGCGTGGTGCGTTGGGCTAATCGCATGCGATCAAGGTCACAGCGCCGGCGCTCCGGATACGCCTGGCTGACTTTCAGCAATAGAACGTTAACCCTAACGGGAGGTTAACGGCCCCTCGCCGTGACGGCCGCCGAGGCCGGTCAAAACTTGCCCGGAGCGGCTTTCTTATGCGCCGCGTCGATCTCAATACGCATTGCCTTCATGAAAAGGCCCGAGGCGTAATAGTGCGTGGCGCAGAGCGTCAGTTCGACGATTTCCTGCGCGCTGAAATGCCTTTCCATCGCGGTGAAGGTGGCGTCGTCGACCTCGCCTTTGTTCGACCCAAGCCGGTCGACATAGCCGAGCAGCGCCTGCTGCTTTGCATCGAATAGCTGACGCTGCTGTCTCCAATCCTTTAGCGCCTCGAACTGCGCTTCGCTCAGGCCCGCTTGCAGAACGAGCGGCCGGTGGTGATGGAGCTCATAGTCGCAACCGACCAGCATGCTCATGCGCACGATGGCGATCTCGCGCAGGAGGCGCGGCGACACGCAGTCGTTGCGCAAGGCGCGGGTGGACGGCCGCCCGGCCAAAGCGAGCTTCGGCGCATGCGCCTTGGTGAGATGCAAATTCAGGATGCTGCCGCCGCGGCTCGTGGTTTCGGCGAATAGTTCATG
>CAYMJW010000117.1:0-8298 GCA_964390455.1 uncultured Methyloceanibacter sp. | reverse complement strand
GCCGAGATCGCCTCGCGCGCCCTCGGCATCGCGCTGACCAAGCGCGGCAAGCATCTCGGCGCCGACATCCCCATGTGCGGCGTGCCGGTCCATGCCGCCGACGATTACCTCCAGCGGCTGATCGCGGGAGGGCACCGGGTGGCGGTGTGCGAGCAGACCGAGGACCCTGCCGAGGCCAAGAGGCGTGGGCCGAAGGCGGTGGTGCGCCGCGACGTGGTGCGCCTGGTCACGCCGGGGACGCTCACCGAAGAGACGCTGCTCGATGCCCGCGCCCATAATTTCCTCACCGCTCTGTTCCGCGCGCCCGTCAAGGAGGGCGGCGAGCCCGGTTACGCGCTCGCTTCGCTCGACATCTCCACAGGCGAACTGATCGCCTCCGAGGCGAGCGCGAGCGATCTCCCCGGCGAGCTTGCGCGGCTGAAGCCCGGCGAGGTTCTGCTCGGCGACGATATCGCGGGCGATGCCGCGCTTCGCCGCCAGATTGAGGAAGCGGGCGCCGCGCTGACGCCCTGTCCGCGGGCGCATTTCGATTCCGTGAGCGGCGAGAGGACGCTGAAGCTGCGCCTTGGCGTCGGAGCGCTCGATGCCTTCGGCGAGTTCACGCGGGCCGAGCTTGCGGCACTTGCGGGCCTCCTCACCTATGTCGAGATTACCCAGGTCGGCAAGGCGCCGCTTCTGCGCCCCCCGCGCAAGGAACGCGCGGGCACCTTTCTCGTCATCGATGCCGCAACGCGCGCCAACCTCGAGCTCGCGCGCTCGAACCAGGGTGGACGGAAGGGGAGCCTCCTTGCCGCCATCGATCGCACCGTGACCGCTGCCGGCGCGCGGGAACTGGCAAGCAGGCTCGGCAGTCCCTTGACCGATCCCAAGGCCTTGAACGCGCGCCTCGATGCGGTCGCCTATCTTGCCGATGAGCCGCGGCTCCGGCACGATTTGCGCGATGCGCTCCGGTCCGCGCCCGATCTCGCCCGCGCGCTTGCGCGGCTTGCGCTTTCCCGCGGCGGTCCGCGCGATCTCGGCGCCGTGCGCGACGCCATCCGCTCCGCCGATGCGCTCGCCGCCACGCTCGCGCAAGGGGCCGGCGCGCTCGGGTTACCGCTGGAGTTGTCCGGCACACGCGCGCGGCTTGAAGCGGCGCCGCATCGGCTCGCCGAGACCCTTGACGCGGCGCTCGCCGCGACGCTTCCCCTCAATGCGCGCGACGGCGGCTTCATCCGCGACGGCGCCGATCCCGCCCTCGACGAGCACCGGCGCCTGCGCGACGGCAGTCGTCAGGTCATTGCCGGACTGCAAGCGACCTATGCCGAGGCGACCGGCATCAAGTCGCTGAAGGTGCGCCACAACAACGTGCTCGGCTATTTCGTCGAGGTCACGGCGCTGCATGGCGCTTCTCTCACCAAGCCGCCACATGTGGAGCTTTTCATCCACCGCCAGACGCTCGCCAATGCGATGCGCTTCTCAACGCCCGAGCTTGCCGCGCTCGAGGCGCGCATCACCCAGGCTGCCGACCGCGCGCTCGCGCTCGAGCTTGAAATCTTCGCGCGACTTTCTGAAAGCGTCCTTGCCGAAAGTGCGGCGCTCTCTGCCGCAAGTGCCGCTCTCGCCGAGCTCGACCATTACGCCGGGCTCGCCGAGCTTGCCGTCGAGGAGAGCTATGTGCGGCCGAAGATCGATGCGAGCCTCGTCTTTGCCGTCGAGGACGGGCGCCACCCGATGGTCGAGCAGACCTTGCGGCGCAATGACGGCATCAATTTCGTCGGCAATGACTGCCGGCTCGGCGCAAGCGACGATGCCGACACCCGCATCCTCGTCGTCACCGGCCCGAACATGGCGGGGAAATCGACCTTCCTGCGCCAGAACGCGCTGATCGTGGTGCTGGCGCAATCGGGTTCGTTCGTGCCGGCGGAAAGCGCCCATATCGGCGTCGTCGATCGCCTGTTCAGCCGCGTCGGTGCGGCCGACGATCTCGCCCGCGGCCGCTCGACCTTCATGGTCGAGATGGTCGAGACCGCCGCCATTCTCAATCAGGCGACCGAGCGGTCCTTCGTCGTGCTCGATGAGATCGGGCGGGGAACCGCGACCTTCGACGGGCTCTCGATCGCCTGGGCCACGCTCGAATATCTGCACGAGGTCAACCGCTCGCGCGTCCTCTTCGCCACCCACTATCACGAGCTGACGGCGCTCGCCGACAAGCTCGCGCGTGCCGCCAATGCCACAGTCGAGGTCAAGGAGTGGCGCGACGAAATCGTGTTTCTTTATCGTGTGGTCATGGGCGCGGCCGACCGCTCTTACGGCATCCACGTGGCGAAGCTCGCAGGCCTCCCGGCGCCCGTGCTCGCCCGCGCCGGTGAAGTCTTGCATGCTCTGGAGAAGTCGGACGGGCGGCCCAAGCCGGCCGATCTTGCCGAAGATCTCCCCCTGTTCCAGGCGGCAAAGGGCATCGCGCCTGAGCCGGGTCCAGCCTCGCGTCTGGAACAGGCGCTGGGCGGTCTCAGCCCCGATTCCATGACCCCTAAGGAGGCGCTCGAGGCCCTCTATCGGCTGAAGGCGCTCATTGCCGGCGAGCCTTGATCGGCCACCTTGATCGGTCCATGTGCTAGACTTTGGTTGAGCCGCCATGGACCAGCCCGCCCCGAAACAGGCCCCCTATTTCGACCTCGATCTTCTTCGCCACGAGGCCTCCGAGCTTGCCCGCACCCATGCGGGACAGGCGTCCGCGCTTCGCCTCGCTCTGGTCGAGCGCATGCGGAAACTCGTCACCGAGGCCCGCGCGACGGCCAAGCGTCAGCTCGAAGAGGATGGCGACGGGCGGAAATGCGCCGAAGGTCTCTCCGCCTTCCAGGACGCCCTGATCGCTCTCGCCTACGATTTCACCGTCAAGCATATCTACCCGTCCGAAAATCCGACCGCCTCGGAGCGCATGGCGATCGTGGCGCAAGGCGGTTACGGCCGCGGCATGCTCGCCCCCGGCTCCGATATCGATCTCCTGTTCCTGCTCCCTTACAAACAGACCGCCTGGGGCGAGAGCGTCGCCGAATACATGCTCTATCTGCTCTGGGATTTGGGCTTCAAGGTCGGCCATGCCACCCGCAACATCGATCAATGCTTGCGCCTCAGCCGCTCCGACATGACCATCCGCACCGCGCTCCTCGATGCGCGGCTCATTCTCGGCGATCAGGCTCTGTTCGCCGATTTCAAGCGCCGGTTCCGCGACGAGGTGCTCGACGGCAATCCCCGGCCCTTCATCGAGGCGAAGCTCGCCGAGCAGAACGCGCGCCACGGCCGCGCCGGCGCCTCGCGCTATCTCGTCGAGCCCAACGTCAAGGACGGCAAGGGGGGATTGCGCGACCTGCACACGCTGCACTGGCTCGCCAAGCACCTCTATCCCGACAAGGCGGAAGCCGAGTTCGTCGAGGCGGGCGTGTTTACCGCGCACGAGTACCGGAGCTTCCGCCGCTGCGAGAGCTTCCTGTGGACCGTGCGCTGCGAGCTGCATTTTCTCACCGGGCGCCCCGAGGAGCGCCTCTCCTTCGACCTGCAACAGGCCATGGCGGAGCGGCTCGGCTATCGCGGCCATGCCGGCTTGAGCGCGGTCGAGCGCTTCATGCGCCACTATTTCCTCGTCGCCAAGGAAGTCGGCGAGCTGACCGGCATCGTCTGCTCCGCGCTCGAGATAAAGCAGCTGAAATCGCTGCCCACCCTCGACACGCTGCTCGCCCCGTTCAGCTGGCGCCGCCGCGCCAAGCTCAGACGCACGTCCGACTTCCGCATCGAGAACGGCCGTATCTCCGCCGCGGACAAGGATGCCTTCGCCAAGGACCCAGTGAATTTCATCCGTCTGTTCTCTTTCGCCGACGAGCATCAGGCGTCGTTCTCGCCGGAGGTGTTGCGTCAGATTCGCGCGAACTTCCGCCGGATCGACGACAAGCTTCGCGCCAATCCGACGGCCAACCGCCTGTTCATGCGGCTTCTCACCGATGCGCGCGATCCCGAAGGCGTGTTGCGCAAGATGAACGAGGCGGGCGTGCTCGGCCGCTTCGTTCCGGATTTCGGCCGCGTCGTCTCGATGATGCAATTCAACATGTACCATCACTTCACCGTGGACGAGCACCTGATCCGCACCATCGGCTTTATTTCGGGCATCGAGCGCGGACGCTTCGCCGCCGAGCACCCCGTTTCGAGCGAGATCATCCGCACCATCGACAATCGCCGCGCGCTCTATGTCGCGGCCTTCGTGCACGACATCGCCAAGGGACGCGACGAGGACCATTCGATCGCCGGCGCCCGCATCGCCCGCGAGCTCGGGCCCCGGCTTGGCCTCAACCCGTCAGAGACCGAGACCGCGGCCTGGCTTGTCGAGCATCACCTCGCCATGAGCCTGTTCGCCCAGAGCCGCGATCTCAACGACGCCAAGACCATCCGCGATTTTGCCGCGCTGGTGCAGAGCCGCGAGCGGTTGAAGCTGCTGATGGTGCTGACCGTCGCCGATATCCGCGCGGTCGGACCGGGCACGTGGACCGGGTGGAAGGGCCAGCTCCTGCGCACGCTCTATTTCGAGACCGAGCCTCTGCTCGGCGGCGGGCATACGACCCTGACCCGCAGCGAACGCGTCGCCCGCGCGCAAGAGGCTTTGCGGGCGCGGCTTGCGGACTGGCCGGACGCCGAGCTCGAACGCTTCATCAATCGGCATGCGCCGTCCTATTGGCTCAGGATGGACATTGAGACCATCGCCGAGCATGCCAAGCTGATCCGCGACGCCGAGGCGCAATCGAGGCCGATCGCGACCCATATCGCGGCCGATGCCTTCCGCGGCGTCACCGAGATCACGCTGCTCGCGCCGAACCACCCGCGGCTCCTTGCCATGGTCGCCGGCGCCTGCACCGGGGCCGGCGCCAACATCGTCGACGCGCAGATCTCGACCACGCGCGACGGCATGGCGCTCGACACGATCTCGATCGAGCGCGAGTTCGACCGCACCGAGGATGAAGAGCGGCGCGCCGAGCGGATCGCTTCGACGATCGAGCGTCTCCTCACCGGCGAGGTGCGCCTGTCCGAAGTGATCGCGACCCGGCGCAAGCCGAAGCCGAGGCTCTCGGCCTTCACCGTCCAGCCGCAAGTCGTCATCGATAATACCTTGTCGGATGCGCTCACCGTGATCGAGGTCAACGGCCTCGACCGCCCAGGCCTGCTCCACGACGTCACCCGCGAGATTTCCGATCTCAATCTCGACATCGCCTCGGCCCATATCGCCACCTTCGGCGAGAAGGCGGTCGATGTGTTCTACGTGACCGATCTCACCGGCAAGAAGATCACGAGCAAGACCCGTGAAAGCGCGATCCGCGAGCGGCTGTTGAAGGCGCTGCAAGCGCGGCACGACCAGGCGCTGCTTCCCGCCTGATGCAGCTCTACCGCGGCTTCGCCACTGTCGGCACCATCACCATCGCGAGCCGCGTGCTCGGCTTTGTCCGCGACATTCTCATTGCCGCCGTGCTCGGCACCTCCGCCGTGGCCGACGCCTTTTTCGTGGCGTTCCGCATTCCCAATATGTTTCGCCGCCTGTTCGCCGAGGGTGCGTTCGACTCGGCCTTCATCCCGCTCTTCTCCAAGCGTCTCCAGGCCGATCCGGAAGGCGCGAAGGCCTTTGCCGGCCAGGCTCTCTCGGGTCTCGCGGTTCTGCTTGTCATCTTTACGCTGCTTGGCGAGATCGCCATGCCGTGGTTGATGCTGCTGCTTGCGCCGGGCTTCGCCGGCGACCCGGACAAATTCGCGGCCGCCGTCCTCTTCGCGCGCATCGCGCTCCCCTATCTCGTGTTCATGTCGGTGGTCGCGCTCTATGCCGGCATCCTCAACGCCTTTGGCCGTTTTGCCGTCGCCGCCTTCGCCCCGACGCTGCTCAATGTCGTGCTCATCGCCGTGCTGCTCGTCTTTGTCGCGACCGGGAGCTCAGATCAGAGCGCGGCAGGCACGGCGCTTGCCTGGGGCATCGCAGCTTCGGGTTTGTTGCAGGTGCTGGTCGTTGCGGTCGCCGCCGCCAAGATGGGCGTGCGCCTCCCATGGCAGCGGCCGCAGCTTTCGCCCGAGATGCGGCGCCTGGTCACGCTCGCGGTGCCGGGCATCCTCGCAGGCGGCATGGCCCAGATTGCCATGGTGATCTCGACGATCATCGCCACGCTTCAGGATCGGGTCGTGTCGTGGCTCTATTATGCCGATCGACTGTGGCAGCTGCCGCTCGGGGTCATCGGCGTCGCCATCGGCGTCGTCCTTCTGCCCACGCTGAGCCAGAAGCTCCGCTCCGGCGACCACGCCGCCGTGGTTGAGAGCGAGAACCGGGCGCTCGAATTCGCGCTCCTCCTTACTTTCCCCGCCGCGATCGCGCTCTTCCTTGCGGCCGAGCCGATCATGCGCGTGCTGTTCGAGCGCGGCGCCTTCACCGCCGTCGATACCAAGGCCACCTCGTCGATGCTCGCCGCGCTCGCGCTCGGGCTCCCCGCTTATGTTCTCGTCAAGGTGCTGCATCCGAGCTTCTTCGCCCGCGAGGACACCAAAACGCCGATGCTCTATGCCGGCATCAGCCTCGTTGCGAACGTGATCTTGAGCCTGATGCTGTTCCTTCTCATCGGCGCCACGGGGATTGCGATCGCGACCGCGCTCGCGGGCTGGATCAATGTCGCGCTGCTCGTGGCCGAGCTCAGCCGCCGTGACAGCTTCACGCTCGACGGCATCTTCCGCCGCCGCTTCCTTGGCATCCTCGCCGCCTGCGCGGCGATGGCGGTCGTCGTGTTCGTTCTGGTCAGGGCCTTGGCCTCAGGCTTTGCCCCGCAAAGCGGCCTCTTCATGCAGATGGCTTCCCTCGCAGCCCTCGTCGGCACAGGCCTTGCGACCTATCTCGGGGCGGCGCATCTCTTCGGCGCCGCCAAGTTTCGCGATCTGTTCAAGGCCGTACGCCCCTGACATGGGGAGTTGCGCGGGGCCGCGAGCCAAGCCATAACCCGGCTTGCGTCAGGACCAAGACATGCAAAAATTCAACAGCAAGACCCGCGTCTTTTCCGGCGTGCAGCCGACCGGCAACCTCCATCTCGGCAACTATCTCGGCGCCATCACCAAATTCGTGGCGCTCCAGGCCGAGCATGACTGCCTCTATTGCGTGGTCGATCTCCACGCCATCACCGTGTTCCAGGACCCCGAGCAGCTCACCAAGAACACCCGCGAGGTGACGGCCGCCTTCATCGCCTCGGGGATCGATCCCTCCCGCCACATCGTGTTCAACCAGAGCCAGGTCTCCGGCCATGCCGAGCTCGCCTGGATCTTCAATTGCGTGGCGCGGCTCGGCTGGCTGAACCGCATGACGCAGTTCAAGGAGAAGGCGGGCAAGGATCGCGAGAACGCCAGCGCTGGGCTCTATGTCTATCCGAACCTGATGGCGGCCGACATTCTGCTCTACCACGCGACCCACGTTCCGGTCGGCGACGACCAGAAGCAGCATCTTGAGCTTGCGCGCGATATCGCCCAGAAATTCAACAACGACTTCGCCGCGCCGATCGCCCGCGAGGGCTATCCCGGCGGCTTCTTCCCGCTGCCCGAGCCCCTCATCACCGGCCCTGCGACGCGCGTGATGAGCTTGCGCGACGGCACGCGCAAGATGTCGAAATCCGACGAGTCCGACATGACGCGCATCAATCTGACCGACGATGCCGATCAGATTGCGAAGAAGATCAAAAAGGCCAAGACCGATCCCGAGCCGCTGCCGTCGGAGATGAAGGGGTTGGAGGGGAGGCCCGAGGCCGACAATCTCGTCGGCATCTATGCCGGGCTTGCCGACACGACGAAGGAAGCCGTGTTGCGCGAATTCGGCAACGCCCCGTTCTCGCGCTTCAAGGAGGCTCTGGCCGAGCTCGCGGCGGCGCGGCTGACCCCGATCGGGGCCGAGATGCGCCGGCTGATGGCCGATCCCGTCGAGATCGACCGCATCCTCGCCGAAGGCGCGCGCCGCGCCCACGCCATCGCCGATCCGATCCTCGCCAAGACCAAGGACATCGTCGGCTTCATCCGCAGCTGACGCTCTTCCGCGCGAGGACGCGGGCGAAACAGACATACAAGGGGTAAGCCGCAAGGCGGCGTCCAAAAAGAGAACCCCCTCACCCTTCCCGCCATGCGACTTGCGCAAGAGCTACGCTCGCGCAAGATCGCGGCAGGAAGCCCTCTCCCACGAGGGGAGAGGGGAACCACTTCGCGTTGGTTTATTCAGCGCTGACGCCGGTGCCGATCGGGCAGGACACGCCCGTGCCGCCGAGCCCGCAA
>CAYMJW010000116.1:0-8316 GCA_964390455.1 uncultured Methyloceanibacter sp. | reverse complement strand
ATGGTGCGCGACGCGCTTGGCAAAATCCTGCCGAGCGTCACGCGGTTTCGCCGCGTGGGTCTCGTGAGCTACGGGCCCACGCAGACTCCCGGGCTGTTCAATCAGTGCGACAATATCGAACTCAATCTTCTCCCCACGCCGGACGCCGCGACAAAGATCATGGCCTCTGTGCAGAGTCTGGTGCCGGCCGGGGGCACGCCGCTGACGCGCGCCGTCGAGCGTAGCGCGGAAGTCCTCGATTTCCGTTCGAAGCCCGGCGTGATCGTCGTGCTCACCGACGGCGAGGATACGTGCGGCGGCTCGCCCTGTCGCGTCGGCAAGGCGCTCCACGACGACGCCGCGCAGCTCACCGTTCATGTCATTGGCCTCGCCGCGGCGGACGGAGGGACTTTCGCCAAGGCGCGGTGCCTCGCCGACGCCAATGGCGGCCTCTATTTCGCCGCCGAGACGGCGGAGGAGCTGACGGCCGCGCTGGAAAAGACGCTGGGTTGCCCGATGGTAAGCCAGCGCTGATCGCCCTGCCCTGAGCCCCGGCGCACGATTAGAGAGCCAAGCTCATGAGGACGCCGGATTACGGTCTCTCGCGCCGGTCAAATGCCGGCGGATCGCGGTCAAGTCCATTGGCAAACCGCTCCCTAGTGTGATTTAGACGGCTGGCGCGCGGGACAAGGAGTGCCGGCGCCGAGGGAGGACCCCGATGTCGGGCGCGACCGCGCTATCGCACGAGGAGTTGTTGCGCAGGCTACACGGCCTCGCCGAGCGCGCGCTTAGTCGCTACGCCCTCCCCTCCACCGCCGCCGTCAAGCTCATCAACCTCTCGGAGAACGCGACCTACCGCGTGGACGACCCCGCGACCGGATCGAAATGGGCGCTCCGGGTGCACCGCGAGGGCTATCACTCCAAGACGGGGATTGCCTCAGAGCTTGCGTGGATGATCGCGCTCAAGGAATCGAGCGCCGCGCTCACGCCGACACCGATCCCCGGCATCGACGGCGAACTAATTCAGACCGTCGCGCATGAAGGGCTGCCGCGGCCACGTAACGTCGTGCTCTTCGCCTGGGAGACCGGACAGGAACCGGCGGCGACCGACGCCGCCGGCTTCGAGATACTGGGAGAGACCGCGGCCCGCATGCACGCGCATGTGCGCTCCTGGCAGCGGCCGCCCTGGTTCGAGCGCCATTCCTGGGACTTCGACACGTCTCTCGGGAGCCGCCCGCATTGGGGACGGTGGCGAGACGGAATGGGCATGACGAGCGCGGCCCTCGAGACGATGGGCGAGACGGTCCAGCTCATCGAGCGGCGGCTTCAGCGGTTCGGCAAGGCGCCAGACCGGTTCAACCTCGTCCACGGCGACATGCGTCTCGCCAACCTGCTCATGGATGAAGGCATCATCAAGGTCATCGATTTCGACGACTGCGGCTTTTCCTGGTTCCTCTACGACTGCGCGACGACGGTGTCGTTCTTCGAAGACAGTCCCGACGTACCGACGCTCATCGATGCGTGGGTGCGAGGCTATCGGCGGGTCGGCACCCTTTCCGCCGAGGACGAGGCCGAAATCGATACGTTCGTGATGCTGCGCCGCCTCCTTCTCGTCGCCTGGATCGGCTCGCATTCCGAGACGGAGCTCGCCCAATCCATGGGCGTGGCTTACACCGCAAACACGCTTCCTTTGTGCGAGCGCTATCTCTCGCGCTTCGGCTAGGCCGGCGGAATCGTTGGGCTGCCCTGGAATCGGGCAGAAGCTCGGAAGCAGACCACGCGCCTGTCGCTTGACCCCCTCAAGGCTTCTGCTAGCCTTTTTCCGAAGAGGGGCGGCCGCTCTGGGGGAACCATGGGGGCGAGGCTGACCGAGTTGGCACTGACCGGCGGCGCCGGCATCGAGTCCGATCCCACGGTGCTCGCGGCCGCGGCGACCGGCATCGCCTCCTATATCGAGCGGCAGAACGGCGATCTCGACCGCATCTTCGGCCACGCGGGCCTCTCTCCCGAAATGGCGGGATCGCCGACGCTGCAACTCAGCCTCAAGTCTTATTGCCGGCTGTTCGAGGAAGGCGCCCGGCTCACCCGCAACGACAATTTCGGCCTGTGGTTCGGTCACAGCTTCGAGCCGCGCGATCTTGGGCTCTGGGGTTATGCGGCGGTCTCCGCGCCGACGCTCGGTGTGGCGCTCAAGACTTTGGTCGATCTCTTCCCGCTGCACCAGCAATCATCCTCGATGCGGCTCGCCGAGAGCGGCGACGGCCTGCTCCGTCTCGAATACAGGATCGATGCGCCCGACATTATCGAGCGGCGCCAGGACGCAGAGCTGTCGCTTGGGATGTTCCTCAATCTGTTTCGCGAGTGTCTCGGCGCTCACTTTGCGCCGGAGGAAGTGCATTTCGAACATCCAAAGCCCGCCGCATGGCGCGAGCACGAACGGGCCTTCGCGGCGCCCGCCTTCTTCTCGCAGCCGACCAACGCGCTTCTGTTCCGCCCCGCGTTGCTGTCTTCGCCGATGCCGGCACGGGATACGCGTCTCATGTTCGCGATGCGGCTCTGCCTCGAGCGCCTCTCCGAGCGCAACGATCTTCGCGTGAGCATCACCGACCGGGTCCGCGCCGCCGTGCGTGCGCGGCTGCCCGACGGCTTCCCCCCTCTCGAGCAGATCGCAGCGGATCTGCGCCTGTCGGCGCGGACCGTGCAGCGGGAGCTGCATCACGACGGACTGAGCTATCAGAACCTCGTCGAAGCGGCGCGGCGCGACCTGGCACTGTCCTATATGCGCCAGCGCCAGCTGCCATTGTCGGAGATCGCGTTCCTCGTCGGCTATTCGGAGCTCTCGGCCTTCAGCCGCGCCGTGCGCCGGTGGACGGGTCAATCGCCGCGGTCGTTGCGCAAATCCCTGCTGCGGGAACAAGAGAACTGATCGACAGCACAAGGACCGCCCATCGGAGCGGTTAGGCTTGCGCGAGCGCGTCCAAACTCTCCGGGAGGATCTGGCCACCATCGACGATGATGGTCTGGCCCGTGATATAGGCGGCCTCCTTCGACGCGAGGAACAGCGCGGCATAGCCGATATCCTCGACCGTCCCGAGCTTCCTCAACGGAATTGAAGCCGCCATCGAGCGCTCGTATTCCGGTCCGAGCGCGATCAAGCCTTCGGTCAGAATGTTGCCGGGCAAGACCGCATTGACGGTAATGCCGTATTTGGCGAGCTCGATGCACACCGTGCGCATGAAGCCAAGCTGACCCGCCTTGGTCGCGCCGTAATGTGCCCATCCCGGAAAGCCCGTAACCGGACCCGTGATCGAGGAGGTGATGACGATCCTCCCCTGGTCCGATGTCTTGAGATGCGGCAGGCACGCCTTGATCGGCAGAAAGGTCCCCTTGAGGTTGGTCGCCATCACGTGGTCCCAATCTTCCGGCGAAAGCTCCTCGATCTTGGTCTGCGGGAAGATGCCGGCATTGGCGCACAGGATGTCGATGCCTCCGTGCGCTTTCGCGGCGGCCTCGGCCATGGCTTGCATGTCGCCGAGCTTGGTCACGTCGGCGGCGAAGCCCTTCGCCGTTCCGCCCGCGCGGCGCAGCTCCTCGGCGCAAGCTTCCGCCTCATCGAGATGGCGGGACACGATGAGCACCTTGCCGCCGCTCTTGGCAAAGACCTTGGCGATCCCCTTGCCGATACCCTTGCTCGATCCCGTGACGACGACGGACCGGCCTGCGATCGATGTCAACATGACGCTTCTCCACAACGCGGTTGGGTGTGAACCCTCGTTAAGCCAAGGGCGGGCGCCGCTGCCGCGGCGCCCGCCCGATTCTATGTCGATCGCGGCAGTCGTGCCGGGATCATTCGCGTGTCAGGCCTTCTCGTTGTAAACGAGGCGGCCGATCTTGGCGTGAACCGCGGGCGCCGTGGTCCTCAGGATCACGCCCCAGACGAAGCCCCAGACGACGATCGCCAGCGCGATATAGGGGATGTTGCTGCCGAAGCTGCCGCTACCGCCGAATGTCGCCAGATTTACGACCAGGAGATACACGAGGTAGACCTGGGCGATAAAGGCGATCGCCGGCGCGATCAGTCCGGGAATGATCCCGACTTCGCCCGGATGGTTCTGGCGGAAATAGACGATGATCGCGACCGACACAAAGGCCTGCAGAATGAGCAGCAGCATGGTGCCGAGGATCGCGAGCATCGTGTAGACGGCGACATAGGCTTGAGCGGTCGGGTCATCCGTTCCCAGGAAGAAGGCAAAAAGCCCAACCCAGATCAGCGCCAGCACCGACTGAGCCGTCGAGGCGATGTGCGGGCTCTTGAACGTCGGGTGCGTCTTGCCGAGAGCGCGGATGAACACGCCCTCGCGGCCGAGGGAGTAGGCATAGCGCGCCGCCGTGTTGTGGAAGGCCATGCCGCAGGCGAAAGAGCTCGTGAGGATGAGAAGGCTCATCAGCTCCAGGGCCCAACCGCCGACATTTTCCCCGATCGGCGTCAGGAAGAAGTTGCTCGAATCCTTCACGGCCTTGGCGAGCATGTCGCCTTCGGTCGGGTAGGCGGAAACCGCGCACCAGCTTGTGAAGATATAGAACAGCCCGAGCCCGATCACCGAGTAATAGAGCGAGCGCGGAATAATGTGCTTGGGATCGCGCGACTCCTCGGCGTAGTTCGGCGCCATCTCGAAGCCGACCCAGGACCAGAAAGCCATAAAGATGCCGACCGCGGCCGCGCCGGCCGCGATTTCCACATCCCCTACCGTCTGCGCGGCAACCGGCGTGTTGACGTTGAGGATGTTGAGTGCCTCGAGGTTGAAGTTCGCCTTGCTAGAGAGGAGGACACCCGCATCGAAGATGGCGAGGATGATGACCTCGAGAATGAGCGCAACACCGAGAACCTTGACCGAGAGTTGCAC
Source organism: uncultured Methyloceanibacter sp. (assembly GCA_964390455.1). GTDB lineage: Bacteria > Pseudomonadota > Alphaproteobacteria > Rhizobiales > Methyloligellaceae > Methyloceanibacter. The sequence goes on along the minus strand of CAYMJW010000116.1, from coordinate 3,433 downwards.
GTCCCGGTAACTCAGGATCGAGGTCAGGCCGATCATGAACACGGCAAGCCAGATCCAAGGCACGTTGATGCCAAAATGCGACTGGAGCCATGCGTTGCCGAAATAGGCGAACAGACCGCAGAGCGAAGCCTCGAACACGCTATAGGAGAGGAACGACGCCATGCCCGCGGCCATGCCCATGTCGCGCCCCAGACCGAGGCTGATATAGGAGTAGAAGCCACCGACGCTCGACACCTTTTGCGCCATCGCCGCAAAGCCGATGGAGAAGATGGTGAGCACGATGGTGGCGAGCAGGAAGGCGGCGGGGATGTAGATCCCGTTGCCGAAGCCCGCGCCGAAGGGAACGTTGCCGAGCATCGCCGACATTGGCGCGGCACCCGTCACCGTCAGGAACAGAACGCCGACCAGCCCGATGGCTTTGCCTTGGAGCAGGTCGATGTTCTTTTCTTTGTGGACTTCGAAACTTTCTTGCGCCTCAAGCGCAGCTGCTGAGCGTTCCGTCATGTTGGTTCCCCCCTTTAGGCTGGCGCGAACAACAACCCGCGCCGCCGGCTGACCCCGCGTTACCGGCCCGGTGGCGCATGATGATCTCGAACTGCCGCCGAAACAAGCGGGCGCGACGGGCCAGGCCATATACTGCGGCGGCGAGCCTAGCCCTCCTTGTGCACTGCAAAGTTGACACTCTGAATTAGAAACTTGACTTGCCTCGCTTTTTAGGCGCGAAGGCTCATCAGCGCCTTCAGCTCGGCGCTCGACATGACGTGGCAATAGATCATGTTGATGATTTCGAGCTCCTTGCGGTGCAACTCGTCCGATCCCGCAGCGCAGCAATCCTCGACCACGATCACGCCGAAGCTCTCGTCGGCAAGGCTGCGAACGGTCGAGGATACGCACTGATCGGTGAAGATGCCGCAGCAGACGAGGGTCTTGATGCCGAGATTGGTGAGGATCAGCCGGAGATTGGTGCCGGTGAGCGCGCTGTCCGTCGTTTTCGTCACGACGATCTCGTCGCCTTGGGGCTGAAGCTCTGCGGTGAGTTGCGACGGATGCTCGTCCTTGGGCAGAAGCAGATTGTTCCAGCCTGGCATCTTCTGCGACAGAGACCTGTCGCGGCCGTCCTTGGTGTGGCACGCGATTCGCGCGAACAGGCATTCGTATCCGTTCGCACGAAAGAGACTTAAGAGTTCCCGCGTGCGCGGGATGACGATGTCGCGCATCCGCTCGTGGAAGGGCGTCCAGGCGTCATGGCGGCGCTGCTCCTCCGCTGACAGCGAGGCCCGATCCGGCCGGGTCAGATACGTGTTCTGCACGTCGATCACGAGGAGCGCCGTGCTCCCCTTGGCGAGGTCCGGATCGGCAGGTTCGGGCGCGCCTTCGTAGTAGATCGATCGATAGTCCGTCTTCCAGGTCATGTGCGCTCAGAACCTCTTTTTGAACAAGCCGCGTCGTTCGTAAACGGTGGCGGCCTCTTCCACGAATGCGGCCATGCCGTTCGCGCCATATTGCTCGCGAAGCTCACGGGCCGCGGCGAACAGCTCCTCCGGCGACTTCGCGCGACCGGGGCGCAGCAGCTCATAGACACGCATGATCGTGTCTTGCGGCACATCAACCAGCTCGGCGCCGCGCTCGAAGTTCTCCGCCAACGTCTCCCTTCCCGCGGCGCGGGCGATCTCGGCCTGCTGGCGCAGCGCGTCTGCCGTGATGCACAGGTCTTCGAGCGCAACGCGGTCCTCGAGCAGGGCCTGAAGCGTGATTTCATCGAGGCCCTTGCCGCGCTTTCCCCGCACGCGCTCGGGGCGCTTCTCGGCAAGCGGATAGTCCGCGATCGTGAGCCGGTCCTCGCTCATGCGGCGCTCCCCAGAAAGGCGACAGAGACTTCTTCCGGGACGGCACCCTCGGAGGTCAAGTCCGTCTCGATCGCGTAGATCAGCGACACGCGCGCGTGATAACGCGAACCCATGGCCTCGCCTCGCGTCGGCACGACAACCGGCTCCGGCAGTTCGCCCTTCGCATAGGCGGCGGCGTTCGCCCCCATGCGCCGATAGTGCTCGAGCCGGGTGATCGGGGAGTTGGAGAACAGCTCGAGATTGTTGTGCGGCAGGCGGTCTTTCTGGTGAATGACGGCCGTGCCTTTCGCCTGGATGCCGATGCCGACGCCGGAACCGGCGAGGCAGGCGGCGCTCAAGCCCAGAAACGAGGTGTCGGCCGTGTGCTTCATGCGCACGACGCGGGCGTTGGCGCCGCCTTCGGTGATGCCGGCGATCAGCTCGCGCAAGATTGAAGAAAGGGGATGGCCGGCGACGGTCTGGAACAGCTTGATGCCGAAACCGGGGCTGATCCCGATCACGACCTCGCGCGGATCGCTGCCGGGGGTGGCGGGACCCATGGTGCGGTAGCTGATGCGCTTGCCTTCCGCGCCCCTGTGCACCGACTCCGCTCTCAGCACCTCCTCGCGCGTGAGCACGTCGCGGATCGCCACGATCTCGTCGCGGCGGGCTTTGCTCATGCGGTATCCGGTGCCGGGCCCGAGATAATCGTTGGGATCGTTGATCGCGCTGAGGACGCGGCCATCGCGCACCATAGCGGAGGTTTGAAGATAGTCGCCGGAAACGCGCAACCGCACGAGCTTGAGAAGATTCTCCGCCTCCTCGGCAAAGCCGCGCCTGGCAAGCGCCTTGATGACGTCGACGACGCTGATCGCGCGCTCCTTGATGCTCTCGCTGATGAGCGCCACGTCGCGGGGGAAATAGCTTCGCGTCTCGTCCGATCCCGATGCGGCGACGACGCTTGCCTTCATATCCTCCGTCGGCTGCCCGAGGCCAAGTTCTTCGAGCACGGCGCTGATGGCATCGACCGCGCGTGTCCTGAGCGCAAGGATTCGGGTCTCCTCGACCGGCGTGAGGCCCCCGTCAGCCTCGAAATCGCGCTGGAGCACGAGATAGTCCTCGAGCTCTTCGCCGTTCAGAAGCGATGGGTTGAAGGAATTGTCGTATTTCAGGATCGAGCCGAAGCCCGAGCAGATGAGGTCCGAGCCGGCGATGAGGAACGGCATGATCTTGGCGCCGACGCGGATCTCGGACTCGGTCGGGCGCGCGTCGTTGCCGGAGGCGCATTCGAGATCGAGCCAGACGGCGATCAGATTCTCAGCCATCAGCTCGCGCATGCCGCCAGGCACCGTGCAGGTGATCGGCGCCCCGTCGATGCCGCCGTTCTGCGTGCCCTGTACGCCCATGGCGCGCTGAAGGCAGAGACAGCGCGCTTCGAGATAAAGCAGCGACTTCTTCTCGTGGAAGCCCATCAGCAGCTCGGAGCCCGCGCCGGACGTGCAGCGCATCTTGATGCCGCGCGAGGCATAGGCCGCGGCGAGAAAGGCCTTCGACCAGGGCGTGTCGTCGCCATCGATGAAGCTCTTCTCGGTGCCATAGACGGAGAC
>CAYMJW010000115.1:0-8416 GCA_964390455.1 uncultured Methyloceanibacter sp. | reverse complement strand
TACTCTCCGAGCTTGCCGCCGGCCTTGGGCACGATCGTCCAGCCGCGCGCGGCAAGCTGTGAGGTGGCTTTCGCGCTTGCGCGGCCCGTGATCCAGAGCTGGCCGCCGCGGCCGGCACCCGCGACCAGAGACTCAAGCGGCGGCGACCAATAGAGATAGTCGACGGGCAAGATGGTCACCGTGCCTTTGCCGGTTTCGAGCATGGGGGCAGCGCCGAGCCGAACGAAAGCGGTGACCGGCGCGACCTTGCTGTCATAGGCCGCGATCAGCTCGGCCTGGCGCCGGTAGAAGAACCCCATCTCGATGCTCTGCGTGCCGGCCGCGCTTTCGATGAAGATCTCGCGCCCGCTCGTGGCCCCGAGATTCGAGAGCGCCGCGACGACGATTGCCTTGTCGGTCGGCGACAGATGCGGATTGGCGTAGAAGGCTTCCGTTGCGGCGGCCGGAATGCCCATCGCCGCAAGCAGCTGCCGCCCTTGTTTCTCGAGTTGCGCCGCCGTCTTGTCGCGAAGCGCGAGCCGGAGCGTGCGGCTCGTGCCGCCGACGCTGATGGCGATGCCGGCGCCGCCGGTGACGAAGGCAAGCCCGGCATTTGTGGTCGTCTCGCCGATCGCGTTGGCGGTGGCAAGCCGCGTCAGCTCGGCATGCAGCGGCGGAAAGCTCGTATTGGGATCGACGCCGAAATCGTAAGCGAGCTTGCGCCGCGCGGTGGCCCCTCCCGTCACCGAGGCGACGATACCCTCTTTGTGCGGGTCGGTCGCGCCAACGGAGGCATCGACGCTGCCGAACAGATTGCCGACGCCGCGCACGGTGTCGCCGACGGTCCTGCCGGGCGCCGTGACGAGGTCCTTGGCCGTGGCGAGCGGCTTCAGCGCCGTGCGTCCCGCCGCATTGGCGAACGTGCCGACGCTGTCGATCTGATCGAGTGCTGCGGTCGCGGCGATCTCGCGCGCGCGCACGCGCATCAGGTCGAGGCCCTTGACCGAGAAGGGTCCCCACCTTGTGTCGACGTTGAAAACGTACTGGAAGTTGTCGAGGCCTATCCTGTTGCCGATAGTGTAGTTCGGGCTGGCGAGCAGATTGGGCGGCAGCACCTGCGCGGCGGTGAAGCTCGGCGGCTGCTCATAAGAGCCGGCCTTCGCGCCAAGGCCGAAGCAAGAGATTGCGGCCACGAACGCGACAGGCGCGATTGCGCGCGCCCAGAGCCCACTTCGGCGATTCACCCTTACCCCCTCACCCCACGCCACGACACTTGGGACGCGAGCGCCTTCGTCGTTCGACGGAGAAGTCTAGCTGCAAAACGTCGTACTGAGAAGCACGCGCAAAGCTGCGGGAATCCCAGTTCCACGCATGAAAAACCCCGGCCCGTTCGCCGGGCCGGGGTTGATGCAAAGGCGCGCGCAAACGCCTATTTGTGGCTGCACGTGCCGAAACCTGTGACCACCGTATCGGCGGAGGCGAAGGTAATGGAGGCGGCGGGGCTCGAATTGTGGACCACGATCTGCCAGGCGAAGGCGCGATCGATGCCATGAACCATGAGTTGTCCGCCGGAATCGGCCACCGCGTCGATATTGTCCGTGCGGGCGTGACCCGTTTCGTCGAGCGCGGCGACGACCGTGTTCTCGAAATCGACGGTGGCCTTGATCGGAAGCGGCATGCCGGCGAGGTCCTTGCCGGGTTTGCAGGTGCCGTCGGGCGAGCAGGCGCTCACGGCCTTGAACTCGCAATGGAGCGTCGGGATCGGCTGAGCCGCTTTCGTATCCTCGGCCAGCGCCGGAAGGCTTGCCGCGAGCGATACCGTGGCGGCTGCAACCAATCTGATGATTGTGGTCATAAAGTCTCCTCTGGCGCTCGGGGGTGGCGCCAACTTGATTCAATTTGAACGAAGACGCAGTCGCTGCGCGCCGATTATTGGCAGTACCACGGTGCGGGACCGACGAGCGGACAAGGCGGATAGGCATAGGCCGGCGCCACCACGGGGCCGCCATAGTAGTAGCGCGGTGCATAGTAGGGCGTGGCGAACGCGGCGCCGGCGATGGCGCCGGCCGCGAAGGCTCCGCAGCCCCAGCAGCCGCCGTGCCAATGCGCCGAAGCGCTGCCGCTCAACGCGGCGATTGCCGCGATCGCGCCAATGGCGAGCGCCGCTTTGCGTACTGAACGTCCCGATGCGATTGTCATTGCGATCCTCCCTGGGCCTTGATGGCGCCGGGATTGAAATTCGCGGCCGTGGCAAAGTCCAGAGCAATTCGGTCGCGGGCGGACGGTTTTGCCGCGTTTGGTAACCGAGCCCGAAGGGGTGATGACGGCTCTACTTGAACAGCGCGAAATAGATCACATAGAGCCAGCTGAAGAAGCCGTGGATGATGGCCCACAGGATCGATTCATTGTTGACGTAAGAGATGGCAATGGCGAGCGCCGTGCCGAAACTGATGCCGTATCTGGCGCCTTCCGTGCGGTAATTGTAGACAGTCGTTCCGTTCATCGACTTCCTCCTAGAGACGCGGACGCGAATCGCGTGCGCGGCTGGACTATAGTCCTGAACGGAATCGGCCTGTGGGGTGGGGTGGGATCATGAGGACGAAGATCGCAATCGTCGCAATCACGTTGGCGGGCTTGCTCGCGGGAGCAAACCTCATGTCTGCCCGCGAGACCGGGGAGCACACCGGTATCGCAGTCGAGACGTTGATCGCCGAGGCTCTTGCCGGCGATCCGAGCAAGGAGGTGCTCGGGCAGGTCTATATCTTGCGCCCGGGCACGGTGCTGCCCTGGCACATCCATCCCGACGCGCATGAGGTCGCCTATATCGTCGAGGGCACCCTCACCTTCCAGCGCGCCGGCCAAGAGCCGAAGGCGATCAACGCGGGCGAGGCCGCGTATCTGGAGCCAAACGTGGTCCATCGCGGCATGAACGAGGCCGACAAGCCGGTGAAGTTCTTCGTCCTGCGCATCAAGCCCAAGGACAAGCCGATCGTCGAGGAGGTGCCGCCGCCGCAATGAGCGAGGGCTTAGCCTCGGCGGCTTCTTCGCCGCAGCGCATTGAGCCCGATCGCCCAGGCCGGCAGTGCGACCAGCCAGTGGTAAAGGGCAATCCGGCCGTCGAGCCTCATGCCGAGATCGTAAGGGGTGAACGAGCCGAGAACCGCGAGCGCGGTAAAGAACGCGGCGAAGGCCAGCACGAAGCCGAGCGCATAGCGCGGGCGGAAGAAGCCGATAAAGGTCCCGGCCGCGCCCCATAGGAGATAGACCGTGGCGAGCAGCGGATCGAGCCGGAAACCGAGCGCGAAGCCATCGGGATGGCTGTCGAAGCCGTAATAGGCATAAGCCAGGAGCACCAGCGCGCCCTGCGCCAGAAAATAGGCGCTGAGCCGCGCCGCCCAAACCACGGGCGGCCAAGTTGTCTCCTCCAAAATATCGCTCGCAGGATGGTCGGCCATGCTGCCCCCCTCGAACATAAAGCTTAGCCGATCGGCGCCTGCGGAGCTACGCGCGGCCGCCCTTGCGCTTGCGCCCGATTGCATTTAACCAACCCCTCGCGTGATGTCGGCCCGCTTGAGCTTGAAGCCGGGCGGCGAGGAGAAGGGGAAATTTCATGGCGCGTAGTCGTATTGCATTGGTTGGTGCCGGCCAGATCGGCGGCACGCTTGCCCATCTTGCCGGCATCAGAGAGCTCGGCGAGGTCGTGCTGTTCGACGTGGTCGACGGCGTGCCGCAAGGAAAGGCGCTCGATCTGTCCCAGTCGGCCCCGGTCGAGGGTTATGTCCCGAAATTCAAGGGCACCAACGAATATGCCGAGCTGAAGGATGCCGACGTGGTGATCGTCACCGCCGGCGTACCGCGCAAGCCCGGCATGAGCCGCGACGACCTGCTCGAGATCAACCTGAAAGTCATGGAGCAGGTGGGCGCGGGCTTGCGCAAATACGCTCCGGAGGCCTTCGTCATCTGCGTCACCAATCCGCTCGATGCCATGGTCTGGGCGCTACAGAAGACAAGCGGGCTGCCACGCAACAAGGTGGTCGGCATGGCCGGCGTGCTCGATGCCGCGCGCTTCCGCTTCTTCCTCTCGCAAGAATTCGACGTGAGTCCGGAGGACATCCACACGATGGTGATGGGCGGCCACGGCGATACCATGGTGCCGCTCATCCGCTACTCATCCGTCGCCGGCATCCCGCTCGCCGATCTCGTCAAGATGCGCTGGATCACCCAGAAGCGGCTCGACGACATCGTGCAGCGCACCCGCGACGGCGGCGCCGAGATCGTCGGCCTGCTCAAGACGGGATCGGCCTACTATGCGCCGGCCGCCGCCGCGCTCGAGATGGCGGAGTCCTATCTCAAGAACCAGAAGCGGGTGCTCCCTTGCGCCGCCTATCTCAACGGCGAGTACGGCGTGAAGGGCATTTATGCCGGCGTCCCCATCATCATCGGCGCCAAGGGCGTGGAGCGGGTCATCGAGCTCGACCTCACTTCGGCCGAGAAGGATGCCTTCATGCATTCGGTAGGATCTGTGAGAGCGCTGGTCGAATTGTGCCAGCGGATCGCGCCGAGCCTCGCCACCACCTAGGCCCTTAGAACCGAACCGCGACCGGCGCCGGCCGCGCAGCGCGGGCGGCGAGCCCCCATGAACATCCACGAATATCAGGCGAAGGCGCTGCTCAAGCAGTACGGTGCGCCGGTGGCCGAGGGCCGCGTGGCCGCGAGCCCGCAAGAGGCGGCCGATCACGCAGGCGCGCTCGGCGGCGACATCTTCGTGGTCAAGGCGCAGATCCACGCGGGCGGCCGGGGCAAAGGCGGCGGCATCAAGCTCGTCAAGACGCTGTCCGAGCTTCACGCTGAGGCCGACCGCATGCTGGGGATGACGCTGGTCACGCCGCAGACCGGGCCCAAAGGCCGGCTCGTGCGCCATGTCTATGTGGTCAAGGACACGACCATCGCGCGCGAGCTTTACCTCTCGCTCCTGGTCGATCGCGGCTCGGGCCGCATCGCCTTCGTCGCCTCGACCGAGGGCGGCGTGGACATCGAGGCCGTAGCCGCCAACACGCCGGAGAAGATCGCGACGCTCACCATCGATCCGGCTTCCGGCATCAGCGACTTTCACGGACGTGTCCTCGCCGCGGCACTCAAGCTCGAGGGGACGCTCGCCAAGCAGTGCGGCAACCTCGTCAAGTCGCTCTACCGGCTGTTCGTCGAGAAGGACGCGAGCCTGATCGAAATCAATCCGCTGGTGGTGACGAAGGAGGGCAACCTCGTCTGCCTCGACGCCAAGATCGGCTTCGACGACAACGCCCTCTTCCGTCACGAGGACATCGCCGCCTTGCGCGACATCCACGAGGAGGACCCTGCCGAGGTCGAGGCCGCCGATCTCGGCCTCTCCTATGTGAAACTCGACGGCTCGATCGGCTGCATGGTCAATGGCGCAGGCCTTGCCATGGCCACCATGGACATCATCAAGCTCTATGGCGGCGAGCCCGCCAACTTCCTCGATGTCGGCGGCGGCGCCGACAAGGAGCGCGTGACCGAGGCGTTCAACATCATCCTCTCAGACTCGCGCGTGAAGGCCGTGCTCGTCAATATCTTCGGCGGCATCATGCGCTGCGACACCATCGCAGAGGGCATCATCGCGGCGGCGCGGGAGACGCATATCGCCGTGCCGCTGATCGTGCGGCTCGAAGGCACCAATGTCGCTCGCGGCAAGGAGCTTTTGGCGCGGTCCGGCCTTGCCATCACTTCGGCCGACGATCTCGACGATGCCGCGAAGAAGGCCGTCGCCGCCGTGAAAGCCGTGGCTTGACCAGCTACACAGTTACACATATCCTGTGTGCATGAAAAACATCACTCTGGCGATCGACGAAGGGGTTCTGCGCGCGGCGCGGCGCTATGCGGCCAACCACGACACCACGGTGAATGCACTTGTTCGGGACTACCTAACGAGCCTCGTCGCGTTCGAGGACAAGGCTGCCAAAGCCCGCGAGGAGCTGGTGGAAATGGCCAAGAAATCCAAAGCCCGCATGGGGTCATGGAAATGGAACCGGGAAGACGCCTATGAGGGTCGAAGGGTTTCTCGACACGAACATTCTGATTTACGCGGCTTCGGCGAACCAAACGGAGCTGAAAAAGAAGACAAGAGCGATTGAACTCCTCGCTTTCCCCTTTGGAACCTCAACGCAGGTCATTCAAGAATTCTACGCCGCCAGCACCCGCAAACCTGCTCAACCGCTCGCGCCGGCAGAAGCTCTCGGATGGATCGAAAGATTGGAGCGGCAGCCTTGCGTTGTCGTCGATCCCTCACTCATAAGGATGGCGATTACGATATCGGAGCGCTATCGCATCCACTATTGGGATGGAGCCATACTTGCAGCGGCTGAGCGGTTGGGAGCTGCGATCGTCTATTCCGAGGACTTCAATCACGATCAGAGCTACGGCTCCGTCCGCGTCGTAAATCCGTTTCTCTAGGTTATCGGTGCACGCCCATGTCCGTCCTTGTCGATAAGAGCACCCGCGTCGTCTGCCAGGGCCTTACCGGCGCGCAAGGCACGTTCCACTCCGAGCAGGCGATCGCCTACGGCACGCGCATGGTCGGCGGCGTGACGCCCGGCAAGGGCGGCACCACCCATATCGGCCTTCCCGTGTTCGACACCGTCAAGGAAGCTGCCGAAGCCGCCGGCGCCGATGCGAGCGTGATTTATGTGCCGGCGCCGTTTGCCGCCGATGCCATCCTCGAAGCGATCGACGCGGAAATTCCCCTTGTTGTGTGCATCACCGAGGGCGTTCCCGTGCTCGATATGGTCAAGGTCAAGCGCGCGCTGTGCGACTCAGAAACGCGACTCATCGGCCCGAACTGCCCCGGCATCATCACGCCCGGCCAATGCAAGATCGGCATCATGCCGGGCCATATCCACATGCCCGGCAAGGTCGGCATCGTCTCGCGCTCAGGCACCCTGACCTACGAGGCCGTGGCCCAGACCACCGCCGTAGGTCTCGGTCAATCGACGTGCATCGGCATCGGCGGCGATCCCGTCAACGGCACGAATTTCGTCGATGCGCTTTCGCTATTCCTCGCCGACGACGAGACCGAGGCGATCATTATGATCGGCGAGATTGGCGGGAGCGCAGAGGAGGATGGCGCCGAATTTCTGATCGAGGCCGGCAACAAGAAGCCGGTGGTCGGATTTGTCGCAGGCGCGACGGCCCCGCCGGGGCGACGGATGGGCCATGCCGGCGCCGTGATTTCGGGCGGTAAAGGCGACGCTAAGCACAAAGTCGAAGCCATGCGCGAGGCCGGAATTGTCGTGGCAAATTCGCCCGCGGCCCTTGGAACCACCCTGGCGCGCCTATTAAATAAAGCGTGATACGCGCGCCTAACGCTCGCCTTGTTTGCCCCGCAAGCCGGTCGTCCCCAAAAGACCGGCAGGTTTCCGATCGATGACACGACATGAACTGAACGAGGTGTTTGCGCGCACGTCGTTCTTGCATGGCGCGAACGCCACCTATCTCGCCGAGCTCTACGCCCGTTACGAACAGGACCCACAATCGGTCGATGCCGATTGGCGCGCCTTCTTCGCGAGCCTCGAAGACAACAAAGAGAGTGTGCTCGCCGAGGCGCGCGGTCCGTCCTGGGCGCCCGGGGCCGAGACGGCAACGCTTCCGGCGCTGCCGCTCGGCGCGCTCAGCCAGCAGCAGGCGCTTGCCGCGGCCCGCGACACCCTCGCCGCCCGCATGCTGATCCGTAACTACCGGACCCGGGGTCACCTCGCCGCCAAGCTCGACCCGCTCGATCTCGTCGAGCGCCGCGAGCATCCCGAGCTCAAGCCGAAGACCTTCGGCTTTTCCAAGTCGGACTACGACCGCCCGATCTATATCGGCGGCGTGTTCGGTCTTGAATTCGCGACTCTCCGCGAGATCCTCGACATCCTGCGGCGCACCTATAGCGGTCATATCGGCGCCGAGTACATGCACATCTCAGACCCCGAGCAGAGGGCCTGGATTCAGGAGCGCATCGAAGGGCGCGAGGTCGGGTTTACGACGAAGGGCAAAATCGCGATCCTGAAGAAATTAATCGAGGCCGAGAGCTTCGAGCGCTTCCTCGACGTGAAATACACCGGCACCAAGCGCTTCGGCCTCGACGGCGGCGAGTCGATGGTGCCGGCGCTCGAGCAGATCATCAAACGCGGCGGCCAGCTCGGCGTCGGCGAGATCATCATCGGCATGCCGCATCGCGGGCGCTTGAACGTGCTTGCCAATGTCATGGCCAAGCCCTATCGGGCGATCTTCAACGAATTCAGGGGCGGCTCTGCCCATCCCGACGACGTCGAGGGCTCGGGCGACGTCAAGTATCACCTGGGCGCGTCGTCGGACCGCGAGTTCGACTTGAACCGCGTGCATCTGTCGCTCACGGCGAACCCGTCGCATCTCGAGATCGTCG
>CAYMJW010000114.1:5856-8426 GCA_964390455.1 uncultured Methyloceanibacter sp. | reverse complement strand
CGCTCGATCGTCGCGGGCACGCTGCCGGAGAGAATCATGTCGAAGCCGCTGTCGCCGATATCCCACCGCATCATTTCGGCCGTGTCGGGAAAATGCACCGCGCGGAAACTGTCGAGCGCGATGCCCTTTGGCTCCGCGCTGATGAGCGATGCGGCGCAACCGTCACCCCAGAGAAGGAAGGTGAGAAGCTTGGCGAGATCGCTCGTGTCTTGAAGGTGCAGTGTGCAGAGCTCGAAATTCACGATCAGGATTCGCGCGCGCGGATCGGAGCGGACGATATGGCGCGCGAGCTTGAGCGCGTTGATCGCGGCATAGCAACCCATGAACCCAACGATCGTGCGCTCGATCGAAGGCGGCAGCTTGCAGCGTTCCACCAGCTCGAGATCGAGGCCGGGCGCGGTGAAGCCCGTACAGCAGGTGATGAGGAGGTGGGTCAGTCCGTCGCGTCCGCTGCCGAGCTCGAGCCGTTCGACGGCGGAGGCGGCAAGACCGGGCGCCTTGTCGTTGAACAGCCGCATGCGCACGGCTGTCGAGGGGAACCGGCCCCGGACATAGAAGGCGTTGGAATCGAGCTCCGCCGTGTCGTTCTCCGCCGCCGGCGTGAGAAAGGAGTAGCGGCGTTCGATCCCGGAAAGCTCGGCCATGCGCCGGAATACGGTGCGTTGCCGGCGATCGTCCGGAAGCAGCGTCTCGGCAAGACGAACGAAGCCCGCGTGCACATTGTTGGGCGGCACTGCGGTCGCGATGCGGTTGATGTAGGCGGTTGTCATGGGGGACTGAACTTCGCCTTACTCCGCCGGAAACACCCAAGCTACAACGGCTATTCGGTCGAACCAAGGCGAGGCAGACTGTTGAAACTCAACTCACCGTGACATCGTTCCAGAAGCCGAAGCGGCCGGCGACATGGCTCATCGACGGGCGGGGCGCCTCGTAACGCCATGCGGCACGGGGGTAGCGTCTGCCCTCGATCACCACGTCGTAGAATTGAACGCCATGCGGGCAGGCGAGGTCCGACGCCGTTTTCGCCGCTTTCTCCAGCCAATCGAGGCGTACGCCCGTGCCCGGGAAATAGGCGTAGCCGCGCTCTTCGACGATGTCGTCGCTTTCGGCGATCACAGAGTCCTCGATCACGGCCCTCATCGAAACCACCATCACCAGTTGGGATTGGTGCAGCGAATGCCTCGAGGCGAGATCGAGGCGATTTCTCCAGTCTCGAGCGAAATCTCCCAGGCGCGGCGCACGTCGCTCCACATTTCCTTGTCTTCTTTGCCTTTGGCCTCGCCCATGAATCTCAGCGTGGCGTCTTCGCCCTGCACGCAGGCCATGGAGAACGCCGCGTCCTTTTGCGGCTTCGGCACGATCAAAGCGTCGGTCACGACAAAGGATGCCGGCGTATCGGCGCTCGCCTTGGCCACCTCGCGGCTCGTGATAACGAGATAGGTGCCATCCTCCTCGCGCTGATACTGCTGAACATAAATCGGCGGGGCGACCAGCCCGCCGCCGAAATTCATCCAGCCCTCGACTTCCAGCTCGTCGTCATAGGCCTTGCCGAGAAAGCTCTTGGCGAAGGTTTCGTCGGCGTTCTCCTCCACCGCTGGCTCTTTCGGCTCGGCCAGCGCAGATCGCGGCAACAGCAACACCAAGGCAGCGACGAGGAGAGCGAGCGTGGGACGGATGCAGATCATGAGGTTCCTACGGACTGGATGCTGGCGCTCCTCAGTTTACCCACAATCTTGACCAAATCGGCACCGGGGGCTGGACCCCCTCACGCCTTCCGGACAACGCCCGAGATCGGGTTTTCGATCCGGGCGTGTCCGAGGCTTGGGGAAGAGAGATCAGCGCGGGACGGTGCTGCCCGGGGGCTTACAGGTCTTGGTCGCCTTGTCCCACACGCCGCCGCTTGCCCTGCACTGTTCGCCCCGGCCAAGGCAGCGCTGCCCGTCCCAGACCTTGCCCGCCTTCCGGCATTCTTCGGCCGCGTTGGTTGACGGGGCGGTCAGGCCAGGGGTGGCCTTCGGCTGGCACGTCCTGCCGTCCCAGACACCACCCTTACGCTTGCATTCCGCGGCCGGGTCAGCCTTCGGCTGGCACGTCCTGCCATCCCAGATTCCGCCCTTCTTGGCGCATTCCTGGGCCAGATCGACCGGAGGCTTGCAAGTCTTCTTCTTATCGTTCCACACCCAGCCCTTCTTGCGGCATTCTTCCGCGGGGTTGGTCTTCGGCAAGCACTGCCTGCCGTCCCAGAGGCCGCCTTTCTGCTTGCAGACGTCAGCGGGATCCAGGCAGCGCTTGCCATCCCAGACCCCACCCTTCTTCCGGCACTCGCCGGCGGGATCGGCAGGCGCCTTGCAACGCTGACCGTCCCATATCCAGCCTTTCGCCTTGCACAGATCGGCGGGGTTCAGGCACGTGTTGTCGTCCCAGACCCAACCCTTCTTCCTGCACTCGTCAGCCGGGTTCGGCGGTGCGACGCAACGTCCGTTCTTGTCGCGCTCGAAGCCTTGCTTGCACACGCACTGGCCTTGGGCATTGCGTGTCTCGTTCGGGCCGGGCTCGCAGAGCGGCCGCGG
>CAYMJW010000114.1:0-5756 GCA_964390455.1 uncultured Methyloceanibacter sp. | reverse complement strand
TCGAAGCCTTGCTTGCACACGCACTGGCCTTGGGCGTTGGTCTCCTCGTTCGGGCCGGGCGTGCACTTCGTGGGCGTAACCGGGCAGCGGCCGCTCTTCGGCACGGGATTGCCGTCGGGGCAGAGCGCGGGCTCGACCGCGCCGCCGCATTGACCCTTCGCGTCACGCACATAACCGGGCTTGCAGACGCACGCGCCGCTTTCGCTGCGGAACTCGTTCGCTCCGGGCTCGCATTGCGGCCGCTCGGGCTTCTTGCAGTCCTTTGCTGGGATCTTCGCCGTGGCGGAAGCCGCATCGTCGGCAGCCTCGCCGTTGAAGCGCGTTCCGGCCGTTGGGAAGGTCATGACCGCGGCATTTTTGAGCTCGCAATGTTTGCCGTCGGAAACGGTGACCGTCACCTCGAGCTCGACGCTCGCACCCTTGGCGAGATCGAGATTCGGGTTGGTGCATTGGTAGTTGGCACCGCCGCCGACGCAGCCCCAAGGGGCCGAGAAGGTGACGGAGTTCGGCGCAAAGCCGAGCTGCTCGCTCAACTTGATCGGGCCTTTATAGGGATCGGGCCCCATATTGGTGACCGTCACCACATAGTCGCAGCGATAGCCGTCTCCGGAGACCTCGCAGTCGCCCTTCGCCGCCTTGGTCGTCTTGAGGTTGGTCGGGTCGCAGGTGACGAGCGTGGTGCCGTCGAGCAAGAGCCACTCCAAGAAGGCATCGGCCTCGGCTGTGTCGGCGTCGTCGCCGGCGAAGAAGTTCGCGTCCGTCCCTATGGGCGCGGTGAGGGTGAAGGTATTCGGCATGGCGCAGCCGGCGGCCTCGAGCGGCGCGAGCGGCGTCGTGACCGTCACCGGCATGGAGAGCGAGCCGTTGACCGGGATGGCAATGGCTGCGGCCGAGTCGCAAGTGACCGGCGGCCCTCCGACGCACAGCCAAGCTCCGGGGAAGGCCGACAAGCTTGCCGTGGCCGGAATGGCGTCGGTGAAGCTCAGATTACCGAGGAACGGCGAGGGGCCGTCGTTGATGATCGCGACCTCGTAGTCGCAGCCGATGAGGTCGCCGGGCAGCTTGTAGCACTTGCCGGCATCGAGCGCCGTCTTCTCCACGCGGAGATTGCTGAGCGGCGGGGGTGCGCCGACCGGGACCCAGGCGCAGCTCGTCACGTCGGAGGAGACTCCGGGCGCGAGCGGCAGAACCGGAGGCGCAAGCCCAGGGGCCGAGACCGCAAAACAGTTCTGTGCCCAATAGGCGGGGGGCACGGCCGGCATGGTGACGGTGATGGCGATCTCCTGCTCTTCGCCTGGCGCGAGCGTGAGCGGCGCCGTGCAAGAGAACCCGATCGCCGCAGGAACGGGCACGCAGGCGAGCGGCGGGAGGATGGCCGTGATCGGTCCGCCGATCGCGGTGCCGTCGGGCAGGAACATGTCGTCGGTCAACTGCACGTCACCGCTGAAGGGCAGCGAGCCGGCATTTCTGATGGTCACGTTGAAGGTGCAGTCGGCGCCGGGATCGCAAGCGGCCGGCGCTGTCTTGGTCACGGTGATATCGGTTCCACCTTCGTCGCAGGCGATGTCGAACCAGGGCGCCTCAAGCTCGGCGCAATTCAGGAAGCCGAAATTGCCGGCGCCGAAGAGCGGGCCGGTGTCGAGCACGACCTCGATCCCGCGAGTCTGGCCGGGGAGAAGCGCGCCGGGCGGCAGGCCGCACCAGAGATCGGGCGTCGGCGTCGGCGAACAAATCCAATCGGGTCCGTCGGTGGTGACGGCGTTGATAATGGCCGCGCCGCCCGCGCCGGGCCCGCTCAAAATCGTTGCGGCATCCCACAGATGGACTGCGTCCGACAGAGTCGTGCCGACATTGGTCACCGTGATCGCGCAGCGAATCTCGTCACCGAAAATGCCGGGATAACATTCCTTGTCGATATAGATGCCGGGCTCGGCAAGGTCGGGCGCCGGATCGGGCGGATAGGGCGGGTAATAGGGCGGGAACGGCAGCGGCGCGGGTTCGGCTACGGTCCGCTTGTCGCACGGATCGAAGATGGCGACGTCGCCGACATAGCCGGAGACGTTGCTGTCGATGAAGAGGCCGTCATAGTCCACGTACCAGGCCTCGAAGGGCGGCACGTTCGCCGGGCGCACCTTGCTCTTATCGTTGCCTTGCAGCCCATGGATGATGCGCGCGCCGCCTTGATAGACGCGGTCGGTCTCCTCGCCCTCGCGCAAATGCTCGCCGGTGGTCCAGAGCGTCACCCGGCATTGGTTGTAGTCGATGTTGCCGTCTTGGTCGTAGCCGTAGTTGAGCGCGATGCCGCCTTCGGTCGAACGATGCGGCGGCTTCAGTCCAATCGCGTATTCCTCGGCTTCGGCCGACCAGCGCCGCTCGGTTTCGTTCCACACAAAGCGCAACACCGATGACGCCTCAGGTTTGGCGAAAATGCTGTAATCGTAGCTGCCGACGATCTCGCCACGCTGCGCGAGATAGAGCGTGCCGGCGCCGTCGAAGACAATGTTGGTAATGACGTTGCCGGCGGGGGTGCCGGTCACATCGATTTCGAGCCGCGAATCGTCGGCGAAGCTGCCATCGGTATTGATACCGACGGACCAAATCTGCGGACCCTCGGCAACGGAGTAGTAGAGCCGGCCGTCTTGCACGGCGACGGCAAACACGCCGCGGGCCTTGGCGGCGAAGCCCCAGCTCTGCGGGTTCTCGACGTTGAAAGCGGGACTCTCGATGCTCATGCGGCGCGTGGGGTCGTATGCGAGGGGCTCAAGCCCGGCCTTGGGACGGCCGGCCGTGCCGTGGTCGAACGTGCCGCGGTCCGCGCCGTCGAGGCCGAGACGGTGGATGAGGCCGGTCTCGAGGTCGCTGACGAAGAGCTGTTGTGAGGCAGAATCGTAAGCGATAGCGCCGAGGCCAGGCCCGGCATTGTCGTTGCCGTCATGGGCGATGTTGGCGAAGAGCGAGACGACGCCCGTTACGCCATCGATCTTCCACACCGAGCCTGGCGTGCCGCCCTTATCGAGGCCGAACTGGCCCGGCATCCAGCGCGCGCCGGGCTCGCCCTTGGCGAGGCGCGTGCCGTCGGCGGCGACGATCTGCAAACCGAATAGTGACGTGGCGGTCGCGTAGATGTTCGGCGTGGCATTGGCGGTGTCGCCGTCGAGCGCGACACCGAAGACCTGGCCGATCTCGCCCGCCGTCGCGCCGAACTTGATCGGCGCGTTTGCGACCTGGCCTGACGCCGCGCCGCCAAGCGCGGTCAAGTCGAACACCTGGAGCACCGCGCCGTTGACATCGATGAAGGTGACGTCGAGCGGGTGAAGGCCGGAGGGAACTTCGCCCAACTGCCGCGCGCCGGAGAAGGCGGTGACGGCCGCATCGCCGCGGCTCATGATCGCCGTGTCTTGTGCGCTGGCCTTGACGGAAAGGGAGAAGACGGCTGCAACGCCGAGGAGAGCGGCGCAAATGAAGCCCGCTGCCCGATGACGCGCCCTAAGCTTCACGCAATCGCCCATTGTCACACTCACTCCACGGGACGTGAGAGGCGAAGGCACGGTCTTCGAGCCCACTATATCCTGAGTGCCGCGACCGGGCGCGAAAAATGCGCTTGCGTTGCGATGAATAGAATTGGCCTTGCTTGTTTCATTAAGGCGCGCGCGAAGGGTAGAGCGCATAGCAGTCTCCTGTTGCCTTAGCCGATGAGGCTCGTTCGGCTCTTTCGTCGCGCTTGCGCCGATTTCGGTTCAAAGGGCCGGCGCACGCCTTGTCACGATCTGCGCAATGTATTGAATAGACTTTGGAATTTTGACCTCTGGCGCCGCTCGAGAGCGGCACGATCACGGTAAACACGCCCGCCTTGCCTGTTCTTTTGGCGGCCGATCTGGCAATCTCCCGCCCGACACGCCGCTTGCCGCATTTGAACCTTCCGACCTTCCGCGGCGTCCAAGGTCTCGCGAGCGGCGGTGATGCCCATGCAAGCGCAAGCCGAAGAGCGGGCCCTTCTCAAGGCCATCGCGTCCGGCGACGCCAAGGCCTTGGAACGTCTCTTCGCTCGCGCCGAGACCCGCGTGTTCCGCTTCCTCATGCGCGTGGTGAAGAACCAGGCTATCGCCGAGGAGCTCTTGAACGAGGTGTTCTTATCCGTGTGGCAGAACGCACACCGCTACGAGGGACGGTCCGAGCCGATGACCTGGATGCTGTCGATCGCCCATAACAAGGCGATCAGCACCTTGCGCAAGAGGACGGAAGTCTCGGGGATTGCCGACGACGCGGCGCGCGATCTCATCGCCGAGGACGACACGCCGGATATTGCGGCGCAGAAGCACGACAAGAGCGCGAAGATCAGGGCCTGTATCGCCGAATTGTCGGCGGAGCACCGCACGGTTCTCGACCTTGTCTATTACCAAGAGCAATCGGTGGCGGAGGTCGCCGAGGTGCTCGGCATTCCAGAGAACACGGTGAAGACCCGCATGTTTTACGCGCGGAAGAAGCTGTCGGAACTGCTTTTTTCGCGCGGCATCGATCGAGGATGGCCGTGATGAAAGACAAGGGACTGGAGAAGCTCAGCGAGCGCGACGAGATCGAGGCGCTCCTGCCCTGGTACGTGTCGGGCAAGCTCGACGCGAAAGCACACGCACGGGTCGAACGCTACATGGAGGCTCATCCCGAGGCGAAGGCGCATCTCGCGCTCGCCCGCGAGGAGGCCGACGCCGCAATCGCCTCGAACGAGGCGATTTCCCCGCCGGGGCGTGACGCTCTCGACCGCTTGCGGGCGAGCGTCGCGGCGGCCGCGCCACGACGCGAGGCGTCTGCCGGGCTGCTCACGCAACTCTCGGACCGCTTCGGCGATTGGCTTGCCGGGTTTGCGCCGCAACAGCTCGCGCTTGCAGGCGCCGTGGCAGCGCTCATCGTTCTGTTGCAGGCGGCGGTCATCGGAAGCTTTCTCATGGAGCGCGCTGTCGCGCCGACCTATCAGACCGCGGGCGGCGAGGAGACCGCGGGCGGAGGCTTCGAGCTTCTCGTCGGGTTTTTGCCCGAGGCGACCGCAGTCGAGATCACCGATCTCCTCAAACGTCTCGATGCAGTCGTGACCGATGGGCCGAGGGCCGGTCTCTATCGCTTGCGCTTCCCAGAGGCGAAGTCGGGCGACGAGGACCGCAAGGAAGCGATCGAAGCGCTGAAGCAGTCGGGGATCGTCGCATCGGTGCTGCCCGAAAGTTGAGGTGATGATCCGCTTCGTCTCGCTGTTGCTGGCTGTATTGCTGGCGGTGTCCGCCGCCAATGCCGAGCAGCGCGTGCCTCGCGAGAAAACCCTCAAGCTGCCGCAGGCCGAAACCAGCGGCAACAGCGTCAGTCCGCAGAACACTCCCAAGGTCTGCCCCAAGGGCATGGCGGGCAAATGGCCGAATTGCATTCGGACGGGATCGCGCAAATGCCCCGCGGGCATGAAGGGCAAATGGCCCAACTGCAAAACAATCGTTCAGTCGTGCCCCAAGGGTACGAGCGGCAAATGGCCGAACTGCAAGACCATTGTCCGGTATTGCCCCGAGGGCATGATCGGTAAATGGCCCGATTGCCGAGTGAAGCCCGTGGCGAGTTGCGCCGAGAAGGGATTGATCGGCATCTGGCCCAACTGCCGCGCGCCCGAGCCTCGTCGCTGCCCCAAGGGCACGAGCGGCGAATGGCCGAACTGCAGCACCATCGCCAAGGACGATGACGCGGAGTGTCCGTCAGGTCAGGTCCGCAAAGGCAAAGTTTGCGCC
>CAYMJW010000113.1:0-8712 GCA_964390455.1 uncultured Methyloceanibacter sp. | reverse complement strand
AGCGCGGTCTGCTTGGCGAGCTCGACCAGGGCCTCGATCGGATGGCCGGCATCTTTCAGCTTGCCGAGCGCCTCGGGCGGAGGCCCGCCCGTGGCCCAATCGAGCATCTCGACGGTATGGACGAAGGGGGCGGAGGTGCCCCCTTTCAGCTGCATCATGCAGCCGATATTGGCGGTGACGATCACGTCGGGCTCGACCTTGGCGATGTTGGCGAGCTTGCGGTCGCGCAGCTGGCCCGAAAGCTCGGGCTCGAGCAGATTGTAAGTGCCGGCCGAGCCGCAGCAAAGGTGACCTTCCGGAATAGAGAGAATGTTGAAGCCGGCCTGCTCGAGCAGCGACAGCGGCAGCGTATCGAGCTTCTGCCCGTGCTGGAGCGAGCAGGCGGCGTGATAGGCGATGCGCAAGCCCGTCCACATCATCGGCGGATTCAAGCCGATCGCGTCGATGAACTCGGTGATGTCGCGGGCGAGCGCCGAGACATAGGCCGCGCGCTCGGCATAGCCGCGATCGCGAGCCAAGAGATCCCCGTAATCCTTGACCATCGTGCCGCAGCCCGAGGTGGTGACGAGGATGGCGTCGAGCGGCTTCTCGCGGATGATTGCGGTCCAGGCGTCGATGTTGCGCCGGGCATAGCCGCGCGCCTCCTCTTCCTTGCCGAGCTGGTGAACGAGCCCTCCGCAGCAGGTCTCGTCCTTGACCACGACGACATCGACGCCGTGGCGCCTGAGCAGCCTGATGGCGGCGCGGCTAATTCCGGGATCGAGCACCTCCTGCACGCAACCGAGCATCAGTGCGACGCGCTTCGCCTTGGGGTTCGTGCCGATCTCGGAGCGCGGTCGCGCGAGCTTCGTCTTGGGCAGGCGCTGCGGCACGAGCGCGAGCGCGGCGGCGGGACCCTTGAAGCCAAGGCGCGCGATCAGTCCGCGGAACGGCCGTGCGAGCCAGCCCAGCGTCAGCGCGAGCCGGAAGCGCCCTGGATGCGGCAGCACCTTGGCCAAGATGAAGCGCAAACCGTGCTGGCGCGGCGAGCGGTGGCCCTTCGCCTCGATCCGCGTCCGCGCCAGATCGACGAGATGCATATAGTCGACCCCGCTCGGACAGGCGGTCATGCAGGAGAAGCAGGAGAGGCAGCGGTCGATGTGATAGGTCATCGAGGCCGTCACCTGGCGCTCCTCGAACATCTGCTTCATCAGATAGATGCGGCCCCGCGGGCTGTCGCGCTCATCGCCCGTGAGCACATAGGTCGGGCAAGTCGCGGTGCAGAGACCGCAATGAACGCAGCGCTTCAGGATCGCATCGGCGCGGGCGATGGTCGGATCGGCGAGCTGCACGTCGTTGAAACTGGTCTGCATGGTCCCGCCTAGACCCCCGGATACATGCGGCCGGGATTGAGGATTCCCACCGGATCGAAGGCCCGCTTGAGCGATTGGGTCAGCGCCATCAGCGGCGGATCGAGCGGCTGGAACACGTCGATGACGTTGCGCGCCGGCGCCTCGGCCCGGATCAGCGTGGCATGACCGCCGAATTCGGCAAGGGTGCGGCGGATCTCGACCGCGCCGGCGTCAGAGATCGGCGGTGTTTCGAGCCAAATGAGACCGCCGGACCAGTCGTAAAGGACGCGCACGTCGATCTTGCGCGCGATGGCGCCGATCAGCTTCGGCGCGGTCGCGGGCGGGGTCGAAATGCGCCACATCGGGCGCGACGATTTCTGGAACATCCTGAGCGTCCTGACTTCGTTCCAGAAGATGCGGCTCCGCGCGGTATCGATCTCGAGCGCCGGCGCGTAGGCCTGCATCATATGTTTCAGCCGGCTCGAGCGGTATCGGGCCGAGGCCGGAAAATTCTCGACCCTGACGGCGGTCACGGACGTACCGAAATTGGCGATCTCCTGGTCGGAGAAATGCTCGGCCAGGCCGGCATGAACATGCACGGTGCCCGACACCTCGTAGGGCGTGCCAAGGGCCGCGTTCAACACCTGGACACCGGTCGGATCGGCAAGCCCGAAACAGAGGACGGTCCGCATTTCACGCTGGGCCGGGAGCACTTTCAGCGCAATCTCGGTCATCACCGCGAGCGTGCCCCAGGAACCGGCAAGACCCCGGGCGAGATCGTAGCCGGTGACGTTCTTCATCACCCTGCCCCCCGATCGGATGGTCTCGCCCCGGCCGTTGACCGCCTGGATGCCGAGCACATGATCGCGCGCCGAGCCCGAATGGATGCGCCTCGAGCCCGAGAGATTGGTGGCAATGACGCCGCCGATCGTGCCTTGCCCGGGTCCGAAGCCAAGCACGGGGCCGAGATCGACCGGCTCGAAGGGAAGCTCCTGGTCGTTCTCGGCCAGGAGCTGCTCGATCTGGGCGAGCGGTGTCCCGGCCTTGACCACGAGCACAAGCTCGCTCGGCTCATAGATCGGGACGCCGACCATATTCTCCGTGCTTAGCACCGCGCCATGCTGGGTCGGACGGCCGACCTCGCGCTTGGTGCCGCGCCCCATCACCTCGAGCGGCGTGCGCGTATCGGCGGCCTCGGCGACGAGATAGGCAAGCTCCTCGACGTTGTCGGGAGCGTGAAAGCCGACGCGCATATGGCCGGTCACTGGAGCCCCCGTGCGTCGAGTGGGAAGACCTTGCCCGGATTGAGCAGCCAGTCGGGATCGAAGGCGGCCTTGACGCGCAATTGCTGCGCCAAATCCGCGTCGGAGAATTGCACCCGCATCAGATCGCGCTTCTCGATGCCCACGCCATGCTCGCCGGTAAGGCAGCCGCCGAGCTCCACGCACAGTTTCAGGATCTCGGCCCCGCACAGCTCCACGCGCTCGAGCTGGAGCGGATCGTTGGCGTTGTAGAGGATGAGCGGGTGCAGATTGCCGTCGCCGGCATGAAAAATATTGGCCACGTCGAAACGGTAGCGCCGGCAGATCCAGCCGATCTCGTCGAGCGCCTTGGGAAGCTTCGACAGCGGGATCACCCCGTCCATGCAGTAATAGTCGGAGAGCTGGCCGATGGCGCCGAACGCGGCCTTGCGTCCCTTCCAGATCTTGGCGCTCTCCTCGGCGCTCTGGCTGCGGCGGACCACGATCGG
Organism: uncultured Methyloceanibacter sp.; assembly: GCA_964390455.1. Classification (GTDB taxonomy): domain Bacteria; phylum Pseudomonadota; class Alphaproteobacteria; order Rhizobiales; family Methyloligellaceae; genus Methyloceanibacter. The sequence goes on along the minus strand of CAYMJW010000113.1, from coordinate 5,631 downwards.
ATCGAAGTCCTCGGCGATCTCGCCGATCTTCTCGAGCAGCGTGTCGATCTCGTCCTCCGAGCCCTCGACCTCGACGATGAGCAGCGCCTCGACGTCGAGCGGATAGCCCGCGGCGACGAAATGCTCGCAGACGTGAATGGCGGGCCGGTCCATGAATTCGAGCGCGACCGGCACGATGCCCGCGGCGATGATCGCGGCGACGCAGCCTCCGGCCGCTTCGTTGGAGCCGAAGCCGAGCAGCATCGGGCGGGCGCCTTCCGCCGCCTTGAGCAGGCGCACGGTGACCTCAGTGACGACACCGAACTGACCTTCCGAGCCGACGATGAGAGCGAGAAAATCGTAGCCGGGAGCGTCCAGGCTTGCGCCGCCGATCTCGACGACCTCGCCGTTCATCAGCACCATGCGCACGCCGAGGACGTTATTGGTGGTGACGCCGTATTTCAGGCAGTGGGCGCCGCCCGAATTGGTCGCGACGTTGCCGCCGATGGTGCAGGCGATTTGGCTCGACGGGTCCGGCGCGTAAAAGAAGCCTTCGCCCGCGACCGCATCGGTAATGCCGGAATTGGTGATGCCGGCCTCGACGCGAGCGGCACGGTTGGCAAGGTCGATATCGAGCACCTTGCTCATGCGCGAGAGGCAGAGAACGATCGCGTCTTCGAGCGGAAGAGCGCCGCCCGAAAGAGAGGTGCCGGCGCCCCTGGGCACGACCTTGATGTGGTTGTCGTGGCAGAAGCGCAAGATCGCGCTCACCTCTTCGGTGCTGCCCGGCAGCACGACCGCAAGCGGCAGGCAGCGATAGGCGGTGAGCGCATCGGTCTCGAAGGTGCGGCGCCCCTCCTTGTCAACGATCAGCGAGGCATCCGGCACGAGCTTCGCCAGCTGCTTCACGAGCTCGTTGCGGTGCTGAAGAATCGCCTGATCCGGGCTTGGCATGGCGATATTCGACATCCAGGCAGCTCCGATCCCAGTCTTTTGAGGAATTCTCCCCTCGTGTTTCGCATGCTTAAGGGCTCACGGGCAATACGCCCGGGAAGGCGGCGCGAGCCGCGGCGCCCCGAACCTGGTTAGGCATGACTTCGGGCCGGTTTTGCCGGATTTCGCTCTTGCCGCTACATTTCGCCGGTTCTAGATGAAAGGGCCGCGGATGCGTTTGCTCAACCATCGTCCGTCAGGAGACAACCGAGGGACGGTCCCAAGGAGAAGTGAGATGAGCCGTGCAAAGTGTCTTGGAGTTGCCGCTGTAGCGTTGATCGTCATGAACGGACCGGCCTTGGCCGAGGGCGACGCAGCCAAAGGCAAAGAGGCCTACGCCAAATGCGGCATTTGCCATCAGGTCGGCGCCACCGCCCAGAACACGATCGGGCCGGAGCTGAACAAGATCGTCGGGCGCAAGGCTGCGAGCGTCGCCGGTTTTGCCTATTCCCCGGGCATGAAGAAGCTCGGCGAAGAGGGCTTCACCTGGACGCCCGAGAATATCGACAAGTGGATCGCCGATCCGAAGGCGATGCTTGCGGATTCGCCGATGGCACAGCTGTTCCAGGGCATCCCTGACGCGCAAGAGCGGGCCAACATCATCGCCTATCTGCAAACCCTTTAGCCACGCGGCTCAAGGGGCGGGTTTCGTTTCGGCCGCCGCGTTGGGCGCCGGCGGGACGGATGCGGGCGCGGCGCCGGGAGGCGCTTGCGCCGATCCGCCTTGCGCGGCTTCGCGGAACTTGGCGATGTCCTCAAGCACGGTCCTGAAGAAATAGTCGCGATCGCCCTCCTCCTTGGCGACCTCGTCCCAGGCTGCGCGAAGCGCGGACAGCACCTCCTCCGGCAATTGCTCGACGCGAACACTGTTCTCGGCGGTCATTTTGGCGAGCGCCTCGGTTTGCAGGCGCGCGCTGTCGGCAAGCGTCGCCTGCAACGACTCGCGGCAAGCGCCCTCGATCAGTCGGCGCTCTCCTTCCGAAAGCGCATCCCAGCGCTCCTTGTTGACGAGAAGCTCAAGCACGGTCTCGGGCTGCTGCCAGCCGGGCTGATAGATGAGCTTGACCTTGTCCTTGAGGTCTTGGCCCGCATCGACAGAAGGGGTGTAAAGCTCCGCGGCATCGATCTTGTTCTTGGCGAAAGCGGCCGCGAGATCGCCGCCCGGCACAAGCACCGTGGTCGCGCCGGCCCGCGCCATGACCATGCCGCCGAGCCCGAAAATGCGCATGCGTAAGCCCTTGAGGTCGGCGGCAGTCTTAATCTCCTTGGCGAACCAGCCACCCGCTTCGGCGCCGCCGAACGCGCAAGGAACGACGTGAACCTTGAACCCGGCCTGGTCGTACATTTCCTGGTAGAGCTTCCGGCCATTGCCCGTCTCGAACCAGGCGAGGTATTGCGCGGCGTCGGGACCGAACGGGAAGCCGGAGAAGAGCGGCGCGGCGGGGAGCTTGGCCGCCCAGAAACTTGCCGTGGCGAAGCCGGCATCGACCTTGCCGTCAGACACCTTGTCGAGGATCTCATGCGGCTTGGTCCCGTCGCCCGGTTCCTTCAACTCCAGGATCAAACCGCCGGAAGAGCGCCTCTCGAGCAGCTTGGCGAGGCTTGCCGCAGGCGCACCAAGGCCGGGGAGATGGGTGCCATAAACCGCGGGCGTGACGAGGCGCACCGGCTCGGCGCCGGCCGCAATGGCGCATGAGCTTGGCAGCAAGAGCCCCGCGAGAAGCCGCACCCATCCTCCCGGTCGCATCCTTCAACCCTTTCCGCTATCGCGCTCTGCGGAAATCGGATTTCCGTGAGTCGCGGCGGCAATGCTACATCCTGGCTCCCACCTCCCGCCACTCGGGTGCAAGCCTGTAACGGCCTCATGACCTCAAACGCCCCTCCTTATGTCGGCCTGTTCGTCACCTGCCTTGTCGATGTGTTCCGGCCGAGCGTCGGTTTCGCGGCGATCAAGCTGCTCGAGGCCGGAGGGGCCAGGGTCGAGGTGCCTCGAGCGCAGACCTGCTGCGGACAGCCCGCCTACAATTGCGGCGACCGCAAGAACGCCGTGGCAATCGCCCGCCAAGTGGTCGAGACCTTCGAGCCCTTCGATTATGTGGTTGCGCCCTCGGGCTCCTGTGCCGGCATGCTCAAACTCCACTATCCCCGCCTTCTCGCCGACGATCCCGAATTTGCCGAGCGGGCCGCGGCGCTTGCCGCCAAGAGTTTCGAGCTCACGTCGTTTCTGGTCGATGTGCTCGGTCTCACCGCGGTCGATGCGGCATACGCCGGGACGGTGGCCTATCACGATTCCTGCTCCTCCTTGCGCGAGCTGCATGTGCGGGACGCGCCGCGCCGTTTGCTGGCGAGCGTCGCGGGGCTGTCGCTCGTCGAACTTGGCGACGGCGAAGCGTGTTGCGGTTTCGGCGGCGCGTTCGCGGTCAAGTATCCGGACATTTCCGCCGCGATCCTCGACGCCAAGCTCAACGACATCACGGGGACCGGCGCAGGCACCGTCGTGTCAGGCGATCTCGGCTGCCTCCTGCAGATCGCCGGCAGGCTTGCGCGCGAGAATGAGGCCATCGAGGTCCGTCATGTCGCCGAGGTGCTGGCCGGCATGATCGATGAACCCGCGATCGCCGCGCCAAGGCTGGGGCGCTGAGGCGGGCATGGCCGAGATCAAAGAAGATTTTAGGGAGGGGGTCGCGCGGGCGCTCGCCGACCCTCCGTTTCAGAAGTCGCTTCTCGACGTCAAGCGCGGCTTCGTGGCCAAGCGCGAGACCGCGCGCGCGGGCCTTCCCGAATTTGACCAGCTCCGCGCGGAGGCGCGCGCCATCAAGGACCACGCGCTCGCGCATCTCGACCTCTATCTCGAGGCTTACGAGCGCAAGGTGACCGAGAGCGGCGGGGTGGTGCATTACGCCTTCGACGCGGCGGAAGCCCGCACCATCGCGTTTCGCCTCTGTCACGAGGCGAAAGCAAAGCGCGTCGCCAAAGGCAAGTCGATGGTGTCGGAGGAGATCGGGCTCAACGCCCATCTGCAAGCCTCAGGCCTCGAGGTGGTCGAGACCGATCTCGGCGAGTATGTCGCGCAACTGAGAGGCGAGCGCCCGAGCCATATCATCGCGCCCATCATTCACCTCAACAAAGAGAGCATCGAACGTGAGTTCCGCGGCAAGCACCGGCACCTTCCGCGAGAGCGGAAGCTCGACCAGGCCGAGTATCTCGTGGCCGAGGCGCGCCTCGTCCTGCGCCAGACATTCCTGACAGCCGATGTGGGCATCACCGGCGCCAATTTCCTCATCGCCGAAACCGGCTCCTCGGTGATCGTCACCAATGAGGGCAACGGCGATCTCTCCGCGACACTGCCGCGCATGCACATCGTCATCGCTTCGATCGAGAAGATCGTGCCGACGCTCGAGGACGCATCGACGCTCATCCGGCTCCTTGCCCGCTCGGCCACGGGGCAGGACATCACCACCTACACGACGTTCTCGACCGGCCCGCGGCGGGACGGCGACCCCGACGGTCCCCTCGCCTACCATGTCGTGCTGCTCGACAACGGACGAAGCGAGATGCTCGGCAACGAATTCGCCGATATGTTGCGCTGCATCCGTTGCGGCGCCTGCCTCAATCACTGCCCGGTCTATGGCGCGATCGGCGGCCATGCTTACGGCTCGGTCTATCCCGGCCCGATGGGCGCGGTGCTGACGCCCGCGCTTCAAGGCATCGACCGCGCCCGCGATCTTCCCAACGCCTCGAGCTTCTGCGGACGGTGCGAGGCAGTCTGCCCGCTCGATATCCCGCTCCCCAACATGATGCGGGCGTGGCGGACACGCGATTTCGCGCGCGGCAATCCGCCCTTGAAGGAGCGGCTTGCGTTGAAGCTCTGGGGGTTCGCCGCCAGGCGGCCGCGTCTCTACCATGCGCTGACGCGCGTCGCCGCCCGCATGTTGGCACGGCGGGCGGGCGCGAGCGGCAGGCTGAGGCGTTTCCCCTTCCTCAGGGCGTGGACGGGAGCGCGCGACCTTCCCGCCCCGCAAGGCTCGACCTTCCACGACCTCTATGCCCGGGACCGACGAGAGAAGATCTCATGACCGCTCCCGGCGAGGCACGCGCAAAGATCTTCGAGCGCATCCGCGCAGCGCTTGGCGCCGAGCGCCTCGACCGCGCGCGAAGGAGCGCCGTCAGCCGGCGCCTTGAGCGTCACCCGCGCGGGACTCTGCCCGCGCGCGCGAAATTCAAGGGCGAGGAGCGCGTGGCGCTCTTCGCCGATATGCTCGCGAAGCAAGGCGCCGATGTGCGCCGCGTCGCGACGCCGAAGGACGCAGTGGGCGCCATCGCCTCCTATCTCGGCACCTGCAACCTCCCATCCCGGCTTCGCATGGGCAAGGACCCCGTCCTTGCCGCTCTCCCCTGGCGCGAGGCTTGGGACATCGAGCGCACCTTCGGCGCGGCCGAACCCGGCGACAGAGCCTCGCTGTCGCGCGCCGCGGCCGGCGCGGCGGAGACCGGGACCTTGTTCTTGCTCTCGGGCGCCGGCAATCCGACCAGCCTGAATTTCTTGCCCGAGTGTCACAGCGTCCTGATCGCCGCGTCCGACATCTTCGGCTCCTACGAAGAGGCTTGGGACAGGATACGGGCCCTTTCCGGCGACGGAACCCTGCCGCGCAGCGTCAA
>CAYMJW010000112.1:4803-8916 GCA_964390455.1 uncultured Methyloceanibacter sp. | reverse complement strand
TCTGCTTTTCCGACGACATGGACGGCTTGCGCAAAGTGCCCGACAACATCCCCAACAAGGAGATGGTGACGAAGCATCTCGGCAAGCCGCTGACGCAAGTGCCCGACCCGTTCGGCGAGCATCCGAGCTTCGGCCATCACAACAATGCGCGGCTCAGGGCCTTTCTCGACACGTTCGGGTTCGACTACGAATTTTTCTCGGCGACCGAGTGCTACGCAAGCGGGCGCTTCGACGCGACGCTGCGCAAGGTGCTCGAGCATTACGACGCGGTGAGAGACGTGATCCTGCCGACGCTCGGGCCCGAGCGCCGCGCGACCTACAGCCCGTTCCTGCCGATCTCGCCGACCACGGGGCAGGTGCTGCAAGTGCCGATCGTCGAACGCGACGTTGCCGCGGGCGCCGTCATCTACAAGGACCCCGATAGCGGCAAGCTCACGCAAGTGCCGGTCACGGGGGGCAAGTGCAAGCTGCAATGGAAGGCCGATTGGGCCATGCGCTGGGTGGCGCTCGGCGTCGATTACGAGATGGCGGGAAAGGACCTGACCGACTCGGTCAGGCTGTCGAGCCAGATTTGCCGCGTTCTCGGCGCGCAGCCTCCGGAAAGCTTCATCTACGAGCTGTTCCTCGACGAGAAGGGCGAGAAGATCTCGAAGTCGCGCGGCAACGGGCTCACCATCGAGGAGTGGCTCGCTTACGCGAGCCCGGAGAGCCTCTCTCTCTATATGTATCAGAGCCCACGCAAGGCGAAGCGGCTCTATTTCGACGTGATCCCGCGCGCGGTCGACGAGTATGTCGGCCATCTCGCCGCTTACCGCAAAGAGGAGCCGGCGCCGCGGCTGATGAATCCGGTCTGGCATATCCACCAAGGCGCGCCGCCCGCGGCCGAGATTCCGATCAGCTTCGCGCTTTTGCTCAATCTCGCGTCGGCCTCGAACTCGGAGGATCGCGAGGTGTTGTGGGGCTTCATCCGCCGCTATGCGCCGGACGCGACGCCGGAAGCGCACCCGCTGCTCGACCAGCTCGTCGCGTATGCCATCCGCTACTTCCACGACTTCGTGAAGCCGGCGAAGAAATATCGCGCGCCGAGCGAGAAGGAGCGCGCGGCGCTTCTCGATCTCGATGCGCGGCTTGCCAAGATGCGGCAAGGCTTGTTCGCGGAGGAGATTCAGGCCGAGGTCTATGCCGTCGGCAAAGAGCACGGTTTCGAGCCCTTGCGCGATTGGTTCGGGGCGCTCTACGCCGTGCTGCTCGGCCAGGACCAAGGCCCGCGCTTCGGTTCCTTCGTCGAGCTTTACGGCATCGCCGAGACCCGCGCGCTCATCGCCAAGGCGCTCAAGGGCGAGCTTATGGCTTGAGGCCGGCCCTCAGCGGCGGCGGCGAGAAAGGTGGGGACGCTTAACCCTCCTGTGCTGTCAGGTCACCAAGGCTGACTTTGAGTGCTTTCGCGATGGCACCCAATGTCTTCACGTCACCTCGCTTCTTGCCGCTCTCGATCTCGGAGAGGTAAGGCTGGGTAATCCCGGCCTTAGCCGCGAGTTCCTTTTGCGACATTTTGCGGAAGCGCCTGATCGGTCCGACCGCAGAGGCTGAGGCAAAAATCTCGCTCCACAGTTCGAGGGGCAGGGAGGCCCCGCCCTCTTTGCGTACCGCCTCGGCGCGGCGCGACAGCACTTCGTCCTCGATTGCGTCTTCGGCAGACTTATCTCCAGCACGGGCGCGCAAGCGGTTAAAATCGCGGCGCGTGAGAACAATCAGTTCTTCACCGCTCTCGGTGATGATGATTTGCGGCTTGTTCATGCTGTTTCTCTCAGCGATAGATCTCTCTGCGATGGCCGATGTCGAGAATGTCAAGGTTCTCGCTGTCCCGGCCGAAGATAACCCGGTAGTCGCCAACTCTAAGGCGGTAGTCCCCGGAACCAGCCAACTTCTTCGCATCGCCTTGGCCGGTCTCGGCATGGGCGTTGATGGCCTTGACGATACGCCGCCGCACTTGCTCGGGAAGTTTTGCCAGAGCCTTCGCGGCTTTTCCCCGGTACGTCACCCCCACCATGTCATCCATATAGCAAATAGCGATATATGCGGCAATAGTGAGCTATGAGCGCGATATTTGCGCTACCGCTGCGCTGCTTGAGCGCGGGGTCAGTGATCGAGGTCGTCGAAGATCGCGCGCATTTCGAGCGCGCGGCGCGCCGTCTCGACCCGCATGCAGTCGCCGGTCACGACCGAAGCGAAGGTGCCCCCCCTCGTAGCGCTTCTGCCAATAGCCGCATTTGGCGTCGCGGAACGACATCCAGGCGCGCTGTGCGTCCGTGAGCGCGGCGGCGGCCGGCTCACCTGCGAGACGCTTCGTGGCCTCGCCATACCATTCGTTCAAATAACCGTCCCAGATCTTCTGCTCGCGCATATGGCAGGCGACGATGGTGAAGGTGTTGGCGCCAGACGCTTCAGGGCAGGGGTCGGCGACGATGCCGATGCATTCCGCCATCTGTTTAAGCTCGGGCTGCCCGGCGACCCGCTCGAGACAATCGGCGACCGCCTTGCGCTCTTCGGTCGTCGGCTCGAACTCGGCTTGAGCCAGGACCGCCGATGACGTGGCGATGAGGACGCTTAAGGCAGGGACAATCCGCATCATGCGTTCTGAGGACTCTATGGAATGGATTGCCGGAGCCTGCCCCCGGACTCGATCCGGGGGTCAAGCCCGGCAATGACGAAAGACGTGGAGCTTGCTTGTTGAGACTGCAAGAGGCGGCTACTGTCGCCTCCCGGTGACGATGGCAGATCCCGTTTATAAGATTCTGACCGAGCCCGCCTTCAGAGAGGCTGGGCTCGAGGGGCATTTCATGGGCTCTGCCGACGATCTCCGCGACGGCTTTATCCATCTTTCCGCCGCCCATCAGCTCGAAGGGACCTTGGCAAAACACTTCGCGGGCGAGGCGGGGCTTGTGCTTGTCGCGCTTGATCCCATGCGGCTTGGACCTCACCTGAAATGGGAGACCTCGCGCGGCGGTGATCTTTTTCCCCACCTCTTCGCGCCGCTCGAGCTTAGCGCCGTGCTGTGGATCGAACGGCTGAGCCTTGGGGGAGACGGCGTCCACCGCTTGCCGAAGGGGATCGCGGCGTGAACGGGCTATTCGGCTTGGGCCAGGCGCTGCTGCTCGCGCTCGATCCCGAACGCGCGCACGATCTCGCCGTCAAGAGCCTCGAGCTTGGGCTTTATCCGCGGGCCGATGCGCCAGACGACAAGCGACTTAGCCAGCGCCTCTTCGGCCTCGATTTTCCCAACCCCGTCGGCATGGCGGCGGGCTTCGACAAGAGCGCTCGCGTCTCGCGCGAGCTCCTTGGCATGGGATTCGGCTTCGTCGAAGTGGGCACGCTGACGCCGCGGGCGCAAAGCGGCAATCCGAGCCCCCGCATCTTCCGCTCCGGTGAGGACCGCGCCATCATCAACCGGCTCGGCTTCAACAATGACGGGCAAGAGGCGGCGCTTGCGAGGCTGAAGGCAGGCTCGGGCGGGATCGTCGGCGTCAATCTCGGCGCGGGGCGCGACAGCGCCGATCGCATCGGCGACTATGTCGAGGGGATTTCGCGGATGGCGCCCGTGGCGAGCTATTTCACCGTCAACATTTCGTCGCCGAACACGCCGGGCCTGCGCGATCTCCAGGCGCCTGAGGCGCTCGGCGCGCTGCTCCAACGCGTACAGGCGGCGCGGGCAGCGCTTCCGCGCAGGCCGCCTCTCTTGGTCAAGCTTGCCCCCGATCTCGCCGACGACGATTTGCCTGCGATCGTGCGGGTGATCCTGTCGCACGGCGCCGATGGGATCGTGGTGTCGAACACCACGCTGTCGCGCGAGGGCTTGCGCGATTCCGCCTTCGCCAAGGAAGCCGGCGGCCTATCGGGACGCCCGCTGTTCGCCCGCGCCACGCGCATGCTGGCGCGGGTCTTCCGACTGACGGAAGGCAAGCTGCCGCTCATCGGCGTCGGCGGCATCAACTCGGGCGAGACCGCGCTCGCCAAGATCGAGGCCGGGGCTTCTCTGATCCAGCTCTATACCGGACTCGTGTTCGAGGGGCCGTCCCTCATCGGCCGCATCAAGCAAGCGCTGATCGCGGCGAT
>CAYMJW010000112.1:0-4703 GCA_964390455.1 uncultured Methyloceanibacter sp. | reverse complement strand
ACCACGCCGACAATGAGGGAGAGGATCGCGAGCCTGAGCGTAACGAGGGCCGGATTGCCGCCAAAAAACTGTTCCATCTGCCGCTCTCCCATTCGCGCTTAGGGCCGCCGCCGCAAGGAAACTCGAAGCTTCGACTCGAATTACGCCAGAATTGGTGCGAAGGGGGGAGAAGGTCAAGACGGTGCGAACGAGCGCAAGCAAAAGCCCGGTCGCCGAGACGGCGCCCCGCGCGCTGCCTGAGCCCTTCGCCTCCTGGTTCGAGGCGCGCGGCTGGCGCCCCCATGCCCACCAATTGGCCCTCCTCGCCCAGGCCGGGGCGGGGCGCGACACGCTGCTCATCGCCCCGACCGGCGGCGGCAAGACGCTCGCGGGCTTCCTGCCGAGCCTCACGGACCTCGCGCGGCGTCCGGCGCGGGCCAAGCCTGAAACCGCGATCCACACGCTCTATGTCTCACCGTTGAAGGCGCTCGCGGTCGATATCGCGCGGAACCTTGCCATGCCGGTGGAGGAGATGGGGCTGCCCATCAGGCTAGAAACGCGCACCGGCGACACCCCGCCCGCCCGCCGCGCCCGCCAGCGCCTGCTCCCGCCCGATATCTTGCTCACGACTCCGGAGCAGATCGCGCTCATGCTCTCGCATAAAGGTGCGGCCGAGCTGTTCGGACGGCTCAAATTCGTCATCCTCGATGAGCTGCACGCGCTTGCCACGAGCAAGCGCGGCGATCTTTTGGCGCTCGACCTCGCGCGGCTCAGGACGCTGTCGCCTGACCTCACCGCCATCGGCCTGTCGGCCACGGTGGCGCGTCCTTTCGAGCTTGCCGCCTATCTCGTGCCGCATCGGGGAACGGAGGCGACGCGGCTTGCCGAGATCGTGGTCGCGGGCGAGGGGGCGCGCGCCGACATTTCGATTCTAGAGTCGCATGCCGATCTGCCCTGGGCCGGGCATTCGGCGCGCTATGCGCTGCCGGAGATCTACGAGGCGATCAAGGCGCATCGCCTGTCGCTCGTGTTCGTCAACACGCGCTCGCAGGCCGAGATGCTGTTCCACGAGCTCTGGCGCTACAACGAGGAGAACCTGCCGATCGCGCTGCATCACGGCTCGCTCGACGTGGGCCAGCGGCGGAAGGTCGAGGCGGCGATGGTTCAGGGCAAGCTCCGCGCCGTGGTGTGCACCTCGACGCTCGATCTCGGCATCGATTGGGGCGACGTTGATCTCGTCATCAATGTCGGCGCGCCGAAGGGGGCGAGCCGGCTCGCCCAGCGCATCGGCCGCGCCAATCACCGCCTCGACGAGCCGAGCAAGGCGCTGCTCGTGCCCGCAAACCGCTTCGAGGTGATCGAATGCCAGGCGGCGCTCGAGGCCGCGGCCGAGGGCGCGCAGGACACGCCCGCCTCGCGCCCCGGGGCGCTCGACGTGCTCGCCCAGCACGTGCTCGGCACGGCCTGCGCCGCTCCGTTCGACGCCGATCAACTCTATCGCGAGGTGACGAGCGCCGCGCCCTATCAGGGGCTGCTGCGCGAGGGTTTCGATCAAGTGATGCAGTTCGTGGCGACCGGCGGCTACGCGCTTGCCAACTACGATCGCTACGCCAAGCTGAAACGGACGCAAGAGGGGCTCTACCGCATCGCCCATCCCCGCATCGCACAACAATACCGTCTCAATGTCGGGACCATCGTCGAGGCGCCGATGCTGCGGGTGCGGCTCGCGCGGGGGAAGGGCGGAGCGCTGAAGCCTTCGCATATGCTGGCCGGCGGCCGCGTGCTCGGCGAGGTCGAGGAATACTTCATCGAGCAGCTGACCCCCGGCGATACCTTCATCTTCGCCGGCGAGGTGCTGCGCTTCGAGGGCTTGCGCGAGAACGACGCCATCGTGACGCGCACGCACGCGACGGAGCCGAAGATTCCGGCCTATGAGGGCGGCAAATTTCCGCTCTCGACCTACCTCGCCGAGCGGGTGCGGCGCCTCATCGCCAGCGACCGCGATTGGCGGCGGCTGCCAGACCAGGTCTCCGATTGGCTCGGCTTGCAGGCGCAGGTCTCGGCCGTTCCCGGCCCCGAAGAGATCTTGGTCGAGACGTTTCCACGCGGGCAGCGGCATTTCCTCCTGTGCTACCCGTTCGAGGGCAGGCTCGCGCATCAGAGCCTCGGCATGCTGCTCACGCGGCGGCTCGAACGGGCGCGCGCGGCACCGCTCGGCTTCGTCGCCAACGAATATGCGCTTGCCATCTGGGGGCTCAACGATATCGGCGCGATGGCGAGGGACGGGCGTCTCGACCTCGCGCAACTCTTCGACGAGGACATGCTCGGCGACGATCTCGACGCCTGGCTCGCCGAATCGAGCCTGATGAAGCGCTCCTTCAGGGTGTGCGCCATCATCTCAGGGCTGATCGAGCGGCGGCATCCCGGGCAGGAGAAGACCGGGCGGCAGATGACGGCCTCCTCCGATCTGATCTACGACGTGCTGCGTCAGCACGAGCCCGGCCATATTCTGCTGAAAGCGGCCTTCGCCGACGCCGCGACCGGCCTGATCGACGTCTATCGCCTCGGCGATTTCTTGAGGCGAATCAAGGGCCGAATCAGGCATATTGGTTTGGGGCACGTCTCCCCGCTCGCCGTTCCGGTGATGCTGGAGATCGGGCGCGAAAGCGTCCCCGGCGAAGCGAGCGAGATCTTGTTGCGAGAGACAGTCGAAGACCTCGTGGCCGAGGCACTGGGGGGACATGCTGCGCGCCAAACATGAACTCATGCCGGAGACGGCACCGACGCTCCGTTCACATCTCACAATTGCCGGTCACGAGATGCGGCCGCTCGCAGCGGGCGCGCTCTATTGGGAAGACGAGCGCACGCTCCTCGTGGCCGACCTGCATCTGGAGAAGGGTGCGGCCTACGCCGCGCTCGGCATGCTGCTTCCACCTTACGACACGCGCGCCACGCTCGACCGGCTGACCAAGGTCATCGACGCCGTTCAGCCTTCGCGCGTGGTGGCGCTCGGCGATAGTTTCCATCGCGCCGACTCCGCCGCGCATCTTCCGGCGGAAGACCTCGCCATGCTGCTTGCGCTCCAGCGCGGGCGCGAATGGTTCTGGATTTGCGGCAATCACGATCCGCATCTGCCGGCAAGCATCGGCGGCACGGTGTGCGCCACGCTCACCATTCTCGGGCTTACGCTCCGGCACGAGCCATCGCCCGCTCCGTCGGCCAAAGAGATCGCGGGCCATCTCCACCCCGTGGCTCGCATCGCAAGGCGAGGCGTCGTGATCCGCCGCCGCTGCTTCGCCACCGACGGCAACCGCCTGGTGATGCCGGCCTTCGGCGCCTATGCCGGAGGGCTCAATCTGCGCGACGAGGCCTTCGCGCCGCTGTTCCGCCGTCACCAGCTCGAAGCCTGGATGATGGGCCGCGCCAATGTCTATCCCGTGCTCGGCAGCCTGCTTCTGCCCGACTAGAGCGTCATCTCATCGGACCACTCGCCGGATCGAGCCGCGCCCGGACCCCCACCCCGGCCCTCCCCCCTTGCAGGGGGAGGGAGAAGGAGAGCCTATTCGCGGCGGAACGCGTACCAGCCGGCAAGCCCGGCCAACACCGCGAGCACGACGGCAAGCACGCCGTAAAAGAAGGGGTGGGCGAAGGCGAGGAAGTGAACGAGACCCTCGAACCCGGCCTTGCTCACCTCGAGCGTGCTCTGGTTCCGGCTGACGACCTGGCCGTCGCGGAACAGATAGATGTCGGTGGTATAGCGGCCGGTCGGGACGTTCACTGGAAGCGCCACGGTTCCCCTGAACAGGCTCCGTCCGACAAAGCCGACGCCGTCGTCATCCTCCTGGAACAGCCTCTGCTTCTGCTTCAAGCGGATCAATGAGGAGCGAAACGTTTCCTCTTCCGAATCGCCCTGCGTGGCCCGGCCGAAATCGAGATTGCTTAAGCCGATGCCGAGCGCTTTCAGGGTCTCGTCCGACGCAATCGCCCTGAAGGGCCGCGTCGAGAGCGCGGCGTAGAAGCCCGGGACCGACGGATAGATTTTGCCCGGGCCGTTGACCCAGATTCCGGCGACGCGCTCTTTTCGTCTGGCGACGACCGGCTCGGCTGGCGAGCGAACGACCATGATGACGTCGTAGCTGCCGGTCTCCGGCACGGGCGTCTGACTGAAATCGATGCTGCCATAGAGGAGGATCTCGATGCCGGTGAAATTCGACTGGATCGAAATTTCACGCGTCGAGAGTTCCGACTGCACCTCCTCGCCAGCCTTTGGTGCCGGCGGCGCCTGCTTCGCGGCCTGAGCTTCAGATCCGGCGAGCGCCAGAACGAGAACGGCGAGGATGAGCGCGCCTCTCATCTCATGCCCCCCTCTGCGCGGGCACGATGCTGTAGAGCTCGGACGGCGTCAGCACGAGATCGAACAGGAGGCGGATGGCGACGGCGAGCACCATGAGCGCAAGCAGCGCGCGAAGCTGCTCGCCCCTGAGCTTTTGCCCGGCCCGGACCCCGAACTGACCGCCGATGACGCCGCCTGCGGCGAGGACCAGCGCAAGCACCACATCGAGCGTCTGCGAGAAGCTGGCATGGAGCACGGTCACCATTGCGGTGACGAAGATGATCTGAAAGATCGAGGTGCCAATCACGACATTGGTCGGCATGCGCAAGAGGTAGATCATCGCCGGCACCATGATGAAGCCGCCGCTCACGCCGAGAAAGGCGGTGAGCAG
>CAYMJW010000111.1:0-8926 GCA_964390455.1 uncultured Methyloceanibacter sp. | reverse complement strand
GCCAGCGCCAATCGTCGGGGCCCATATTGCCGAGCGCCGCCGCGATGCCGCCTTGCGCCGCAACGGTGTGCGAGCGGGTCGGGAACACCTTGGTGATGCAGGCGGTGCGCAGGCCCGCTTCGCTACAGCCGACGACCGCGCGCAAGCCCGAACCTCCGGCGCCGACCACCACCACGTCATAGGCATGGTCGACGACGGGATAAGCGCGGCCGTTCACCTTGACCGTGCTGTGGGGCGCATCGTCGTGTGGCGTCGCGTCTTGAGCCATAGCGCTAGGATCCGACACTGATCTTGAGGATGGCGAGAGAAGCGGCGAGACCGATTCCGGCCGCGAAGAAAGTTGCGAGCACGATGGCGGCGATCTTCGCGCCTTCGCCGTGGACATAATCCTCGATGATCTCCTTCAGGCCGATGCGCATATGGATGGCGGCGGAGATCACGAGCGCGAGCATGAGCACGGCCACGATGGGATGCGCGAAATAGGCTTTCACCGTGCCGTAGTCGGCGCCGACATGGCTGACGATCGAATAGATCAGGAACAGCACGAGCGGGATGTTGGCGATCGCGGTCAGGCGCTGGCGCCAGAAGGTTTCGGTGCCGCCATGAGCGGCGCCAAGCCCGCGCACCTTTTTCAGAGGCGTGGCCATGCTAGTGGCTCCCTCTGAGCGCGTAGCCCGCGTACCAAATCAGCACCGTGAGCAATGTCGAGCCGATGATGGTGAGCCAGGCGAACAATTCGATGCTCGTCTTGTCGAGGCCGCGGCCCGTATCCCAGATCAGGTGGCGGATGCCGCCCAGCATGTGATGGACGAGCGACCAGGTGAACAGGAACAGCACGATGCGGCCGGGGAGGCTCGCGAAGCAGCTCGAAACTTGGGCGTAGGCCTCGGGGCCCGAGGCGATGGCGACCAGCCACCAGGCAAGGAGCACAAAGCCAGCCGCATTCGCAGCCCCCGAGACGCGATGCGCGATCGACATCATCATCGTCAGCATCGGCCGGTAAATCTGGAGGTGCGGGGAGAGCGGGCGCTCTGCCCCCAATTTGGCCTTGCCCATGGTTTTTCGGTCAGTTGGAGCCCAGACGAGCCCTCTCATAACGCAAGTCGGAGGGCCTCGGCAATCGAACCGGTCTGGACCCTAAGCCGAAGCTAGGGGGCGATAACGCCGCAGGCGATGCGGTCGCCGGCGTTACCGGCGGGGTCGGTCTGGTAGTCGTCAGGGCCGGCGTGGATCACGAGCGCCGCGCCGTCCGTATCGAGGAGCGCCGCTTCGCCGCTCAAGCTCGCCCCCGGGTTCAGCACCTCGAGGCTGAGCTTGCCGTCGCCGGGAACGAAAAGATTCGGCATGTCACCGGCATGCGGGCCTTCAGGGTTCTCGAACCCGTGCTTGGCCGTATCGGGGTTGAAATGGGGACCCGCCGATTTGAAGTCCGGCGGCTCGCATTTACCGGTCGCGTGAATGTGGAAGGCGTGCTCGCCCGCGGGCGCTGCGGTCAGATCGAGGCGGATCAGCACGCCGTTCGGCGTATTCGTCAGCGTGGCCTTGCCGACCTCGTTGCCGCTCGCGTCCTTCAGGTTCGCGGTTGCGCTGTCGGCGGCACTCGCTGGTGATCCGAGAGCAAGCACTGCCCCGAAAACAATCGCTGCCGAGACCAATTTTTGTCGCATCACCTTCCTCCTATGTCATCGTCCGCGAAGGCGGACGATCCAGTAACCGCCAGGCATCGCGCTTGGTTCGAGTTAAGAGGATACTGGATGCCCGCTTTCGCGGGCATGACAATCGCTGAACGGCGAAGGCAAGACTAACGCGGCAGCGCAACCCAATAGTCCATATCAAGAACCACGCCGTCCTCGGGGTTCCCGTCGGCCTTCAGGCCGGGAAAGCCGGCGCAATCGCGGTCTTTCACGGCGAAGGTGCGCAGGCGG
Source organism: uncultured Methyloceanibacter sp. (assembly GCA_964390455.1). Taxonomy (GTDB): domain Bacteria; phylum Pseudomonadota; class Alphaproteobacteria; order Rhizobiales; family Methyloligellaceae; genus Methyloceanibacter. The sequence goes on along the minus strand of CAYMJW010000111.1, from coordinate 7,001 downwards.
AGCGCGCCCATGTCCGAGCGGCCTTGCAGCTCGGCTTTGTCGAGCACCTCGCTCCAGGCATAGATCGTGTCGCCGGCGAAAGACGGCGCGACATGGCGCGCGCCGTTCAGCCCAAGAATGTGGAAGGCATTGGCGAGCCCGTTGAAGCTCAAGGAGCGGGCAATCGAGATGATATGGCCGCCATAGACGAGCCTTCGCCCGAACCGGCCCTTGCCCTCGATATGCTGGTTGAAATGCACGCGCGCGGTGTTCTGGAACAGGCGCGTGGCGAGCTGATGCTCGGCCTCCTCGATGGTCTGCCCGTCCACATGATCGATCTTGTCACCGATCGCGTAGTCGCCGAAGCGCCGCGGCGAACCGGCGAGCGCACAATCGTAGCCGGACAGCGTGAGCGGCGGCAGCGCCCCACCGAGCGTCGCCGGATCGACGCTTGCGGCAAGCTCCGGAACCACGGGCGTGGGGGCGGGAGAGTCGAGGTTGCGCTTGTTGACCATCACCCAGCGCGCATAGGAGAGCACCTCCTGCCCGCGCTGGTTCCGCCCCGTCGAGCGCACATAGACGGTGCCGCTCTTCTTGTTGGAGTTCTCCTTGACCCCGATCACTTCGGAGACCGAGGCGAGCGTATCGCCGGGATAGACGGGCGCGAGGAAACGAAACTCGGCGTAGCCGAGATTGGCGATGGCGTTGCGCGAGATGTCCGGCACGGTCTTGCCGATGACGATGTGAAAGACGAGGAGATCGTCGATCGGCGAGCGCGGATAGCCGATCGATTGCGCGAAGGCGTCCGAGGACTGCACGGCAAAGCGCGGACCGTAGAGAGCGGTGAAGAGGCTCACATCGCCCACCGTCACGGTGCGCGGGGTGGCGTGCACGATCTCTTGCCCGAGCTTGAAGTCCTCGAAGAAATTGCCGGTGACGGTCTTGTCGATCTTTTGGCTCTTGTCGTCGCTCATGTCGGTCTTCGTCGGTTTCGGGGCCGGGCCGACCATAGTTGGCGGCCCCTTGCGAGACAAGGACCCCGCGAAGGGCGGCTCAGTCGGTGGCCGCGGGTTGTGCGGGCGCCGGCGCGCGCGGGAACAGCAGGCGCTGATAGAGCCAGCCGATGCCGATCAGGACCGCGCCGAGGCCGAGGAAGGACAGCGCGCGGTAGATCCCGGTCAGATTCGACATATCGACAAGGAACACCTTGAACACGGTCAGCACGAGCACGGCGGCAGAAGCGATGCGCAACGGGAGCGAGCGAAGCGAGAGCCCGCCGCCGAGAAGGGCGACGCCGAACAGGAGCCAGACCGCCGAATAGGTGTATTGCTCGGCGTCGGAGGTTACGCCCTCGGTCAGCACCGGTCCGTGATAGAGCCTGCAAATCTCGAGCGACAAATAGGCGAGCGCAAGTGCAAGCGACGCGGCCGCTGCGGTCACGCTGTACCAATAGGGCCGCGTGCCATAGGTGACGACGGCAAGGACGCCGGCGAGAAAAGCGGGGATGCCGTAGCCGAGCAGGATCAGATTGATGAACGCCCCGCCGACCGGCTCGCCGGTGACGAGGGGGTTGGCCTCCAAAACCAGATTCCACCCGATCATCACCAGGACCACGCCGGCAAGCGCCAAGGCGCCGAAGTCATGTACCACGCTCCCGCTCTTGGCGCGGAGGCGTTCGAGCCCGATGACCATTGCCAGCAGGAGCGAGGCATTGAGCGCGGTCTCGGCGAGCGGGCTTCCCATCACAAAGGGATCGCCACTCAGCGCATGCCGGACCTCCAGCACGACGAGCAGCACGGCAAACAGGATCGACGCGGCATCGACCACGCGGGCGGGGACATCGTCCGCCTCCCGCCGCAGCATGTACCCGGCCACGAAGAACGAGACCGCCGGCACGCCATAGCCATAGAGCAGCCAGTTGAAGACGGGCCGGGTGCCGAGCGCCTCGCCGACGATGTACGGATCCCAGGCGATGCGGCCGATCACGGCGATGGTGACGGTGGCGGCGAGCCAGCGCAACGCGGGCCACGGCCGCTTCTCGGCGATCCAGGCAATACCGGGAACCATGAGAGAAAGCGCGATGGTGAGCCAGCCTTTCTCGAGCGCGAGGCTGAGAGCGAGCGCGAGTGAAGCCATGGCGCCGGTGGCGAAGATGGCGCTCGGCCCTTCGCCCGTCGCTTGCGCCCTTCTCTTGCTCAGGGCCTCAGTGGCAAGGGCGAACGCGCCGGCGAGAAGGACGGCGGCCGCGGCAAAGGGGATCGATCGATCAAAGTCGGCAATGCGCCAATAGAGCGCAATCAGAATGGCAAGCGGAGCCGATACGGCGGTTGCGCTCCACAGGATCGCGACGGCGGGCCGGCTGGCGCGGGATTGCGCGAGAAAGCCCGCGGCGCCGAAGAGAGCTGCGAGGCCAACGCCGAGCATGAGCGGCGCGCCGAACAGATAATGCTCGGGCTTCCACAGGCTGTCGGGAACCGGACCGTTGGGGAGGCCGAGCACGGCGACGTCGAAATCGATCGACCATTGCCAGAAGATGAGCGCCACAAGCAGCGCGGCAACGGGAACCGCGGCCACGGCCGCATCGCTTCGCCAGGCGATGGCGATCGCCGAGGCGACAAGGAGCACGAACAAGGAAAGCGCCAGCGTATCGTGACCGGTGGCGAGAACGAGCAGCATCGAAGCGAAGAGATAGGCGCCAAGCGTCGCCGACGAGACCGCGTCGATCTCACCCGGCGCGGCATCCGGTCCGAACAGAAGACCGGAGACGATGAAGAGCGCGGCGAGCGTGAAGCAGGCGCTGAGATAGAACGCTTGCGGCGTGAGCGCCGAGAGATCGCCAATCCAAGGCAGCACCCACGCCACGCTCGCCGCGATCGCGGCGATGGCAAGCCAGCGCCACAGCTTCGCCCGGGCCAGCGCGAACGCGGCGGCGGTGACGACGGCGAGATAGAGATAGAGCGCCCAATAGCTCGGCGCCTCGGTCGCGACGATCAGCGGGGTGACGAAGGCGCCGATGAGGCCAAGACCCGCAAGCGCGGGCCCATGAAGCAGCGCCGCGGCAAGCGTCGAGAGCGCCACGATCCCCAGCAGAACGAACGCCACGGCCGGACCGATGAAGCCGTAAAGCGCGTAGGCCGCGTAAACGTCGGCATAGGCGATCGCCGTTCCCGCCGCCGTCAGCACGCTCGGGATATGCGCCTTGGGAAGACCGATGATCCCGCTTCCGATCTCCCGGCGCCTCGCCCATTCGCCGGCTCCGATCGAAGCGAGCGCCACCAGGCCTCCGAGCAGCACCCTCTGCGCCGGCCCGAACCAGCCCTGCTCGATCGAGTAGCGGACGAGGAAGAAGCCGCCAAGCGCGAGCGCGATGCCGCCGGCCCAGACCGCCCATTGCGTGCCGAAACGCTCCTCGAGGCTCGCTTTGGCTTTGGCCGGCGGCGGGGGAGGAGGTGGCGGCACAGGTTCCGAAGCGGGAGGGATCACTTCTTGCGCTTCGGATTCTATCTGAGCCGCTTCGACCGCTGGCGGCAGCGGCGCAGGCGGCGCTTCGGGCGAGGGAGCGAATTCGGCCCTGTCAGCGAGCCACCGCTCAAGCGTGGCGAGCTTTGCTTCGAGCCGCTTAAGCCGAGCACGCGCGCCGAGCGTCAAGACCAAGCTGACGACGGCGATAACGGGAATAGAGAGAAGAGCGAGGAGGAGCGAATCGAACATGCGGGCGAGAGTAGCGCGAGAGGCTCACGCCAGGCGCAAAAATGGCGATCCCCACTTCGTGGGAACCGCCATTTTCGAACGAAAAACTTGTAAGGTCGACGCTTGAATTAAGCGCGGTCGAGCTCGGCGGGAAGGTAGCTCGTCACTTCCATGCCGGCCTCGGACTCGGTGATCTCGGGCTTCAGCCACTCTTTCATTGGTCGTCTCCTTCGGTGAACTTACAGGAAGGGATAATGGGGTAAGGGCATTAGGACTGCATGACGCGGCCATGAACGCTTCCTGACAGCCACATTAAGAAATTCTGACAGAAAATTTGGCCGAAAACCGAGACTTTGAGGCTCTTCCAGCCAATAAGGCCACATCTGGGGCTCTTGTTCAGGCGTCTCCGCTCGCTGTCAGCGGACCGCGCCTCAAGTGAACAGCACCAGGGCCTTCTCGATCGTGATCCACACCGCCCAGAGAAGCGGGATGCCCACGGCCGCCCAGGCGAGCGGCGCGATCTCGATGCGGCGCGGGTTGAGGATCACGCCTGCGGACCACGTTGCCACGCCGATCCACATCAGGAACGGCCGATAGGCAAAGTACCCGGCAAGCTCGGCTTTGGCGATGCCGTCGGCGCAAGGTCCGGTCGTGACGAACAGGCATTGCCACGCCCCGCCGATGCCGCCGACCTTGGTGTTGAATGTGATCCACCAGACGAGCGCCACGGCGATCAGCGCCATGCCGATCGGCTGGAGCAGACGGATGTTCCGGTTGACCTCGTCGGTGTGGCGGATCTCGGTCACCCGTCTTGCCGAGGCGACGGCGGACTTGACCTGGAGCGCCTCGACCTCCTCCGGCTTCATGAACCATTTCTTGTTGAGCGGCCGGACCAGGAGGTTGGCGACGAAGCCCGCCGCGAGCAGGCCGGCGAGGACGTAGAAGATCGGGATGTAGATCTGGTCGGCCGGTATGCCTTCGGCTTTGCGCGCATCGTGCATGTAGTTCACGATCACCGGGCCGACGATGCCGGCGGTCGACCAGGCCGTCAGCAGCCGCCCGTGGATGGCGCCCACGAATTGCGTCCCGAACACATCGGCGAGATAGGCGGGAATGGTGGCGAAGCCGCCGCCATACATCGAGGCGATCACGCACATGACCGCGGCGAATAGGGCCAGCGCGCCGAGCGTGGCCAGAGTGGGTGAGGCGGCATAGCAAGCAAAGCCGAGCGCAAAGAAAATGAAATACGTGGTCTTGCGGCCGATCTTGTCGGACAGCGACGCCCAGAAGATGCGGCCGGCGATGTTGAACAGCGAGAACAGTCCGACGAAGGCGGCCCCCACCAGCGCCGCCTTGGCCTTCTGGTCGTCGGTGAAATCGAGGAAGCCGACGGAAGCGTCGCCGAACAGCCTGCCGCCGAAGGTCTCCTGCAGCATGGGCGAGGCGGCGCCGATGATGCCGATGCCGGCGGAGACGTTGAGGCAGAGCACCGCCCAGAGCAGCCAGAACTGCACGGTCTTGTGGGCGTCCCTGAGGTGGACGTGCCCGGTCGCGATCATCGCCTTGGCATTGACCGTCGGCGTCCAGCCTTTGGGCTTCCACCCCGTTGGCGGCAGCCTGTAGCCAAAGGCGCCGCTCATCATGAAGACGAAATAGACCGCCCCCATGGTCACGAAGGTTTCCCAGACGCCGACCGAGGTCGGCGTGGCGTAATAGTTCATCAGGATGGTGGCGAACGGCGAGCCGATCATGGCGCCGCCGCCGAAGCCCATGATGGCAAGTCCCGTGGCCATGCCGCGGCGATCGGGAAACCATTTGATCAGCGTCGAAACGGGCGAAATGTAACCGAGACCAAGCCCGATGCCGCCGATGAACCCCGAGCCGAGCCACATCAGCCAGAGTTGATGCAGATAGACGCCAAGCGCCGAGATCATCAACCCGCCGCACCAGCACAAGGCCGAGACGATGCCGGCCTTGCGCGGTCCGACCCGCTCGAGCCAGCCGCCCCAGATCGCAGCCGAGACCCCGAGCAGAACAAAGAACAGCGTGTACATCCAGCCGAGGTCGAACTGGGTCCAGTCGCAGTCGGTGGCGAACAAAGCTTGGGCGGTGATGGCGACCTTGCCGAAGAAGGTGGTCGCGTCGCCGGGACAGGGGATGGCCTTGTCGAGCCCCTGCGACACGCCGACGGCGCGCCCCAGCGGCAGCCAGAACACGCTGAAGCCGTAGGCCATGCCGATGCAGAGATGGATGGCGAGCGCGGCTGGCGGCACGAGCCAGCGGTTATAGCCGGGAGGCGCGATGATATGGGCCTTGTCGAGCAGGCCGATGCGATCGCTCGCGGCTACAGATCCTCCAGCACCTGCCATCGGTCCTCCCCCGACTATCTGCCTTTTTGGGCGGCGTTGGGCGCAGTCTGGCCGGGCTTAGGCGCAATCGCAAGGGCCAAAGGCGACGCATGGGCCGCCGGGTCGGTCTGGCGTTTGCCCGATAGGGTTGCGTCCGGTTCCCCGCGCTCCAACGAGGCGACCAATCAGCCGCGATCTGGACAAACGGGGATGCTGCTGAAATGCTGCCGCCGGCCGGGCTGAGGGAGGGAAACGCCTTGCAACTGCCAAGAACGCTCGTCGAGGGCCATGTCCGCTTTCGCCGCGACGAGCATGCCAAGAATCGCGGACGCTATCTCCAACTCGCAAAGCTCGGCCAGACGCCGGCGGCGATGGTGATTGCCTGCTGCGATGCGCGGGTCGACGTCTCGGCGATCTTCGACGCGGAGCCGGGCTCGCTGTTCATTATGCGCAACGTCGCCAATCTGGTGCCGCCCTACGAACCGGAAGGCAAGTATCACGGCACCAGCGCCGCGGTGGAATTTGCCGCGACCGCGCTCAAGGTGCCCCACATCATCGTGCTCGGCCATTCCAATTGCGGCGGCGTCAACGCTTATCGCCGCGGCGTGCGCGACAACCTTCCCGAGCAGGGGTTCATCGGCCGCTGGCTCACGCTGCTCAACGATCTGAAACTCGTCGAAAGCGACGTGTTCGCTTATGGCGATGAGATGGCCTTCGAGCTTGCCGCGGTGCGCTCTTCGTTGGCGAATCTCGGCAGCTTCCCGTTCATCAAGCAGCGCGTGGAGGACGGCCTGCTCACGCTGCATGGCCTCCATTTCGATCTCGGCAGCGGCGAGCTGCTCAGCCTCGAGCCGGAAACGCAACGCTTCACGGCCCTGACCGAAGCCTAGGCCTCCCGCGCGGCCGTTTACGCGGCGCGGTCGAGCAATTTGCGGTTGATGATCGTCTCGGCGATCTGCACCGTGTTCAGCGCGGCACCTTTGC
>CAYMJW010000110.1:0-8953 GCA_964390455.1 uncultured Methyloceanibacter sp. | reverse complement strand
AGGACGACCACCAGGAGCAGGGGGCGCAATTGCCGCCGTTCGGTGAACAGCATCGGCGTCTCGTTGAGGAAGAGCGGCCGGTAAAGCTGGCGCATCACCTCGCGCGCTTCCTCGCTGTCGGTGCCGACGACCACGCGGTCGGGCCGCTTGAAGTCATTGATGGCGGCGCCTTCGCGCAGGAACTCCGGGTTCGAGACGACGGCGAACTTCGCTTTCGGATTGGCCTTGCGGATGATCTCCTCGACCTCATCGCCTGTGCCGACCGGCACTGTCGACTTGGTGACCACCACCGTGAAGCCGTCCATGTGCTCGGCGATCTCTTTCGCGGCGGCGTAGACATAGGAGAGATCGGCATGACCGTCGCCGCGGCGCGAGGGCGTGCCGACGGCGATGAAGATGGCATCGGCATTGCGAATGGCGTCGCCCGCATCGAGCGTGAAGGACAGCCGGCCTTCCTTGACGTTGGAGGCGACCAGTTCGGCAAGGCCCGGCTCGAAGATCGGCATCACGCCATCCTTCAGGCGTTCGATCTTGCCCGGGTCCTTGTCCACGCACGTGACGGTATGCCCGAAATCGGCAAAGCAGGCCCCGGACACGAGGCCGACATAGCCGGCGCCGATCATCGTCACGCGCATCGCGCCTCTCCTGGAAATCCGCGGCTTCCCCGCAGCGCCGGATCGTTAACCGGAGCAAGGGCGCCCAAGTCAAGTCGGAATTGCCGCGCGGGGCATGCAGGCTTTGCGCCGCAGACGGCAGGTCCGCGCCGGTCAGGCAGGATCGCCGACGCCCTCCCTGCGAGAACCCACCAGTCCCAATCGGAACCATCCGGACGGCTGAACATTAACTACGCAGCGCGCGGACACGCTCGCGCAAACGCGGACGTTGGGAGCTTCACGTGAATTCCATTATTTATCTCGTCGGTCTGATTGTCGTTGTGCTGGCCATTCTGTCATTCGTTGGCGTTCGCTGACCGCCGGCCGGGAGAGTGAAAAATGGCCGATCTGGCTGGCGTCAATTCGAGGGTAGACTGGGCCGCGATCTTCGCAGGCGCCGTTCTCACCACTGCAATCGCTCTTATCCTCCTGACCTTCGGCGCGGCGCTCGGGCTTGGCGTCACTTCACCATACGAGGGCGAAGGCATTGCGCCTGCGCTCTACGTTTTTGGCGCAGGTCTATGGCTGCTCTGGGTGCAGCTCGCGAGCTTCACCGTCGGAGGCTATGTGACCGCGCGGCTGCGCGCGCGCCAGCCGGACGCCACAGAACACGAAGTTGATGTTCGCGACGGGCTCCATGGTCTGCTGACCTGGGGTGTTGGCGTGATCGCGGCTGCGACGATTGCCTTCGCCGGCATTGGCGGAGTAACCGCGGCCGCCGAGAATGCGGATGGCCGGGGCGATCTGGTCGGCGCCGTAGCCGAGGCCGCAAGCCAGGAAGTTGACGAGGCCGCCGCTCGCGAGCCGGCCGGGAATCCGACCGCCGCGGACGAGAGCCTGACAGAACGGCGCGCGGAAACGGCGCGGAAACTGACCGTGATTTCAGCCTTCATCGCGGCGGCGTCGTTGCTGGCTGGCGCGGCGGCGGCGTTCTTCGCCGCAGGGCTGGGCGGCAAGCATCGCGACCAGAACACGCAACTCGCGTTCTTTGTCCTTCGCCGCTAGCCGCCGCGCTTCGACTTCTCGATGACGCTGGTGGTCGACTGACCGTCGACAAGCGTGATGCGTACGACCCGCCCGCCCCGCGCCCGCACTATGTCGGCGCCAACGATCTGGTCTTCTGCATAGTCCGCCCCTTTGACCAGGACATCGGGCTGCAGCTCGCGGATCACATCCAGCGGCGTCTGTTCCCCGAACAGGATCACGGCGTCGACCCCCTTTATTGCCGCCATGACGGCCGCGCGGACCTGTTCGGACTGCACCGGCCGTTCAGGGCCTTTCAGGCCGCGCACCGAAGCGTCGGTATTCAGCGCAACGATCAGCCGGTCGCATGCCGCAGCAGCCTGCCTCAGCAGCGAGACGTGGCCGGCATGGAGGATGTCGAAGCACCCATTGGTGAAGCCGACCGTAAGACCGTCGCTGGCCCATTTCTCGCGAAGCTTCTTCGCCTCGGCCAGGGAGAGGGCGCCGGGCGAGCCGCCAAGGCCGCGGCTGCCGCCGGTCTCGGCGAGCAGTTCGGCAGGCGAAGCCGTGGCCGTGCCGCGCTTGCCAACCACGATGCCGGCTGCGGTGTTGGCGATCTGCATCGCGGCCTCGAGTTCAAGGCCTGACGCCAGCGCCAGTGCGATCGAGGCGGCCACCGTGTCGCCGGCGCCCGAGACATCGAAAACTTCCCGCGCCTTGGCGGACAGGTGAACGGCCTTCTTCCCGTCCCGGTAAAGCGACATCCCATGTTCGGAACGCGTGAGCAGGATGGCTGCCCTTGTCGCCCTGATGGCGATGCCGGCGGCCTGGGCGCAGTCGTCGTCGCTCGAGCACGGTACGTGGCTGGCGAGCTGCAGCTCCTTGCGGTTGGGTGTGATCACCGTTGCGCCGGCGTAGGCCGTCCAGTCGGTGCGCTTGGGATCGATCACGACGGGAATGCCGACGCCGCGCGCCGCGTCGATCGCCGCCTTGATCACGCGATCGGTCAGCGCTCCCTTGGCGTAGTCCGAGATCATCACGGCGCGGCAGCCGTGCGCGAGCTTTTCGATGGCGGCTGCGAGGGCGGCTTCCGTCTCTTTCGAGATGGGCGCCGGCTCTTCGCGGTCGACGCGGACGATCTGGTGCTGCCCGCCCATGTAGCGTGTCTTGATCGTCGTTGGCCGCCCGGCCTCGACCACCAGCTCTGCGCGGACGGATTTCGAGAGCGGCGCCATCAGGTCGGACAGCGTGGTTGCGGCCGCGTCTTTTCCCACGACGCCGACGAGAACAGTCGCGCCGCCAAGTGAGGCGATGTTGGCCGCCACGTTGGCGGCGCCGCCCGGCGTCCAGCGTTCTCCGGAAACATGGATGATCGGAACCGGCGCCTCGTCCGACACGCGCGAGACGCGGCCTGTGACATAGTGATCGACCATGACGTCGCCGACCACGAGCACGCGGCCCGAGGCGAGTTGTGCGATCTGCTCTGGTGTGGGGCTCAAGCGCCTCGTCCGTTTGATCTGCTGCGTTTCCCTATCGGAGGCTGGAGCTGTCGTCACGGCCTTGGGGGACGCAAATCAGAAGCAGTCCAAGCCAGTCCTGTACAATTGCACTTGTTTCGAATCTGAAGGAATTTGCCTTGGGCACGGAAGGCGGCCACAAGGCCGGATCGGGGAAATCGCTCGGAGCGGGTGGGGCGAGCGGCTGCCTGTCGGCAGACGTGGGATGGCATGGGTCTCGAAAGCGTATCGGCGCTGATACTGGACGATAATGCGCACATGCGGGGTCTCCTCCGGGCGATCCTGCTGGGCTTTGGCATGCGCCGGATCGAGGAGGCGCAGACCAGCCGCGAGGCCCTTGGCATCGCGGCGGGTGGCGACATCGACATCGCCTTTGTCGACTTCAAGCTCGGCGGCCATGATGGGCTGGAATTCTGCCGCCGCATTCGCAACGACAAGCACAGCCCGGACATCTATCTGCCCCTGGTAATGGTCACGGCCTATTCGGAACGCAGGCGCGTGCTCGATGCGATCAACGCGGGCGTCGACGAGTTCCTGGTGAAACCCGTGCGGGCCGTCGATGTGGCCAATAGGGTGAACGCCATCATCGAGCGCAGGCGCCCCTTCGTGCAGTGCGGGAACTACTTCGGACCGGACCGGCGGCGGCGTGACGACCCGCGTCACATCGGTCCCTGGCGCCGAGCAGGCGATCCGGGAACGGTCGATATCTGAGCAGGCTCTGCCCTTCTGCTGTGTTCGCAGGCGCAAAACCGGCCTCGCCGAAAGGTAAACGAGGGCCGGTTGCCGCTTTCGACAGGTCCGGCTAGCGTCCGGCACAAATCGGCGGGCCCAGAGTGCCCGCGGCGGAGGGTCTTTCGGATGGCAGGACGTGGTCTCGGGCAACTGTTTGCCCGCAAGTCGGTCGAGCAGATGCACGCCGAGCACCAGGGAGGCGAGCTCAAGAAGACGCTTGGGGCGCTCAACCTGGTCCTGCTCGGCATCGGCTGCATCATCGGCACCGGCATCTTCGTGCTGACGGGCAGGGCGGCCGCCGAATTTGCCGGCCCGGGTATCATGATCTCCTTCGTGATCACCGGCGTGCTCTGCGCTCTCGTCGCGCTCTGCTATTCCGAGCTCGCCGCGGCGATTCCTGTCTCCGGCTCGGCCTACTCCTACTCGTACGCCTCGCTCGGCGAATTCATCGCCTGGATCATGGGCGTGCTGCTGCTGCTGGAGTATGGCGTTGCGGCTTCCACTGTGGCGGTTGGCTGGTCCGGCTACACGACAAGCCTTCTCCACGATCTCGGGATCACAATCCCTGCTGCGCTGACGGCGGCGCCAGGCGTTGAGGTGAGGGACCTGGCGACAGGCGAGATGGTCACCGGCATCGTGAATCTCCCGGCGCTGCTGGGGATCGTCGCCGTCACCTCGCTCCTTGTCGTCGGGGTTTCCGAGTCCGCGACCGTCAACAACATCGTCGTCGCCATCAAGGTCACCGTCGTCGTCGCCTTCATCGCCATCGGCTTCTTCTACGTAAACCCCGCCAACTGGTCCCCACTCGTCCCCGAACAGGTGCCGGCGCCGCCGCCGGGATCGGACATGTCGCTTGGCGGGCAGATCTGGACGGCGCTGGGCAATGTAATCAGCGGGCAAAGCCGGGAATCGGCCTACGGAATTGGCGGCCTGATCTCGGCCGCTGCAGTGATCTTCTTCGCCTACATCGGTTTCGAGGCGGTCTCGACGGCAGGGGCGGAATCCAAGAATCCGGCACGGGACATGCCGATCGGCATTCTCGGCTCGCTCATCGTCTGCACGATCCTCTACATCCTCACCTGCGCTGTGCTGGTTGGCATTGTCCCCTACACCGAGCTCAACGATCCGGCGCCGATTGCCAAGGCGGTCAACGCCATTGGGCTTCCCTGGTTCGCTTTCCTGGTGAAGCTCGGTGCTTTCGCGGGTCTCTCTTCGGTGATGCTGGTTCTGCTCTACGGCCAGACCCGCATTTTCTACACGATGTCACGCGACGGCCTGCTGCCTTCCGTGTTCTCCAAGGTCAATCCGAAGACGCAGACGCCGTGGGCCAACACCATCGTCGTCGGCATCGTAGCTGCGGGTTTTGCGGGCTTCACCGGCCTCGACTTCCTCGGCGACACCACCAACGTCGGCACGCTCGTCGCCTTCATGTTCATCTGTATCACGGTGATCTACCTGCGTTTCGCGCGGCCTGACCTCAACCGGCCGTTCAAGATGCCTACCTGGCTCATCGTCACTATCGCAGTACTAGGCGCTTCGATGTGCGCGATCCTCGTGATGTCGCTGATGTCGGAAGAAAGGACGCGGAATTTCTTCATCCCGTACCTCATTGTCGGCGTGCTGGTGTATTTCGTCTACGGCATGTGGAACTCGAAACTGGCGAAGGGCATCGTCGTGACCGGCCACGAACCCAACCCCGAGCTGGGCATCACTGGCCAGCAGCCGGACCCGGTCCGGGAACGCTGATTTCACTCTACAGAACTACGGCGGCGCTCCCCCAAAGGGAGCGCCGTTGCTTTAGAGCCCGCGGGTCGTTATCCCGGGCAGCCTTTCCGGGAGTTCCTGCATGACCGCCGCCCCAGTTTCTTCCGGAGAATGGGCGCCCCGCTATGACTGGACGCGCGAGGAGATCGCGGCGCTCTTTGATCTTCCCCTTCCTGACCTGCTGCTGAAGGCGTTGAAAGTGCGCGAGGCCAACTGGCCAGAAGGACGCATCCAGAAATCGCAGCTGCTGTCGATCAAGACCGGCGGATGCCCCGAGGATTGTGGCTATTGCAGCCAGTCGGCGCATTTCAAGACCGGGCTCAACGCTTCCCGGCTGCTGGATGTCGACGCCGTGATCGCCGAGGCGCGGCAGGCCAAGGCCAACGGCGCCGACCGTTTTTGCATGGGAGCGGCCTGGCGCTCGCTGAAGGACCGCGACCTGCCGAGGGTTTGCGAGATGATCTCGGCAGTGAAGGCAGAAGGCATGGAGACCTGCGTCACGCTCGGCATGCTCGAGGAAGGGCAGGCGGAGAAGCTTAAGGCGGCGGGGCTCGACTACTACAACCACAACCTCGATACCTCGCGTGAATACTACGGCAAGGTGACGACGACGCGGACCTATGAGGACCGGCTCGAGACGCTAGACCGGTGTCGCAAGGCGGGCGTGTCGCTGTGCTGCGGCGGCATCCTCGGCATGGGCGAGAGCAGGGCGGACCGCGTCGGGCTGATTCATGAACTCTCCAAGATCACGCCGCACCCCGAAAGCGTGCCGATCAATTCGCTGATGCCGATCGACGGTACGCCGCTCGGAAAGTCCGAACCGGTGGGCGCGGTTGAACTTGCGCGGGCGATCGCGGTATCGCGGATCGTCTTCCCGGCGTCGTGGATACGGCTGTCGGCAGGCCGTGAGAACATGACGGAGGAAGGCCAGGCCCTTTGCCTTGCGGCAGGCGCCAACTCATTCTTCGTCGGCTCCAAGCTGCTAACCACGGCCAATCCGGAAGCCAGCGCGGACGAGAACCTGCTCGATAAGATGGGCCTTGAGTGGGGTCCGCGCACCGACAAGCCGGCAGTCTCCGAAAAGGTCGGCGCCTGATGTCATCGCCTGCCGAGGTGAAGGCAGTCCTGTGGGACTTCGGCGGCGTCTTCACGACGTCGCCTTTTGACGCCTTCAACCGCTATGAGCGCGAGCGGGGCCTGCCCGTCGACATCATTCGGCGGATCAACTCGGTCAACCCGGACAGCAACGCATGGGCGCGGATCGAGCGCTCGGAGGTCGATGCGGCGACATTCGACAGGCTGTTCGCCGAAGAGGCGAAGGCCCTTGGTCATTCAATTCCCGGCAAGGATGTCCTGGCGCTGCTTTCAGGAGATCTGCGACCGCGCGTGGTCGAGGCCTTCTGCGCCTGCAAGGCGAAGTTCAAGGTCGGCTGCATCACCAACAACGCACCGACCGGGAAAGGGGCGGGCATGTCCTCCTCTATCGAGAAGGCGAGCCAGATCGCCGACATCTTCGCCCGGTTCGACCACGTCATCGAGAGTTCGAAGGCAGGCGTGCGCAAACCCGACCCGCGGATTTACCGGATGATGTGCGACGCACTCGGCGTTCAGCCCCCGCAGTGCGTTTACCTCGACGACCTCGGCATCAACCTGAAGCCTGCGCGCGACATGGGCATGACGACGATCAAGGTCGTCTCCGAGGTTCAGTTGCTCGCCGACCTGTCGAAGGCCGTCGGCCTTACTTTCTAGGGCAAAAGAATCCCGCGGGGCCCCCTTGCGCTTTTTGCGAGCGTGGCGCGAGGGTGTGCGCGGGGAAATCAGGGGTAGTTGGTTTGTGCGCGCGCTTTGCGCCAGTTTCGTCCTTGCGACGGTCGCGTTTGCTGCATGCGATCCGCCAGAGACGCCTGCGGCCGAAACGGCTGTGCAGGATGAAGCGGCCGTTTCGGGCGGAGCCTTGCCGGACGATGTGGCGCGGACCGTACGTCATCTCAGGGACATCGCCAGGAGTGGCGGCTATCGCGAGCTGGCGCAGTTCGCGAGCGAGACGCCGGATTTCCGCTCAAACAATGCAGGCCTCAGTGATCGCGAATACTGGAGTCTGAAGGAGAGGACGGGAGATTTTCCCGCCGAACAGGTCGGCCGCGTCCTCTCCTATCCCCACGCTGTTGCGGACACGCCGCAGGGCAAAGTCTATATCTGGCCGGCGCTCGCCATGCTCAAGGCCGACGAGATCACGCCAGCCGATGCACGCGACATCGATCGGCTGCTCGGCCAGGGCCAGGCGGACGAACTCCGCAACGGTGCGACATGGCCGGGCTATGTTCTCGGCATACGCGAGGACGGGCGGTGGCTCTATTTCGTGTCCGGCGCGGGCTGAGTGCGCTATATCTCCCGGAGCGCAGGAGCAGGCGATGACGAAGAAGATCGGTGCAAAGGCAGCCGTCTCCCAGCTCAAGGGCTGGAGTGAGGTTTCAGGTCGCGACGCGATCTCGAAGAGCTACAGGTTCGCCGACTTCAGTGCGGCCTGGGAATTCATGAGCAAGGTCGCCGTGAAGGCCGAGCGCATGGACCACCATCCGGAATGGTTCAACGTCTACAGCAAGGTCGACGTAACGCTGGCGACGCACGACGCAGGCGGCGTCACTGACAAGGACATCGAGCTGGCGAAGTTCATGGACGACGCGGCGGGCGCCGCTTCGTAGACGTCAGTCCTTGAAGACGATGACGCTGGCGAGTGCGACCTTCACGGCGTCCTTGCCCATCACTCCATCGACGGCCTTCTGCAGGCGCGCCCGCAACATGTCGGCGTCGGGCCGTTCGCCGACGACGTAGGAGAGCGAGGCGTAGCTCAACACGGCTTCGCGCATCATGGCCATGATGCGCGGCTTCATCGCCTCGACCCTCTTGACCATCTTGGGGTCGGGGACGTCGAGCCCGGCGTCGACCGCCAGCACGCCATGCACCTTGAAGCCACGTGCGATCGAGGCGCGCAGGCCGAAGGTCGGGACATAGGTTTCCGATCCGGTGATGCGCTTGGCCTGCGGGTCGGTCTCGTCGCGCGGAGGCGGAGACGCAGCCGGCGGCGCCGCATGGACAGGCGAGCCGGCGAGGACGGCTGCGGCGAGAATGACGAGGGCGACGCGCATGCGACAAAGCCTTCCCATGCAACGCTTAACGGCGGCTTTAGGCCCCTGTGGTCGCGTCCTTGACGGCAGAACCGCCACGGAATAGCTAACCGGCTCCCAAAACCCGGCCTCGCCGGGACCCGGAAGGGGCCGTAGCTCAGTTGGGAGAGCGCGTCGTTCGCAATGACGAGGTCAGGGG